>NZ_CP035501.1:4520833-4821250 GCF_004135585.1 Sphingosinicella sp. BN140058 | reverse complement strand
GAGCCGACTGGCGGTATCGTCGCCTTTCTCGTGGCCGATCACCACCACCTTGCGGCCGCCGAGACGGCCGAGCCCGCCGATGATGGCTTCGTCCTCGCCGAAATTGCGGTCTCCGGCGAGCGGCATGAAATCGTCGATCAGGGCCGCGACGTAATTCTTGAAGTGCGGCCGCTCCGGGTGCCGCGCGACCTGGGTCTTCTGCCAGGGTGTCAGCTTGGCATAGGTCTCGCGCAGCATCCGGTCCGATTTGGCGCGGAGGCGATCGATATCCTGGTCGATATTGATCTCGCTGTCCTGAGCCGTCTCCCGCAGCTCGTCGATGCGGGATTCCAGTTCGGCGATCGATTTTTCGAAGTCGAGATAGCTTGCCATAAGCGGCCGGGAGTTAGGGCGCGCCGGGCGCCGCGTCAACGCGTGCGTCCGGTGCGACGAAGTGCGGGAGATCGGCGCCCGTGCATAGGGCAGGAACGGCGCCGCCGTCCCCGCCCTCCGCTTCCAGTCTTACATCTTCACGGTCGCCCGGGCGTAGAGGTAGCGTCCCGGGAGATCGTAGACGGTCGGATCGAAATTGTTGATGTCGCAGGTCACGCAGCCCGGCGCCTTGGTGTCGAACACATTGTTGACGCCGAGCGCGAAGCCGAACCGATCATCCTCGCCGGCGCTGATCCGGAGCTGGAAATCGGTGTAGAAGCGCGCCTTCATGACGTTGCCGCCCGCCTCCTTCAGCTTCGACACGTAGCGACCGGTCAGCGAGACGCCGTAATTGGCGAGATCCCAGTCGAGGATGCCGACCGACTTCCATTTCGGGAAACCCTGTGACGGGCTGCCCTGCTCGGTGCCCTCGCGGCTGATCACCTGAACGCCGTCGGTGATCGGCACGATCACGTCGTAGTTGAGCAGGAAGGTGTTGTTCCAGGTGATGCCGAAGCGCCCTGCCCCGGTCTCGCCGGTGCGATAGGCGAGATTGACGTCGATGCCGTCGGTTTCGACCGCGGCGATGTTCTGCAGCAGCCCGAGCACCTGGGTCAGCTGACCCGCACCGGCGCGGGTAACGAGCGCGCAGGCGGCGGGATCGTTGTCGACGATGCAGTTGGTGACGGTGACTTCCGCATCGACGGTCTGGACCGCCCCCCGGATCTTGATGTCGTAGTAATTCGCCTCGAGCGAGAAGCGCGGCAGGAAGGACGGGCTGAACACGCCGCCGAACACCCAGCTCTTCGAGGTTTCCGGCTTCAGATCCTCGTTGCCGCCGACCAGCACCGAGATTTGCGGGTTGGCCTGCTGATAGGATCCGTTGGCGGGAACGCCGGCCGCGATGCAGTTGGTGCGCACGGTCGCGTCGTTGGCGAAGTGGCGCGCCGCGGTATTGTCGGGGTGCGAGGAGCAGGGATCGTCGAGCTGCTGATCGAAGCGCGACTGGGTGCCGAATAGCTCGCCGATCGACGGTGCGCGGAAGCCCTCGGCATAGGAGGCGCGCAGGCGCAGGTCCTTGATCGGCTTCCAGTTGACGCCGCCCTTGAACGTCGTCGTCGATCCGGATGTCGAATAATCGGAAAACCGGACGGCGCCGTTCAGCTCGAGCAGCTGGAAGAAGGTGCGGTCCGACAGCAGCGGCGCGTTGAGCTCGGCATAGCCCTCCCAGACCGAATAGCTGCCACGGGTGGGACGGGCGGGAATGTCGGAACTGAAGCCGGCCGCGACGATCGGATCCGGATCGAAGCGCCCGCTGAGATCGCGATATTCAACGCCCGCAGCAAGGCCGAGCGGGCCGCCGGGGAGATCGAACAGGCTGCCCGAAATGTTGCCGGTGAAGTCCCAGGTCTCCTGCTCGCTGCTGTCATTCTGCACGAAGGTGACGAAATCGAGCATCGGCTGGGTGATCGATCCGGCCCCGCCGAACAGGTTGAACGGCACGCACGGCGCGGTGCAGGCGGCGAGCGGACCGAGGGCCTGGCGAAGCTTGCTCGAATCGATGTTGCCGAACATCTGCTGCTTGGCCTTGTTGCGGCCGTAGGTTCCGTTCAGGTCCCAATACCAGTCGCGCTCGCCGATCTGGAACTTGCCGTCGAGCGTCGCCACGCCGTAGATCGTCTCGACCTTCTGGTTGAAGCGGCGCGGCCCGCCTTCGACGAAGCGGCGATAGATGAAGTCGGTGTTGGTGGCGTCGAGTGTCACTCCGAACGGATTGTAGGGATTGGTCGCATCGACGGTGGTGGCGTCGAGCACCGGCGTGATTCCCGCCGCGACTCCGACGCCGAACGGCAGCGGCGCCGCTCGGTTGCTCGACTTGCGTTCGTTCCAGATCCCGCGCAGCGAGAAGTTGATGTCCGGCGTCACTTCATATTTCAGATTGGCGAAGGCGCCGTAGCGCTCGATCGGGATCTGCAGATAGTTGAACGGACCGAAGTTGAAGCGGTCGTCCGGGCTCACGAACGGCCGGAAATCGCCCGGTGTTGCGGGGCGCCCGAGGACGGGGGCGTTGAGCGTCAGATCCTGACCGAACACGGCGTAGCGTCCGTTCGGCAGGAAGCCGGAGCAGCCGCCGTCGGCGCAGCTGTTCGAATAGGGCGCCGGGAAGCGCGAGATGTCGCGGGCACCGGCGGAGATGCCGCCCGACTTGACGTAATTGCCGCCGACGACGAGTTGCAGCGGGCCATCGCCCTTGTTGCCCCAGCTCAGCTGATAATTCTGGGTGGTGCCGTCGCCATGGTCGGTGGTGCCGATCTGGGCCGAGGCGAGGAAGCCGTCCTGACGCTTCTTGGTGATGATGTTGACCACCCCCGCGATGGCGTCGGAGCCATAGATTGCGGAGGCGCCGTCCTGGAGCACTTCGATCCGCTCGATCGCGCTTTCAGGGATTGCATTGAGGTCGGTCGAGCCGGGGACACCGCTGGCCGAGGCGCCGTTGACGAAGCGGATGCCGTCGACCAGCACCAGCACGCGCCGCGAGCCGAGATAGCGAAGGTCGATCTCGGCCGCACCGGCGCCGACGCCGCCGCCGTCGGGCGGGTTGCCGAGATTGCCGCTATTGTTGAACTTGCCGTTGAGGCCGCCGCCGGAGCTTGGGAGGCGCTGCAGCACGTCGTTGACGGAGTTGAGCCCGGTCTTGGCGATGTCCTCGCCGTCGACGAAAACGATCGGCGAATCCTGCGACAGGGGATCGCGGCGAATGCGCGAACCGGTCACCACGATGGCGTCGCCCGATTGCTCCGCGCTGGGCCCCGCCCCGCTTTCGGGATTTTCGGGCGGAAGCGTCGACTGTGCGAACACGGTCGAAGGCACGGCAAGGGTTCCGGCGATGAGTGCGAGCGAGGCGCAACCGTAACGCAGATGCTTAGGCATATACTCTCCCCAAGGGCTTTACCGCCGGCGGATCGGCGAAGCTCTGGATGTAACACGCGCAGGGGGAAGGTACGGAAGAGCAACGCGACCGGCCGGGTGCAATGTGCGGCACTTTTGCTGCGCATTGTTGCGCTAAAGTGACAGTTGCGCTTCAAGACCAAAAGTCGATGTCAGTTGCGGATGCTTGCGCGCATTTGCCTAGCAGCGATACTGCACGTCTCTTTGGAGGCAAGGGCAAGTCTTTGCGGAGACACGATTATTCCTGACATTCACCGGAATTGGATCGTGTCTTGAGAGCAATCTCGGACTAGCCTGCGGGCACAACGCCGGCTTCATCCTCTTCTTGCCGGCGACCTGCCGCCTTGCCGGCCCCGGCCATGGCATCGGTGAGCGGGTGGCGGCTGTTGACCAGTTCGACGAGCCGCCGGCTGTCGACATGGGTGTAGATCTGGGTGGTGGCGATATCGGCATGGCCGAGCAGCAGCTGCAAGGCGCGAAGGTCGGCCCCGCCCTCCAGCAGGTGGGTGGCGAAGGCGTGGCGAAGCACGTGCGGGCTGATCCGCTCCGGCGGCACGCCGGCGGCGGCGCCGAGCGCCTTGATCAGCTGATACAGGCGGACGCGGCTCAGATGCGACTTGCCCGACGGAAACAGCCACAGGCTGTCGCGCGGCACGTGCGCCGCCCATTCGGCGACGGCTTCATGGGCGCGGTCCGAAATCGGCACCAGCCGTTCCTTGGTGCCCTTGCCGCGCAGGATGAGATAGGGCCGACCAGGCTGCAAGGCATGGCGCGGCAACGACACCAATTCGGTCGCACGAAGCCCCGAGCCGTAGAGCAATTCGACGAGGGCGCAGAGACGCAGATCGAGTGTTCCGCCATGCTCCCGCTTGCGCCGCTCGAGCTCCGCGAACAGGGCGTCTATCGCGCCATGATCCAGCACCTTGGGCAGCGGCCGCGCGCCGCCGGGGCGCGGCAATGCGGCGGAGGGATCGTCGGCGCGGAAGCCTTCGTCCTGCAGGAAGGCGAAGAAGCGCCGCAGCGCCGCCGACTTGCGCGCCACCGTGGCGCGCTGAAGATCGAGCCAGGCCTCGGCGAGGGTGTTCAAAGCCGCCGCATCGGCAGCCGACAGCCGGCCGTGAAGCAGCTGCGAGGCCCCGCGCAGATCCCGCTCATAGGCGAGCAGGGTGTTGCGCGCGGCGCCCGCCTCCGCCGCCATCATCTCGAGGAAGGCAGCGATCAGCTGCCGATCCTCGCCGACCTGGCTCACAGGCGGGTCATCGCCTCGGCCGCGATCATCCGCGCTTCGTAATCCAGGCCGACCGCACGAAGCGCGTGCACGATCTGGTAGAGATGCCGCGGCGGCACGCCCTGCCAGCCGCCGGTCTGCATGCCGATCGCGGCGAGCAGAGCGACGGTGCCCGGCTGCCGGTTGCGTGCCGCCGCGGTGATCATCTGCGCCCAGCGGTTGCGCGGGGCCGGATCGACCCCGAGCGCTGCGGGATCCTCGAGCCGGCCGAGGCCGGCAAGCGCGGCGACCAGCATCTGTCCGCGGACGCTGCCCTGATCGTCGATATAATCCTCGACCCGGCTGCGGCTGGTATCGACCACCGGCCCCGGCGCGCCGACCGCCAGGATCGACCAGGCGCGATTGCCGTCGCTGCCCATCCCGTCGACGATGCTCGCCCAGGCCGAAGCCCGCCGATCGAAGCCGGCGCTCATTGCCGACGCGATCAGATCGGCGGCCCGATCGCTTTGCGACGGCAGCGCCGGGATCTGGGCGGCGGCGGCGGCGGTCAGGATCAGCCGGCCGTAACGATCGCCGCCGATCGCCTCATTGTCCCACAGGCCGCGGATCGCATCGATGCGCGCATCATAGGTGCCGGCGACATAGGCCTGCCGCAGCCGGCCAGACACGCTTCCCTCGATCTCGGAGGGATCGAGGCCGTCGCCGATCAGGCTGTAGATGTCGACTAGAGCCGCGTTCGAGAAGACGCCGATGGTGGCGGCGGTCTGCGCGGCCTTGAGACGCTGATCGAGCGGGACCATCGGCGCCCGCGCTTCCCAGGCGCTGACGTGCGCGCCCGCGCCCTGCATCAAATTGTCAGGAATCTTGAGGCCGGTGGCGCTGGCCAGGCCGAAGCGCCAGCTGTTGATGCCGTCGACCCCGTCCCACTGAATGGTGACGGCCCGCCGCGTGTCGGTACCGGCGCCGACCACCTTCTCCGCCAGCAGCAGATCGATATTGTTGCCGCCGAGCCGCCGCCGCTGCTGATCGATCAGCTGGCTCGCCCGTGACGCCTCGCCGCCGAGCGCGGCGCACATCGCGTCGGCGAGCGGCCAGAAGCGCTCTTCCGTGACGTTGCGGCCGGGGCCGATCAGCGGGCAGAGCGCGGCCGGATCGGCGGTGGCGAGCGCGGTCTGTACGGCGACCGTGAACATGCGCGGCGTGTAGCGGTCGACGTCGACCGCCTGGACCAGCATCCGCGCGCTGTCCGCCTCGCCCATCCGCAGCAGCAGCCAGGCACGCTCGGCGATCCAGTCGACGTCGTTGATCTGACGCGGCGTCGGCACTTCGGAGAGCAATGCCCGTCGCAGCAGGATCGACGTCCAGCGCGACGGCAGGGGCGCGTTGAGCCGGCCCATCAGACCGGTCAGCAATCGGCCGTGCGCCGTGCCGAACGCCTCGAAGCCGAGCCCCCAATTTTCGGCGCGAAGCGGGCCGACGACGCTGGTCGGCCGCCGCGATTCCTCGGGGATCTCGATCGGCGGCACGATCTCCTGCGCGGCGAGATCCTGGAGATCCTGCGCGGCGGCATTCTCGACCACCGGAGCATCGGTGGTCGCAACCGTGGATTCGCGCGCCACGGGCGGCGGGGTTCCGGCCGGCGCGCCCGATTCCTCTGTGCCGGGCGCCTCGTCCGGCGGTGTCGCCGGCTGCGTGCCGGGATCGCCGAAGCCCGGGGGCAGCAGCGATTCCGGGCTGCCGCGCTGGCCGAGCGCCGGGATCGCGAAGGCGAGCCCCGCCGCGCCGGCGGCCAGCAGAACTTTACTGCGCCAGCGCTTCATTCGTGACGTCCTGCTCGATGCGCTGCGTCGGCACTTCGGTATCGACGGTGCTGAGCCAGACGAGAAAGCCCACCAGAAGGACCAGCAGAGCGATGAGGATCATGGGAAGCGGCGACTTGCGACGGCGCGTCGGGGCAAAGGAGGATCTGCGCATGGGCGGCCTTTTGCCCCACGAGGCGGGGGCATGTATAGCCCCCGACGCCATGCCGGATACGCTTCCCCGTCCCGACCGCTGCATCGTGCTCGTCGGTTTGATGGGCGCGGGGAAATCGACTGTCGGCAAGAGGTTGGCGAAACGCCTCGGCCTCGGCTTCGTCGATTCGGACGAGGAGATCGAGCGCGCCGCCGATCGCACCATCTCGGAAATCTTCGAGCGATTCGGCGAAGCGAGCTTCCGCGACGGCGAGCGCCGGGTGCTTGCCCGTCTGGTCGCCGGCCCGCCCAAGGTGATCGCAACCGGCGGCGGCGCGTTCATGGACGATCGCACCCGCGGCCTTATTCTGGAGAGGTGCATCGCCATCTGGCTCGATGCCGATGTCGCCACCCTGGTGGATCGGGTCGGCCGCCGCGACACGCGCCCCCTCCTCTCCGGCAAGGATCCGGGCGAAGTGCTGGAAAAGCTCGCCGCGATCCGCAACCCCGTCTATGCGCAGGCCCATCTTCGCGTCCGCAGCCAGGCGATGCCGCACGAGCGGACGGTGGAGCGGATCATCGAGGCGTTGAACGAGCGAGAGGGCGGGAATTGAGGCAGGTCGAAGTCGGGCTTGGGGAACGCAGCTATCCGATCGTCATCGAGAACGGGCTGCTCGATCGCGCCGCCGAAATGCTCGGGCCTTATGCGCGGGGCGGCCGTCTCGTCGTCGTCGCGGACGATCGGGTGTGGGCACGCCAGGGGCCCCGCCTCCAGCAAAGCGGCTTCGAAATCGATCTCGTCACCATTCCGGCCGGAGAGGGCAGCAAGAGCTGGGAGATGCTGTCGACTTTGGTCGATCGTCTGCTCGAACTCGGGGTCGAGCGCTCCGATCACGTGCTTGCGCTCGGCGGCGGCATGGTCGGCGATCTCACCGGTTTCGCGGCGTCGATTCTGAAGCGCGGCTGCAATTTCGTTCAGGTGCCGACGACCCTTCTCGCCCAGGTCGATTCCTCGGTCGGCGGCAAGACCGCGATCAACACGCCGGCCGGCAAGAACATGGTCGGCGCCTTTCACCAGCCGGCCGCAGTGCTGATCGATCCGGCCACGCTCGAGACCCTCGATCCCCGTCAGCTCCGCGCCGGCTATGCCGAGGTGGTCAAATACGGCCTGATCGGCGATGCCATATTCTTCGACTGGTGCGAGAAGAATGCACACGCCCTGCTCGCCGGCGACGTCGATGCGCGGCTGCATGCGATCGAGACGTCGGTCCGCGCCAAGGCGGCGATCGTCGGCGAGGACGAGCGCGAATTGAGCGGCCGACGCGCCTTGCTCAATCTCGGCCACACGTTCGGCCATGCCTTCGAGGCGGAAGCCGGCTTTTCCGACCGCCTGCTGCACGGCGAGGCGGTGGCGCTCGGCATGGCGATCGCCTTCCGCTTCTCGGCCGAGCGCGGCCTCTGCCCCGCGGCCGATGCCGACCGGGTCGAAGCCCATCTCGCCGCGATCGGCCTGCCCGTCCGCAGCGATCTCGGCACGCCCGCCGGCCTCGTCGCCCATATGACTCACGACAAGAAGAAGAGCGGCGGCCGGGTCCCCTTCATCCTCGCCCGCGGCATCGGCCAGGCGTTCGTCGACAAGAGTGTCGAGCTCGCCGAAGTGGAGGATTTTCTGAGGCGCTGGCGCGGCTAGGCTGCCTGGGAATTGTCCTACTGCGAGTGCCCGAACACCCAGCGTCGATGAATGCCGAACGTAAGCAGCGGCGTCACGAGCACGCAGGGGAGCAGCGGCAGCCAGACGGGCCCGTGCATGGGACCGGTGATCGTCCAGGTAAATGCGGCATTGAGGAGCATCCCACCGGCCTGAACGAGCAGGAAGCGAACCGCGCTCCCGGAGGTGCCGCTGCGATTGCCTGCGAAACTCCACCGCCCGTGCAACACGAAGCCGAATGCGGCGGCGGCGAGGAAGGCGGGCGGCACGGCGGCGGTCGCCCATGACGGTGGCAGCAAACCAGCAAGCCAGAGATAGACGCCGGAATAGAGTATAGAACTCAGGCCGCCGACAATGCCGTAGCGGATCAGTTGCGCGGCAAGAGGGGTCGTGGAGCTCTTCACACCCGCTCGGTCGAAGCGCTCACCCGTCGACGACCTGTGCCGCCGAGTCGACTCCCTTCTCGGCGTCGGCGAGGCGATTGTCCGGCGTGAACATGCGTTCGCGCAGCGCGTGGAGGTTGCCGGATCGGCTCTGGCTCTCCAACCGCTCGCGGTCGCGGTCGCGATATTCCTGTTCGACGCGGCTCACTTCATCGGGCTCGAACCCGAAGGCGGTCAGCGCCTCGCGGCCCATCAGCACCGCCGATTCGAACACTTCGCGCACGGCGAACTTGATGTCGGCGGCACCCATTTCCATCAGATGGAGGCGATCGAACGCGCGCACGAAGATCGCGGCTTGTGGAAAGGCTTCGAGGATCGGCTCCAGCCGATGCGCATTCAGCCATTTGCCGTCGAGGCAGAACAGGATCGCCCGCACCTCATTGGCGCCGGCGAGACGGAGCAGGTCCAGCCTGGTGCCGTCGCCATAATAGACTTTGAGCCCGAACGAGCCGCTGACCTCGATCTGCGACGGCTTCGAATCGATCAGGGTAACGCTGATCCCCTTGGCCATCAGCATCTGGGCGACGGTCTGGCCGAAGCGGCCATAGCCGACCACGATCGCACAGGAATCGGGCGAGCCCTCGGGGCCGTCGAGCCCGTCGCCATCGCCGGCGCGGCTGCGTCGGTCGAGCCAGTCGTTGACCATCATCAGGAACGGGGTGGAGGCCATCGACACGGTGACGACGGCCGCGAACAACGTCGCGGCTTCGGGCGCGATCAGCGCCGCGCTCTGCGCCGCGGCGAACAGCACGAACGCGAATTCGCCGCCCTGGCTGAGCAGCAGGCCGAGCTTCAGCGCCTTTCTGCGCTCGACCCCGAACAGACGGGCGAGGCCGAACAGCAGCACCGCCTTCAAGGTGATCAAGGCCAGCGCCATGCCGATCACGAACAGCGGCCTGGCGGCGATCGCGTCGAGATCGAGCAGCATGCCGACCGCGACGAAGAACATGCCGAGCAGGATCGATCGGAACGGATCGATGTCGGCTTCGAGTTCGTGCCGGTAGGGCGAGTCGGCGAGCATCACGCCGGCGATGAAGGCGCCGAGGGCGGTCGACAGGTGCAGGCTCTCCATCACCGCCGCGCTGGCGAGGACGATGAACAGGCCGGCGACGATGAACAATTCGCGCTCCGCCACCCGGCCGACGAGGCGGAACAGCGGATTGATCAGGAAGCGCCCGGCAGCGACCAGTCCGACGATGGCGCCGATCGTGTAGCCGGTCAGCTGCAGGCCGGTCGGAGCGTTGGGATCGACCGGGGCCCGGGAGAGCGCGGCGATGATCGTGATCAGCGGCACGATCGACAAATCCTGAAACAGCAGTACCGAGAAGGCGCGCTCGCCGTCCGGCGTGTTGATCGTGCCGTCCGAGCGAAGGCTCGGCAGCACCTGCGCGGTCGAGGAGAGCGCCAGCGGCAGCCCAATCGCGAGCGAAGCGGCGACGCTGAACCCGGCCGCCACGTAGATGAGGCCGCTGATCGCCAGGCCGCAGACGGTGACCTGGAGCAGGCCGAGCCCGAAGATATCCTGCTTCAATCGCCACAGCCGTGCCGGATTGAGCTCGAGCCCGACCAGGAAGAGGAGCAGGACGATGCCGAAATCGGCGATGTGGAGCATCTCCTCGGGCGCGCTGATCAGGGCGAGGCCGTCGGGGCCGATCAGAGCCCCTGCGAGTAGATAGCCGAGCACCGCGCCGAGGCCGAAACGGCGGAACACCATCACGAAGACCAGCGCAGCGCCGAGAATGATGACGCCGTCCCGAAGCACGAGCTCGGCGGCGGTGGCGGCCTGGTGCGCTTCCATCAGGCCGCTCCCGCCGCTGCCGGCGCTGCCGCCGCGGCCTCTTCTGCAGCAGCGGCGGCGGCCTCGAAGGCGAGCAGGATCGAGGCATGGCGGGCGGCGAACGGCCGCGCCACGGCGAGACTGTCGAGGCCGGGCCAGGCGCCGGGATCGCCGCGATTGCCGGCGAGAAAGGCGGCCAGCGCGTCGCGCGCAGCAGCGAGCTCGGCCGGCGTTGCGCCGACAGCATGCGCGCCCATCAGCGCCGCCGAGGCCTGACCGAGCGCGCAGGCCTTTACCTCCTGCCCCAGAGCCCCGATCCGGCCGTCCGGCCCGAGTTCCACGTCGACCACCACTTCGCTGCCGCACACAGGCGAGCGCCGGCGCGCGCTCGCCTGCGGCCGCTCGAGCCGACGCTGGTGCGGAATGGAGGCGGCAAGCCGCAGGATGTCGCGATTGTAGAGAGGCGTGGTCACCCGCCGGCTATAGAATGCCCCCGGTTGCGGCGCCACCCGCCCAAAGGTGTAAGGATCGCGCTCCCCCGCGACAAACGCCGAAATGCCGTTATGCTCCCCGCACAGACCAGGGAGATCGCATGCACCGCAAGCTCGTCATCGCCGCCGTCCTTGCAACCCTTGCCGCCGCGGCGCCCGCCGCGCCGCGCGAGGTGGCGATCGACAGCGGCCGAATTCGCGGCGCGGTGGAGGGCGGCGTGGCGTCGTGGAAAGGCATTCCTTTCGCGGCGCCGCCGATTGGGGACCTGCGCTGGCGGGCACCGCAGCCCCCGGCGAAATGGACGGGCGTGCGCGACTCCACCGCTTATGGCCATGATTGCATGCAGCTCCCCTTCCCCAGCGATGCCGCGCCGCTCGGAACCGAACCGGCCGAGGATTGCCTGGTCGCCAACGTCTGGGCGCCGGCGAACGCCAGGGCCGGCGGGAAGCTGCCGGTGATCGTCTGGATCTACGGCGGCGGCTTCGTCAACGGCGGCTCCTCGCCGCCGACCTATTCCGGCGCCAACCTCGCCCGCCAGGGCGTGGTCTTCGTCAGCTTCAATTACCGGCTCGGCCGGTTCGGCACCTTCGTCCATCCGCAGCTCGGCGCCGAGGGCGAAAGCAACGGCAATTTCGGCTTTCAGGACCAGCTTGCCGGCCTTGAATGGGTGAAGCGCAACGTCGCTGCGTTCGGCGGCGATCCCGGCAACGTCACCCTCATCGGCGAAAGCGCCGGCGGCATGTCGGTCAACACGATGGTCACCTCGCCGCAGGCGAAAGGCCTGATCCACCGCGCGGTGGTGATGTCGGGAGGCGACGGCAGTGCGCGGGCCGAGGGCGGTGCGGCCGCGGCGCAGGCGGCGAGCGTCGCCTTCGCCGCAGCGAAGGGTATCTCCGCCGACGATCCGCAGGCGCTCGCGAAGCTGCGGGCGCTGCCTGCGGCCGACATCGTCGACGGCCTCAATCTCGAAACCTTCTTCGCGCCCAAGGCGCCGCCCCGCCCCTTCGCGAGCCCTTATGTCGACGGCACGCTCGCGGTCGATGTCGGCGTGGCCTATCGCAGCGGCGCATTCGCCCGCATCCCGATCATGATCGGCGCCACCAGCAACGATATCGGCGGCCCCATCGGCTACATGATCGCCGGGGCCCGCAGCCTGGCGGGCACGATCGCGGCCCATCAGGTGCCAACCTACCATTACCGTTTCTCCTACGCGGCGGAGTCGCTCGGCAAGACGGGTGCCGATCATGCCAGCGACATCCCCTTCTTCTTCGACACGCAGGCGATCAAATATGGCGACAGGACCAGCGCGCGCGACAATCGGGTCGGCAAGACGATCAGCGCCTATCTGGTGAACTTCGCCAAAACGGGTAATCCCAACGGCGCCGGCCTCCCGCAATGGCCGGCTTATGATCGGGCCGACGACCGGCTGCTCGATTTCGGCGCCGACGGCCGCGCAAGCGCAGCGAAGGATCCGCTCGCAGCGCAGATCGACGCCGCCGTTCGCTGAGCCGCCCTCAATTGCCGGCGACGTCCTCCAGCGGCCCGCCCATGCCGTTATATTGGCCGTCGCCGCGGACCATCGCCAGCGCTTCCCCCGCGGCCGGCGAAAGCTCGATGACGTGAACCGAGGCACCGACCTTGGTCACGCCGAACAGCAAACGTGCAAATTCCTTGGGCAGGCGGATGCAGCCGTGCGAGGCGGGATGTCCCGGGATCTGGCCGGCATGGAGGGCGACCCCGTCCCAGGTCAGCCGCTGCATGAACGGCATCGGCGCGTTGTTGTACTTGTTCGAATAATGCTCGCGCCGTTTCTCAAGGATGTCGAACGTGCCGACCGGGGTCCTGTGACCCGGCTTGCCGGTCGAAACGGTCGACACGCCGATCAGGCTGCCGCCGCGATAGACGAAGGCGCGCTGCAGCGGGATGCTGACCACGATCTCGACCGGCCCAGCAGAGGCGCGCTCCGGTGCCCACAGGAACTTGCCGGGACGCAGCGACGCTTCTTCCTCGAACGGATCGGGCGCGACGGGTGGAACGGCAGCAATCGGGGCCGCTGCGATCGGGACGACCGGCGACGGCGCGGCGGCGGCGACGCCCGGCTGCGGCATGTTCGCCACGACGGGACCGGCCGTCTGGGGTGATGCCGACACCGGTGCTGATGGGCTCAGGGAAGCCGTGTCGCCGGGTTCCTCCGTGTAGGCGGCGTAGATGGGAGTGAAACTCAGCAACATGGCGGCGATTGCGGCGAAACTGCTTTGAACGACGACCTGGCTCATCTTGTGATCTGCAAGCGGGTCTTCGTCCCCGCCCCTTTCCTGCGGCCGGAATGGCCTTGGGCGGGGGCTCTAGGCGCGAGTCGTTGCGGCGTTGTGCCGCGCAACATCCATAATGGTTTCGATTGTTTCAGAGCCGGGTCGAGCGCCTGCTCAACCGCGCCCCGCCGCTGTCCTCGCTACAGCAGAAGCGGCGCTTGCGACTTCCCGCTCCGCCTGGGTGAAGCCATAAGCCGGGACGATCTCGCCGGCGCGGTCGACCACGCTGCTCCACTCCGTCGCCAGCTGCTCGCCCGCGTCTACGCCGCCGCCAATCTGCACGCCCTGGGTCAGCGTCACATGCGCGGCGGCGAAGTGGCCGGCGCCGGCGCAAAGAATGGCCCGGCTGGGCGCCTCGTCGCCAACCAGCGCCATCAGGCCCGGGCTGACCAGTTCGGGCGCGAGCAGCCGCAGATCCTCGTTGGGCAGCACATCCTGGGTCATCCGGGTGGCGGCGGTCGGCGCCAGGCAGTTCACCCGGATGCCGTATTTCTCACCCTCGATCGCCAGCGTCTGCATCAGTCCGACCAGCGCCATCTTGGCCGCGCCGTAATTTGCCTGGCCGAAATTGCCGTAAAGACCGGACGAGGAGGTCGTCATTACGATCCGTCCGTGCCGCTGGGTGCGCATCGTCTCCCAAACTGCCTTGCTGCAGACGGCAGCGCCGATCAGATGCACGTCGACCACCAGGCGGAATTCGTCGATGCTCATCTTGGCGAAGCTCTTGTCGCGCAGGATGCCGGCATTGTTGATCAGGATGTCTATCCGGTTCCATCGGGTGAGGGCCGCTTCGACCATCTGGGCCACTCCAGCCTCGTCGGTCACCGAAGCGGCGAACCCCAGCGCATCGCCGCCTGCCGCGACGATCTCGGCAACGACGGCGTCGGCAGCCTCCTGCGAAAGATCGTTGACGACGACCCGCGCGCCCTGCCGCGCCAGGTAGAGCGCATGGGCACGCCCGAGACCGCAGCCTGCCCCCGTCACGATCGCAACCCGTTCCGCCAGTCCCATCTTCACCTCCCATGCGTGATCTCGCACAGTTAGCCGCCGATATGTTCACTATCAAGAGAGCTAATATCACGCGCGCGCCGACGTGGTTGGAGCACGCCCTACTTCTTGCAGATGGCGAGAAAGCCGGCGGCCATGAACGAGGCCATGCGGTCCTTGACTGCGACGAAGTCGTCGGAATGGGCGAGGCCGCCCGATAATTTGTCGATCCGTCCGGTCCTGGCGAGCGTCAGCATCAGCGCGCCGGTGACGAAATGATAGCCCCAGAAGATGTCTTCCTCGGCGCAATCGGGCAGGGTGCGTTTGAGCAGCCCGATCAGCCGCAGCACGACCGGATCGAAATGCGCGTCCATCAGGTCCGCGCCCCAGTGCGGCGTGTTCGCGACCTGGGCGGTGAGCTGGGCGTAATTCTTCCAACCCTCGCCGCCCTCGATATAGGTGTCGAGATCGGTGTCGAGAAAGGCCCTTAGTGCCCCTTCGACGGTGGGTCTGGCGCCCGCCTCTTTCTCATAGGCGTCGAGCGCCTGCATCCGGCGCTCGCTGGTGACGATCGCGCGGCGTGCGAACACGGCGTCGAACAAGGCTTTCTTGTCGTCGAAATAATAATTGAGCAAAGTGTGGTGGACGCCCACCTTCTTGGCGACGTCCTTCAACGTCACGCCGTAAAGGCCGTGCTTCGAAAACAGATCTTCCGCCGCATCGAGGATCTGCTCCATCGTCTCGGCGCGTTGTTCGGCCTTTCGCGACCGGCGGATTGGGGTGGCACTGTGCGTCACGTCCACGTCTTTCCCGTTTGCCGCCGGAGACGTCAACCCGCCGCAGATGTTCACACGCTTGATAGTGTACGTTGACACGCGCCGCCCCCCGCCACATGATGCAGGCAACGACAAGACGCGGCCGCCGCGGGAGAGAGGAAGCGTGGAGATGGAGGCGCCCGACCGCCGACGCTGGATCGTGCTCGTCACCCTGACCTTCGTCTACGTGCTCAATTTCCTCGATCGGCAGCTGATCGGAATTCTCGCCAAGCCGATCCAGGACGAGCTCCAGGTCAGCGACGGCCAGCTCGGGCTGATCGGCGGGCTCTATTTCGCCTTCTTCTATTGCTTCATCGCGATCCCAGTCGGCTGGCTCGCCGATCGTACCAATAGGGTGGGCGTGCTGTCGCTCGCCTGTGCGATCTGGAGCGGCGCGACGATCGCCTGCGGCCTCGCCGCCTCCTATCCTCAGCTGGTCGCGGCACGCATGGTGGTCGGCTTCGGCGAGGCGGGCGGTGTGCCGCCCTCCTACGCGATCATCACGGACACCTTTCCGCCGGGCCGGCGCGGCACCGCCTTCGGCGTCTTCAATCTCGGGCCGCCGATCGGCGCCGCACTCGGCATCGCCTTCGGCGCCTCGGTCGCCGCGGCGTTCGACTGGCGCGACGCTTTCGTCGCGATTGGCATCGTCGGCATCGTCGCCGCGATCGGCGTTCGCCTGATCGTCCGCGAACCACGGCGCGGCGCGACCGACGCCGCGCCTGCCGACGCCGCGGCGGAGAAGGCGCCGTTCGTCGGCACGATGAGGATGTTCTTCACCCACAGGCTGCTGATGCTCGCCGCTCTGGGCAGCGGCGCCACCCAGTTCGTCACCTACGGCCTCGGTAATTTCGCGGTGCTCTTCCTCATCCGCGAGAAAGGCATGACGTTGGAGCAGATTGCGATCTGGTACGCGCTCGTCGTCGCGATCGGCATGGGCGCCGGCATGATCGTATCGGGGCGGGTGATCGATCGCATGACCCGGGTGACGCGCACCGCTTATGCGACCGCCCCTGCCGTGTCGCTGGCGATCGCCCTGCCTTTCTACCTCGGCTTCGTCTGGGCGCCGGACTGGCCGCTGGCTTTGGTGCTGCTGACCGTGACCATGTTCTTCAACTATTTCTACCTGTCGTCGGCGGTGGCTCTGGTGCAGGAGGAGGTCGCGCCCAACCAGCGCGTCCTTGCCGGCGCGCTGCTGCTGCTGGTGATGAACTTCATCGGCCTCGGCCTCGGGCCGACCTGGGTCGGCGCGGCCAGCGACTGGTTCGCGGCGCGCGGCACGCCGCACCCGCTACAGGCCGCGCTCTACACGCTGACCCCCTTCTACGGCGTCGCCATCCTGCTCTTCCTGTGGCTGGCCCGCAATCTTCGCATCCGTGACCGTCTCTCCGGAAAGGCACAAGCATGACTCGTACGCTCGCCAGCCTCCTCTGCCTCGCTTTGGCCGCCCCGGTCGCCGCCCAGGCAGCGCCGCAGGTGGATGCGCCTTCGGGCGCGGTGCAAGGCACGATCGAGGGCGACATTCGCGCGTTCAAGGGCATCCCCTATGCGCTGCCGCCGGTGGGGCCGCGGCGCTGGCAGCCGCCGGCGCCGATGCCGCGCTGGCAGGGCGTCCGCGCCGCCACCCAATTCGGCGCCGCCTGCATCCAGCCCGAGAATCGCGTGCCGTCGGTCTATTCCCCCGACGTGCCGCTGCCGACCAGCGAGGATTGCCTGACGCTCAACATCTGGGCGCCCGCCGATGCGCGCAAGGCGCCGGTCTTCTTCTGGATCCACGGCGGCGCGCTCGTCTCCGGTTCCAGCCGCGAGCCGATGTACGACGGCCGTCGGCTCGCCGAGCAGGGGGTGATCGTGGTCTCGATCAACTATCGCCTCGGCGTGCTCGGCTGGCTCGCCCATCCGGCGCTCAGCGCCGAGACGAAGCAGCGCGTCTCCGGCAATTACGGCCTGCTCGATCAGATCGCGGCGTTGACCTGGGTGCGCCACAACATCGCGGCGTTCGGCGGCGATGCCGGCAACGTCACCATCGCCGGGGAATCTGCGGGCGCGCTCAGCGTCATGTACCTGCTCCAGTCGCCGCTGGCGCGCGGCCTGTTCGCCAAGGCGATCGCCCAGAGCGCCTACATGATCTCGATGCCCGAACTGAAGAAGAGCGTGCACGGCGCGCCGTCGGGCGAGGCCGCCGGAACCATGCTGGCGAGCGCCCTCCAGGCGCCCGATCTCGCCGGCCTGCGCGCGATCGACGCCCAGAATCTCGCCAATCGGGCCGCCGCCGCCGGGTTCATGCCCTGGGGTGTGGTCGACGACATGGTGCTGCCGGAACAGATGGTCGACACCTTCGATGCCGGACGCCAGGCACCGGTGCCTTTGCTCGCCGGCTTCAACCAGGGCGAGATACGCTCGCTCACGATCCTGGCGCCGCCCCCGCCCGCCACGGCTGCCGTCTACGAGAAGGAAATTCGCGCGCGCTACGGCGACCTCGGCGACGCATTCCTGCGCCTCTACCCGGCCGCCAACTACAAGGAGAGCATCCTCGCGACGACCCGCGACGCCCTCTACGGCTGGACCGCCGAGCGGCTCGCCCGCAAGCAAAGCGCGCTCGGCCAGCAGGCTTTCCTCTATCTTTGGGATCACGGCTATCCGGCGATGGACGAACCCGGCCTCCATGCCTTTCATGCCAGCGAGCTTCCTTATGTGTTCGGCACGCTCGACGGCACCCCGCCGCGCTGGCCGAAAGTGCCCGACGCCGATCGCCCGCTGTCCGATGCGATGATCGGCTATTGGACGAGCTTCGCCCGCACCGGCGTGCCGCAGGCGCCGGGTGCGCCGGCCTGGCCGGCTTACGGCAAGGAGGGCGCCTACATGCGCTTCGCCGCCGCGCCCGAGCCCGCCATTGGTCTGATGCCCGGAATGTACGACCTCAACGAAGAGGTGATGTGCCGCCGCCGCGCCGAGGGGAAATACGGATGGAACTGGAATGTCGGTCTGGCCGCGCCGAAGCTTCCGCCGAAGCCGGCAGCCTGCGACTGATCGGTCAGCGCACCGCCGTCGCCGCGATCCGTCCCTCGGCAAAGTCGGCGCGCAGCCGGTTCTTGTCGATCTTGCCCGATGCGGCGAGCGGCATCGCGGCGACTTCGGCGACCTCGGCCGGGATCCACCAGTCGGCGACTTTGCCGCGGAGCAGGTTGAGCAAGAGGCCCGGATCCTGCTTCGGCCCGGTCTCGACGATCAGCACCGGCCGCTCGCCCCATTTGACGTCGGGCCGTCCGATCACGGCGACGTGGCGCACCGCCGGATGCGCACCGACGATCGATTCGATCTCGGCCGGATTGATCCATTCGCCACCGGACTTGATCAGATCCTTGGCGCGGCCGCCGATGGTGAGATTGCCCTCCTTATCGATCACCGCGAGATCGCCGGTGTCGAAATAGCCCTCGGCGTCGAGCAGGTCGGCATCGCCGCGAAAATAGCCGTCGGCGACGCTATGTCCCTTGACCTTGAGATGGCCGAGCACGCCGCGCTGCGGCTCCAGCCTGGTGCCGGCGGCGTCGGTGAGCTTGAGGTCCAGCCCCAGCGGCGGTCGCCCCGCACCCGCCCCGCCCGCCGGGGGCGCGATCGTTCCAATCGGCGACAATTCGGTCATTCCCCAGCTCGTCTGCACCGCGGCGCCGAGCCGCGCCTCCAGCCGCCGCAACAGGGCGTCGGGGCAGTTCGAGCCGCCGATCAGCACCCGCTCCAGGCTCGGCAGGCTCTCGCCGCTTTGCTCGAGATGGTCGGCAAGACCGAGCCAGATCGTCTGCACGCCGACCCCGACCGTTACCCCCTCGTCCCGGATCAGCCTGGCGAGGCTGGCGCCGTCGATCGCCCGCCCGGGCAGCACCAGCCTGGTGCCCGCGGCCGGTGCGGCGAAGGGCATGCCCCAGCCATTGGCATGGAACATCGGCACCGCCAGCAGCAGAACGTCGCGCGCGGTCAGCGCCACAGCATCGGCCTGTAGGGCCCGCAAGGTGTGCAGATAATTGGAGCGATGGGTGTAGACGACGCCCTTGGGGCGACCGGTCGTCCCCGACGTGTAGCAGAGACCGGCGGGTTCGTTCTCGTCGAACCCGCCCCAGCGAAATGGGCGTCCGCGGGTCTCGAGCAGCGTCTCGTAGCGCCAGAGCAAAGGCGGCTGCGGCGCCAGCGAGGCCGGCGACGGCGCCGCGTCCATGACCACCACATGGTCTACCGACGGGCAGTGGGGCAGTATCGCGCGCAGCAGCGGCATCAGATCCTCGGCCACGGCAAGCACCTTGTCCTCGGCCTCGTCGACCATCGCCGCGAGTTGCGCCGCGGTCAGCCGCGGATTGAGCGTATGGCAGACGAAGCCCGCCCCCATTGCCGCATAATAGAGTTCGAAATGATGCAGGCTGTTCCAGCCGAGCGTCCCGATCCGGTCGCCTTGCATCAGCCCCAGCGACGCGAGCGCCCCCGACATCCTGTTGCTGCGCGCGCACAAGGCATCATAGGTGGCCCGCTCGATGACGCGCCCGCCGTCGGCCTCGACGACCTCATGGCCGTTGAACCACTTGGCGGCATGGTCGAGGAATTTGTCTACCGTCAGACCGTAAGGCTGCATGAATACTCGGACGTTCGGGGGAGGAAGCGGCCGCCGTTACCGCGGAACCGGCGGCCGGGGACGGATCAGAAGGTCTTCAGCAGTTTCACGCCATATTGGCGCGGCGCGCCGGCGAAATAGAGGCCGCTGTTCAGCGAGGCTGGGTAATGCTGGTTGGTGAGGTTGGTGCCGTAGGCGGTCACCGTCCAGGTCCCGTGCTGCCAGGCGAGCTGCGCGTTCAATATGTTGCGCGCCTCGAGCCGGTCGCCCCGCGCCGGATTCTCGAACAGGGTCGCCCACTGATTTCCGATATGGCCGAAATTCGCCCGCGGGGTAAGACGATCGCCATTGCCGAGCGCGATCACATATTCCGCGCCGATGTTGAACGTGACGTTCGGCGCATAAGTCTGCCGGCGCCCTTCCAGATCGATGCAGGTGATGCTCTCCGGGCCCGTCTGCGGATTGCAGGGAAGCACGCTCGGTCCCCGCGGATCGGTGGCGAAGAAGCTGCCGAGATCGCTGTGCAGCAGGTTGACGCCCGCATCGAGCGTCAACCCGCCGAACCGGAATTCGGCCTCGGCCTCGAAACCGTAGATCCTCGTCTTGTCCTCGACGTTGAGCTCGATGCCGAAGGTCGGAAAGGTCGGATAGCCGATGATGACCTGGAAGTTCTTATAGTCGTTGTAGAAGCCGTTGATCGTGGTGCGGACGTGCCCGCCCGCCCAGTTCGCCTTCCACCCGGCTTCGTACGAGGTCACCTTCTCCGGCTTGAAGGGATCCGGAAGGCCGAGCCCGACGGGGACGTTGAGGCCGCCGGGCCGGAAGCCGGTGGCGACGAAGCCGTAGAGATAATGGTCCGCCGTCGCCCGCCAGCCGAGCGAGACCTTGTAGGAAAAATCATCCGACTTGGTGGTCTGGTCGTCGCGGATCGGCACCCCGAATTGCAGCACGTCGACATGGTTGGTCGATCGGCTCGCCGTGTAGCGGCCGCCGATGTCGAGCTTGAGACTCGGCGTGATCGCGAAGCCGATCTGTCCGAAGGCCGCCAGCGAGCGCGTCGGGTTGGTGCCCTGCAGGGCATATTCGGTGAGCGGATTGCCGGGCGGCGTGCCGATGATGAACTGATAGGGTTCGAGGAAAAAATATTTGTTCCACAACCCGAACGCACCGGCAAGCCAGGTGAAGCGCTGATCGTCCGGTGAGATCAGGTTGAACTCCTGGGTAATCTGGCGCTCGTCGACGCTGTCGAAGAAGGTGTTGTTGCCGGTCGCGGTGCCGTCGAGGTCGGCCCGGTACATCGTGTTGGCCTTCTGGTAGCTCGACACCGAGCGGAGCTTCAGCCGGCCTGCCGTCTCATATTCTATCTTCAGCACCGAGCGGATGAACTTGTCCCGCGCCGCCTGCGGCGTATTGGCGGTGATGTCGAACAGGTCGCGATAATTCGGGTTGGGCGTCGCACTGCCGACCGGCAGGAACTTGAACTGGTTGCTGAACGGGCTCGCCGGATAGGCGCCGAAATCGAGATAGCCGAGATCGGTCTTGGACAGGATCGACAGCCGGTCGGTCGGCTTCCAGAGCAGGCTCAGCCGACCCGCTGCGATACCGAGCTTGCCCTTGTTGTAGGGGTACGCTGCGCCGCCGGGACCGGTGATGTCGTAGAAACTGTCGCGGCGCTGCCCGTAGACGGAGACCCGCGCCGCCAGCGTGTCGCTGATCGGAAGGTTGACCGCGCCCTGGGCGCCGGCGTCGTTGTAATTGCCGTAGCTGACGTTGACATAGCCATGGACGCCGCCGCCGATGATCGGGTCGTTGGTGTTGACGAACACCGCGCCGCCGGTGGCATTCTGGCCGACGATCGTGCCCTGCGGCCCCCGCAGCACCTGGATGTTGGCGATGTCGTAATAAGGCTCGCCCTGAACGTAACCGGGAAAGGTCGGCACGCCGTCGCGATAGGTGATCACGCCGGTGGTGGTCTGCGTATTGTGCTCCGCCTTGCCGATGCCGCGGACGTTGAAGTCGTTGCCCTGGCCGAAATTGTTCACCACGAGGCTCGGCATCGCGAATTGCAGCGCGTCGACATTGACGACGCCCTTATTCTCGAGCTGCGATCCCGACAGCACCGACGCCGAGATCGCCGTCGTCATCAGATTCTCCGCACGCCGCTGCGCGGTGACGATGATCTCGTCGTCCTCGACGGCCGCGGGCGCCGCTGCGCTCTCGTCCTGGCCGAAATCCGCCGAACGCTCCGCCGCGCCGGATCCGCCAGGCTGCGCCGACGCAGCCCCGGCCCAGGCAATCGCAAGCGCTGAAACGCCCAGCCAAACGCCACGATCGTTCATGACACCCTCCCTTGCTTCTCTCTCCAGCCGCGCTCTTCGGCACGTTCCGGAAAGATGCAGGAAAGCGATCTCTTCCGCAACACTAATTCTCTTCTGAGTGAATATCCGCACGCCACCAGGAGACTGAACCTCGGTGCCACCCGCGGCCACGACCTTCTTGTTCGGGCGGTTCCTCTGTCGCCGAACGCTTCGGCAGCACCTCGACGCAACCGCGCGAACGCCGGTGAACAACGAGATTTCTCGCGCGCCGCGCACCAAAATCCACTAGTATTGGAGGCTGCCAAGGGCGCCGTTCGGACGGTACGCCGACGCAACCGGGACGAGGAGCGATGTCATGAACGGCATGGGCGCACCGGATCGCGCCAAGTGGATCCCCTCCCGCTACCACAAGCGGGGTCATGCTCTGACGCCTCTCCGCCTCGCGGCGGCGCTCCTTGCGCTGGTCGCCGGCCTCGGCGCTCCAGCCGTCGCGGCCGCGTCGTCGCCCCAGACCTTCCGTGATTGCCGTGATTGCCCCGCCATGGTCGCCCTTCCCGCGGGACGGCTCGCGATCGGATCGCCGGAGACCGAAGTCGGGCGGCACCGCAATGAAGGCCCGCAAAGAGAGCTGCAGATCCGCGGGCTCGCCGTCAGCGAGACGGAAGTGACCAGGCGGCAGTTCCGCGAATTCGTCACCGCGACCCGGCGCAAGGTGCGACCCGGCTGCGACACCCATGGCGACGGGCGCAATGGCAATTGGGATCCGGTGCCTACCGCGTCCTGGATCAATCCCGGCTTCGCCCAGAGCGACGACCATCCGGTCGTCTGCGTGGCTTGGCATGATGCGCGGGATTATGCGGCGTGGATCGCGTCGAAATCGCGCCAGCCGTACCGGCTCCTGCGCGAAGCCGAATGGGAATATGCGGCGCGCGCCGGAACAACGAGCGCCTTCTTCTAGAGCGACGTGCAGGATGCCACGTGCCGATACGCCAATGGCGGAGACCGCAGCCTCGTCACCACCCTGCCCGCTTGGTCGCAGGCGATCGCCGTCGCACAGGCGGAAGGCGAACCGGGTGCGAGGCTGCTGGACTGCACGGACGGGTTCGGCTTCACTGCCCCGGTCGGCCAGTTCGAGGCCAATGCATTCGGGCTGCACGACATGCTCGGCAATGTCTGGGAATGGGTCGACGATTGCTACCGGGAGGGCGCCTACGAGCATCTCGCCTCGGACGGCACCCCATCGTCACGGCCGAACTGTGAAAAGCACCGGACTCGCGGCGGGTCCTGGGACGACTATCCCATCGACCTGCGCGCCGCCCGGCGAACCATCGGGCTTGGTGCCGAGGCGAGGCGGAACGACACCGGGTTCAGGATCGCGCGCGACCTCGGGCGATGACGAATGGCGCACGCACCGCATCCGCACCCGGGCGTAGCGCGCTGTTCTCGCATCGAACCCGCGGCCCGTGCAGCGCAGCAACCCGGACAAAGGAGGAGGCCTGGAAATGACAGACGAGCGTGGCCCGGTCCTTGCTCTGTATGAATCCCTGATCGGCGCCTGGAATGAACGTGACGCAGGGGCCATGGCCGCCCTCTACGCGCCGCATGGAAGCCAGATCGGCTTCGACGGCAGCGCCTTCGACGGCCCGCACGCGATCGAAGCGGCGCTCGCCCCGATCTTCAGGGACCATCCGACCGCCCGTTTCGTAACGATCGTCCGCGAAATTCGCGCGATCGGCTCCGACGCGCTGCTGTTGCGCGCCGTCGCCGGAATGATCCCGCCCGGCGCACGGCAGATCAAGCCCGAGGTCAACGCCATCCAGTCGCTCGTTGCCCACAGGCACAATGGAGCCTGGAAGATCGAACTCTTCCAGAACACGCCGGCGGCATTTCACGGCCGGCCGGACGACGCTGCGGCCCTGACCCGGGAGCTCCAGCAGGCCGCCGATCACCCGCCGCCTGAGCGCCCTAAACGGGGACATCATACGGATTAGCGTCGCACGGTCGCGAAGGCCGTTGCGGCGCACGCCTGCCGGTTGAAGCGCTGAACGCCTTTTGTCCCGAAGCGCGGCCGCAGCCGCTGCCCCCGCACGCAGGCGGAAGGAAGACCCGCCTAGCGGCCCTTGCGACCGGCCTCGGCTGGGCTGGCGATGAACGGCGACACCTGGCGCAGCGCCCGCCGCATCAGCAGGATCGCGAGCAATGCCGAAAACAGCGCCGGCCACAGCGGATTGTCGACGAGCAGATCCATCGATCCGGTGCTGCCGGCCGCAATGATCGAACCGATGAGATAAGCGCGTTCCATGCGCTTCTGATCGCATACTTCTGGTCACGAGTTGGTAACGCCGGAAATCCGTAGCATTCCGTAGGCTCCTGCGTGCTTGGCGGTCCGCAGCAGTCTGACGTCGCTGCGCCCGTGACCCTGAAAAGTTCGGTCAAAGGTAGCCGGAAGCGTCCAAAGCGGCTGCGGTGCGGCTGCAGGCCCTCGCAAGCTGATCTTGCCAAAGCGACCTGTTTGTCGCGGACACAGGTCCGCCGCTGTCGAAGGGTGCGCGTGAAAAAAGTGGCCGAGCGACACGAATGTCGCCCGGCCGGCACGCTTACAAGGTCGATACGCTTACAGGGTCGACACGCGCGACCGCCGCGAGCTGTGGCCGCCGTTACGGTACAGGATGTCGCTCGCGGTTTCGGGAGCAAGGTCAGCGGCGGCGGAGTCCACGGACACGAGGATCCCGCCCCGGCCGAGGCGTTCGCCGTAATAATCGGCGTCTTCCTGATCGATGCCATGCTTCATCAGGGTCTCGTTCAGGGTTCCCGCAGCGGCGCCGGCGGCAGCACCGATCGCCATCGCACCTGGTACGGCGGAGGCGGCGATCGCCCCCGCGGCGACCAGCGGGCCGACGCCGGGGATCGCAAGCGCCGCCACCCCCAGCCCGGCGCCGAGCGCACCGCCGCCCAGGATCCCGCGCAGTACGTTGCCGTGGTGCGCGTGCGATGCATCATCGCTGCCCTCCGGACCGTCGGGCAGGCCGTCGGCACCGGTAACGACCGAGAGCGCCCGATCGGGAACGCCGGCGCTGCGCAGCTCCGCGATCGCGCGTTCCGCTTCGGCGTGGCTGTCGAAGATGGCCGAGGCCAGATGCTTGCTCATGATCTTGTCTCCAGAAATCAACGAACCGACCCGCGGCGAAAAAGGTTGACGATCGCGAGCAGCACGACCGCGCCGATCAGCGACACGAGGACGGACTGGATGCTGAGCTCGCCGCTGGTGATCGGCGCGCCGCCGATCAGCGGGGTGACGATGAAGCCGGCGAGCAGAGCCCCGACGATGCCGACGACGACATTGAGGATGATCCCCTGTTGCCCGTCGGTGCGCATGATCAGGCTCGCAACCCAGCCGATCAGACCACCGACGACAAGAAGCAGAATGATGCCCATGAATGTTCCCTTCGCATGGTGCGTGATGGCGGTGGAAACGGGCGCCCTCGATCGAATGTTCATGGCAGGCAGGATCGTCAGCCCACGGATGTAGTGCCACAGCACCAGGGCCGCTGGTATTCTCCGCCGGAACAGCAGCTGAAGTCGAGCGCTTAGCCTCGATGCCGCCTTCGTCTCCCGTCCGCCACCAGCCGACTTTGCGCCACCTCGAGCAGCTTATGGCCCAGCTGCTCGACGGGGTGATTCTGATCGATCTCGCAGGCACCATCCTCAGTGCCAATGACGCGGCGCTGCGCATGCACGGCGTTCGAACGCTCGAAGCTCTCGGGACGACCGCCGAAGATTATGCGCAGCGTTTCGCATTGCGGTCACGCGAGCATCGTCCGCTCAAGCACCGCGAATATCCGCTCTTCCGCCTCCTGGCAGGCGATAGTTTCCCCGATCTGATCGTCCAGGTGTCCCCGGCGGGTGACGATCAGGTGCGATGGGTCCATCAGGTGCGCGACGTCGTCATGGATGTGGACGGCGGCGATCCGGACTATCTTGCCCTCGTCATCACCGACATTTCCGAGCAGTTCGATGCCGAGGTCCGCTTCAAGGCGATGTTCAACGCCAATCCTGCGCCCGCGATCGTCGTCCGGCTTAGCGACCAGCGGATCATCGAGGCCAATCCCGGCTTCATCGCACTTACCGGCTTCACTCCGGAGCAGCTCAAGGGCAAGACCCTGTTCGGGCTGGATCTGCTCGGATCCGTCTCCGACGCGGAGGGGTTCAGGCAGCGGGTCGACGCCGGTGAGGTCGTGCCGCAATCCACATCGGAGCTGCTCACCGCCGACGGGTCGCGGCGGTTGGTGCTGTTCGCGGGACAGCCGATCGACGTGACCGAGGAGGATGCGCTTCTTCTCACCTTCGCCGATCTCGAGCCGAGGCGTCAGGCGGAGGCGGCGCTCGCCGCCAGCGAGCAGCACTTGGCCGCCGTGTTCGAAATGGCCCCGGTGGCGATGATGGTGACCCGCGACGCCGATCACCGCATCTCCAGGGTCAATGCCGCATTCCGACGCCTCACCGACTATGGCGGCGACGACGCCGTCGGCCGCACCGCCCATGACTTGCAGCTTTGGGAAAGTTCCACACGCCGCGAGGCGCTCGAACGAGCACTGAGCGAACAGGGAAGCATCCGCAACGCGGACGGGCGCCTGGTGTCGCGGAACGGCGTTCCCGTCGACTGCACCGTGTCGGCGGAAACGATCAGCGTCGAGGGCGCACCCTGCGTGCTCTGGCTTTACCAGGACGTTACCGAGCGCCGGCGCAGCGAAGCCGAACTCGCCGACGCGATCGACGAGGTGATGAAGGACGCGAGCTGGCTCAGCCACGCCATCCTCGACAAGCTGGCGACCCTGCGTCGCCCCGAGACTCGCGCGGCCGCGATCGAGCTCAGTCCCCGGGAGCGCGAGATCCTCGATCTGATCTGCGACGATCTGGACGACGATGCGATCGCCGAGCGCCTCGGGATCGCGCGCAACACGGTGCGCAATCACGTCGCCAGGCTCTACGCCAAGATCGGCGTCAATCGGCGCAGCGGCGCCGTCGTTTGGGGTCGCGAACGCGGCATGGGAACGCGTGGGTGAGCGGCAGGATCGACGATCTTGACCCGGTTCGCTTCTCAGGGGCCGGTTCGGCGCTCACCCTTCCCAAATCCGTTGCTGCGTCTTGCCGGACCTATCCGATTGATGATGCGCGGTGTCACAAAGCCTGTGTAAGCCGGTGCGCATGCACCTGAACCTGCTCCAGTCGATCAGCCTCGCCGGCCATGTCGGCACGCCCAATGACGACCGTGTCGGCGCCGCCCGCCAGCACGCCTGGGTGATCGACGGCGCCACCGATCTCGGCCCGGCCGGGCTGGTTGGAACGCAGGGTGGCGCGGCCTGGCTTGCGGGAGAGGCGCAGGCGGCATTTGCGGCGTCGCACGCCCGCTCGATCAAGGCACTGTTCGGCGATGTTGCCGCCCACGTTCTTGCCGCCTGGGGCCGCGACCGCCGGCGGGAGCCGGAAGGCCGATGGGAATTGCCCCTCGCCTCCGCCCTTGCGATCCTCGTCGGCGAAAGCGGCCTCGCGATCGGCTGGCTCGGGGACTGCGCCGCCTTGCTGTGGCGCGACGGCACGGTGATCCGGCTTGGCCCGGCGGCGGACGGCCGTGCGGCCGAAGCCGCCCGTGCCGCAAGCCTTGCCGAGCACGGTCTCGGCAGCGTCAAGCGCTCCGAGCCCATCCTCGAGAATTTGCGCGCGACCCGCGGCCGCCCTGGCCTGCGCGTGCTCAGCGTCGACCCCGCTTTGATCCGGCCCGAATTCGTCCACCTGCCCTGCGCCCCCGGCGACGAATTGCTGCTGATGAGCGACGGCTACGCGACCCTGATCGACGATTATGCCGCATTCGACGCCGCTGGCCTGTTCGCGGCGGTCCGCGCCCGCGGTCTCGCCCAGGTCGGCGTCGAGCTGAGAGCCATCGAGCAGGACGACACCGCCTGCACCCGCTATCCCCGGTTCAAGTCCTCCGACGACGCCACCGCCCTCTGGCTGCGCATCGGGGCTTGAGACACTTCGGGCCCAAGCGCGCAAGCGCATTGCGGTTCGGGACGATAGACGCAATCATGCCGGCAGAAAGCTGCGCACGGGAGTTTCGAACCATGCCGGACGAACCGGTCAAAGGACCTGCCTCTTACTTCCCCTCGATCGAGAAGAAATACGGCCGCCCGATCGCCGAGTGGCAGGCGCTCGTGCGTGCGAACATGCCTGCCAAACATATGGAGCTCGTCGCCATGCTGAAGAACGAGCACGGCATGGGCCATGGCCATGCCAACGCGGTGGTGGCGCACACGCTCGCCGCAGACAAGGCCTGAGCCGCGCTGGATCGGCAGCAGACGGGGACGCTTTATCGTCGGCTCCTCCGCCTTGCTGCCGCCCGAGTTCGGCCGGAGCGGTTCACACCATTTCGCAGCCCGTCGTTGAACAGACATTAGCCGCCGATCCGGTTTGCTCGGTCATTGCTGCGCCCTCACCGATCAGCGCCATGATCTCTGCGCCGAGTTGGAGGTCGGAGAGATGGCCAAAGGTCTGGCGCCTCAAGCGGCCATCCCGATCGATCAGAATCGTCGTCGGAGTCCCCTGCAGGCCGTAGGCGCGCATGGTCAGCGGCGTCGGATCGCCGCCGCCGCCGGGCCGGTCGATCCCAACCGGAAAGCCGACGCGGTATTCATGCAGGAACGCGCGCAAGGATGTCGGCCCCATCGCGTCGTGATGCTCGAAGACGGTGTGGAGCCCGATCACCGCCACATCGCCTGACGGGAACAGGTCATGGACGCGTTTCAGCTGCGGAATGCTGTGCTCGACACAACCTGGGCAGAGCATCTGGAACGCACCGAGCACGATCACCCGTCCGCGCAGCGCGTCGAGCACGAGCGGCCGTTCGGTGTTGAACCATTGGACAACGTCCCAGGGCGGTGCTGCCGTGCCGGCGCCGGTCACCTGATCTCTCCGGCGACACGCCAATACTCATTGGCGGCGGCAATCGTCTGGAAGTGGGTGGCCGTGACCTGACTGGCCGCGATCAGTTGCTCGCTGTCCTGTTCGTAGGCCGCGCGCAGCCGGGTGCGGATTTCGGGAGAAGGCTGTGTCATCTTCACCGCCAGCCGGGCGAGCCGGACCGCGAGGTCGAAACCCGCTTCCGGAGTTGGAGTGATCAGGGTGAAAGGATCGGAGCCGCTCATGATATGCCTCGCTTCGACAGGAATGGATTGATGGTCGCCGGAGTGACGGCCCTACTTCATCACGCGCCCCGGCAGACTGAGGTCGCCGCTAGCAATGTCGAAGACATCTGCGACGCAGGCCAGCGGCGCATGAACCGAAGCGTTGATGCGCAGCCCCGCGGTGACTCCATCGAATCGAATGTCCTTGGTGTCTCCAAGCGCCGCCGCAGGCACCCGCACGACGACTCTCGCGCCGGCAAGATCGGGTTTGTAGGCGGGGCTGTCGATCAGGATCGGAAGGCCCGGCCAGGTGCTCGGCAGCCTCGGTTTGGCCCCTTCCTCGATGTCCCGGATCTTGAGCGCGCCCTTGCCGCAGCTCTCGTCCGGCACCAGCACCACCCAGTGGCTGTGCCAGAGGTTACCGTCATTGGCTTTGTCCCCGTCGCCATTCTCGTCGTAGAGGGGGGTGTCGTCGAAATCGGGGTGAGAGGTGACGGCGAAGGCGAGGATGCCCTGATCCTCCTCAAAGCCGATCGCGCCCGAATTCAGGCTGGTCGGCCACACGTAGGAATAGACGCTGGAACCGGCGAGCTTGCCCGATGGGGTCGGACGACTTGCCCCGGCCTTGCCGCTCACCGCCATGCTGAACACGAGATCGTCGCCGGCGCGCGTGATGCTGGTGTGCACGATGTCGAAGTCGGGCTTCGCCGCATTGCCCTTCGTGCCCTTGATGTCGTGGGCGGAGACGCCCGCCGCCAGAGCGAGGCTCATGATCGCACCGGCCCTCGCCGAGCGTCGCGCGTTCAAGAATCGAGTCATCGTCTTCTCCCTGCTTGCCGAACCGCATCATGCGTCGACACGATCGTTAGGAGTGCTAATACTCACCGCCTGATGTGCATGCAAGTAGATTGTTAGGAGTCCGAACATTGACCGCCATTTTCGACTCGATAAGCGAACCTTTGTCCCGCCGGGTCACCGCGGGCCTGGCCAAGATCGGGCTGGTGCTGCGCAGTCGCGCCTGGAAGGGTGCGGGATCGGCGGGGGTAACGCCGACGCAGGGACAGGCACTCGCCCTGCTTCGCGAGGCGCCGCAGGGCATGAAGCTTGCGGCCCTCGCGCATCTTCTCGGCGTGTCTGCCCCGACCGCGAGCGAGGCCGTGGCCGCGCTCGTTGCCAAGCAACTCGCCGAAAAGGCGGCCGGCGCCGATCGCCGCTCGCTCACCCTCAAGCTGACCGCTCAAGGAGAGGCCGTCGCGCTCCGCACCGCGGACTGGCCAGATTTCCTCGTCGATGCAGTCGAGACTCTGGATCCGCAGGAGCAGGCGGGGTTCCTGCGCGCGCTGGTCAAGATCATCCGGGCCCTCCAGGAAAATGGCGACATTCCGGTGCAGCGTATGTGCGTGACCTGCCGGCATTTCCGGCCCTACGCCCATCCCGGATCGCCGACGCCGCACCATTGCGCCTTCGTCGACGCGCCCTTCGCCGACCGGCACCTGCGCCTCAACTGCCCCGAACAGGACCAGGCGCCCGCCGAGCAGCGCGACGAAGCCTGGGCGCGCTTCACTGCGCCGGCAGGCGCGTAGTTCGGAACTTTTGGATAGACGAACGTCACGACGGGGCTCCGACGTGACCGGCGCCGCAACCTAGCGCGTCAGGCGCGCCGCTCTGCGAAGGCGCCCACACCGTCGAGAATCCGGTCCAACCCAAAGGTGAACATGTCGCCGAGCGACATGTCCTCGTCGGGGCCGTTGGCGTTCCGCGCCAAGGCGGCGAGCATCGGAAACGAAGCGTCTGCCGAGACGCGCTGAACCATGTGGCCGAAATCCGCAGCCCATTCAGGGGATGCCTTGATCCCAAAGCGAAGCCGCGCCGCAGACCGCAGATGGCCGTCGATCAGGGTCAGGACCGCCAGCTTCTCGCCGGTGCCGAGCTTCAGGGCCCGCATTCCGGCGAGGCCCGCCTCCAGCCAAGCGGTCCAGCCCGGGCCCACCGACCGGATCGACCCGACCAGCTCGATCATCCAGGGATGGCGTTCGAGGCTTTCGAAGCTTGCCGCAGCCCAGCCTTTCAACGCCTGGCGCCAATCGTCGTCCGGCAACAGCGGGGCTGCACCCAGGGCGGCATCCCACATCAGCTCAGTCAGCGCCTCCTTGCTTGGAACATGCCGGTAGAGCGTCATCGGCTTCGAGTTGAGAGCCCGGGCAAGCCGCTGCATGGTCACCGCCTCGAGGCCCTCCCGGTCGGCGACATCGATTGCCGCCGCGACCACAGCCTCGCGCGTCAGCCTCGGCTTGGGGCCGCGCTTCCGTCCGCGATCCGCCGCCCAGAGGAGATCGAACACGGTCGAAACACCCTCCTCCGCCATGTTCTCGTTCATCCCATTCTCCCCCACACGATCTGGACGAGCGATCGGCGACGGGCAACATCAGGATTGACCCTTAATGGCGTATGATATACGCATTTAGCAGTCAGGAGGGCCATCGATGCGGGAAGTGCGAGGACTGACGGCAGTCGCCGGCCTGTTCGCGGTGATCGTCACTGTCGCCACCATTGCGCTCTACTTCGCCCATGCGGGGGCACCGCCTTCCGGGAACGTGCTCGCCCGCACCTTCCTCGCGCTGCTCAGCTTCGCCGCGATCATCGTCTTCATGGCCGGGTTCCACCATCTGCTCAGCACGGTGACGGCGGAGGCCACCTTCGCGCTGTCACTCAGCCGCAATGCCGGGTTGCTGTTCGTGGCGGTCGGCCTGTTCGCGCTCTGCAACGAGGCGGGTGTGGTCTTCGCCGATCCGTCCGGCACCGTCGATCCGACCATCGACGGGCCTCTGGCGGCTGCCAACATGCTGGCCCACGGTTCGGTGAAGCGCCTTCTTACCGCTTTGTATCTCGTGTCCGTCAGCCATGCCGTCCTGCAAAGCCGAGCCTTCCCAAGCTGGCTCGGCTGGCTCGGGCTGGCGATCGGCGCCGTGAACCTCGGCTTCCTGCCGTCGCTCTTCTTCGGCACCGATCCCACCCACTTCTACTCTGCCCATGGCTGGGGCAATTCGGCGCTCGCCGGCAGCCTGATCATCTGGTGGATCCTGGCGGCGAGCGTCTGCGTGCTTCGCAGGAGCACTGACGTCCCGCAGAGTGAGAGCGGTCGGACGAAGCACCCGCAATCTTCGCAAGCTGGTTAGAGCTCCACAGCCGCCAAGCATGTTGCCGCCGACGCGCAATCTTATGTTGCGATATTCGCATGTTTGTGCTAGGAGTCGGTTGAAGCCCTGTGGAAATCGTCTCGCATTCTTTGAAGCTGTGAAAAGAAGGCCGTGCGGCGGCAGGCGAAGTCTGCCGCCGCCGCCGTGCCGTGGCTGGGCTTCAGACACGGCACGTGTCTGCGAGGGTTCGGACCGACATCAAAATCTGCCGTATTTACGGTCATTACGGTCGCCGGTTTACGGACCGTGGCTTCGTTCCTTTGGTCAGGCCCGCCGCCAGGTCGTTCCGCCGGCGCCGTCCTCCAGCAGAATGCCCTCCGCCGCCAGCGCGGCGCGGATGCGGTCGGCCTCGGCGAAGTCACGCGCCTTCTTTGCTTCGGTCCGTGCCGCGACCAGGGCGTCGATGCGGGAATCGCCCTCGCCCTGGAACCAGGCGGAGGCGCTGTCGGTGAGCAGGCCGAGGAGATTGGCCGAGGCCTTGAGCGTTGCCGGGTCGTCGAGCGCGGACAGGCGCGACAGCGCCAAGGGGGTGTTGAGATCGTCGGCGAGCGCGGCCAGCACGCCCTCGTCGATTGCGCCCGGCGCAGCGTCGCCCGCAGCGCGGTAGAGGCGGTCCAATGTCGACTTACTCTGGGCGATCAGCTGCGCCGACCAGTCGAGCGGCTGGCGATAATGGGCGGAGAGCAAGGCAAGACGCAAGGCTTCGCCCTTATGCCCTTCGCCGAGCAGATCGCCGACCAGCACGACGTTGCCGAGGCTCTTCGACATCTTCTCGGAGCCCGCCATCGACAGGAAGCCGTTGTGCAGCCAGTAACGGGCGAGCGGCGCGCCCCGGTGGGCGCAGCGGCTCTGGGCGATCTCGTTCTCGTGGTGGGGGAAGATGAGGTCGAGCCCGCCGCCATGGATGTCGATCGTCTCGCCGAGATGGCGTTCGATCATCGCCGAGCATTCGATATGCCAGCCGGGACGTCCCCTGCCCCACGGGCTCTCCCATCCGATCACCTGCGGGTCGGACGGCTTCCACAAAACGAAGTCGGCCGGATCCTTCTTGTAGGACGCGATCTCGACGCGCGCGCCGGCAATCATCGCCTCGCGGTCGCGGCGTCCGAGCGCGCCGTAATCGGGATCGGCGGGGACGTGGAAGAGGACGTGGCCGTCGGCCTCGTAGGCGAAGCCGTCATCGATCAGGCGCCCGATCATCGCGATCATCTCGCCGATATGGTCGGTGGCGTGCGGCGCGATCGTCGGCGCGCGAACGCCGAGCGCGCCCATGTCGCCCAGATAATAGCGCTCGAAGCGATCGGTGATGACGGCCGGCTCGACACCCTCGCTACGCGCCGCATCGATGATCTTGTCCTCGATGTCGGTGACGTTGCGGGCGTAGACCAGCTTCTCCTCGCCATAGACGTGGCGGAGCAGACGGGCGAGAACGTCGAACACGACCGCTGGGCGGGCGTTGCCGATATGGGCCCGATTGTAGACGGTCGGCCCGCAGACATACATCGTCACGCGTTCGGGATTGGCGGGGACGAAGACGCGCTTCTCGCGCGCCATCGTGTCGTGGAAACGAAGCTCGATCATTGGCTTTCCGCGCTCTCGTTGGCCGGCGCCTGCTTGTAGCGCGGGTCGACCGGACGGCCGCGCCGCCACTCGACGAAGTCGACGATCGCCCGCCCGCTCGCCGACAGCAGGGGATAGGAACGCGACTTCGCCATCCATTCCGGCCGCACGGACTCGCGGCCCCAGATCGTGTCGTAGACGAGGTTGGCGCCGAGATAGAGCAAGGTGCCGATGATCAGCCCCTTCAAGGCGCCGAAGCCCGCCCCGAGAAACCGGTCCACCGGTCCGACCACCGACTTCTTGACGCCGCCGCCGATCTGACGGGCGACGAGCTTGCCGATCAGGAAGGTGATCCCGAACACCAGTGCGAAGGCGAGCACGGCGGCGCCCGAATGCGTGCCGACGCTGCCCTCGAGCGCGTTGGTCACCGGCTCGTGCAGCAATTTGAGGAAGACGATGGCGACGACCCACGCGGCCAGGGTCAGCACTTCGCCGACGAAGCCCTTGAACCAGCCCGTGACGAGGCCGCCACCGACAAGGAGAAGAATGACGATGTCGAGCGCGGTCATGCTGCGGTTGCTAATCGAGGAATGCGGCAAGGGGAAGGCTTACCTCCTCCTCTTACCTTCAGGGGAGAGGAGGCCTCAACGCCCGAGCAGAGCGTCGACCATTTCGCCCAAAGTTCGGAAGCCGGTCAGCGCCAGCCCGCCTTTCTCCTCCTTCAGCGTCGACGGCACCCAGGCGCGCTCGAAGCCGAGCTTGGCCGCTTCCTTGAGCCGCAGGCCGCCGTGGGAGACCGGGCGCAGTTCGCCCGACAGGGCAACTTCGCCGAACGCCACCGCCTCCGCCGCAACCGGGCGTTCGGACAAAGCCGACACCAGGGCCGCGGCCACCGCAAGGTCGGCGGCGGGGTCGCTGATCCGGTAGCCGCCGGCGATGTTGAGATAGACTTCGGCGGTCGAGAAGCTGAGCCCGCAGCGCGCCTCCAGCACCGCAAGGATCATCGCCAGCCGCCCCGAATCCCAGCCGACCACCGCACGCCGCGGGGTCGCGCCGCTGGCGAGACGCACGGTCAGCGCCTGGATCTCGACCAGCACCGGGCGCGTGCCTTCCAGCGCTGGGAACACCACCGCGCCGGAAACGGACTCGCCGCGGTGCGTGAGGAACAGCGCGGAAGGGTTGCCGACTTCGTCGAGGCCATCCTCGCCCATCGCGAACACGCCGATCTCGTCGGTCCCGCCGAAGCGGTTCTTGGCGGCGCGCAGGATACGATATTGGTGGCTTCGCTCGCCCTCGAAGCTCAGGACGGTATCGACCATATGCTCGAGCACCCGCGGCCCGGCGATCGATCCGTCCTTGGTGACATGGCCGACGAGGACGACGGCGGTGCCGGTCTCCTTGGCGAAGCGGATCAGCTCGCCGGCCGAGGCGCGGACCTGGCTGACCGTGCCGGGTGCCCCTTCGATCAGATCGGAATGCATGGTCTGGATCGAATCGATGACCAACAAGGCCGGCGGCTTGCCCTCGCTCAGGGTGGTCAGGATGTCGCGCACCGAGGTCGCCGAGGCGAGCCGCACGGGGGCGCCGCCGAGGCCCAGGCGACGGGCGCGCAGGCGCACCTGGTCGGTGGCCTCCTCGCCCGAAATGTAGGCGACATCGAGCCCGCGGCCCGCGATCCGCGCCGCCGCCTGCAGCAGAAGGGTCGATTTGCCGATGCCCGGATCGCCGCCGATCAGGGTGGCGGAACCCGGCACGATGCCGCCGCCGAGCGCGCGATCGAATTCGCGAATGCCGGTGCTGGTCCGCTCCGGCAGCGGGATGTCGGAATCGAGCCCGACGAGCTGGACGGTCTGACCGCCGCCGCGCAGATTGTGCCGCGCCGAGAAGGGCGTCACGACCCCGCCCGCATCCTCGACGAGCGTGTTCCATTCGTTGCAATCGGGGCATTGGCCCTGCCAGCGGCTCTGGACGGAGCCGCAGACCTGGCAGACGTAGCGCTTCTTGGGTTTGGCCATGTCCGAACGGTTAGCCGCGCCGGCTGCCTCCAGCCAGCCCTTTCGAGGGAACGCCCACCCCCTCCTCCGCATTCACACCCTACCAGCAATGGAGAGTGCGCTTGTTCATTCAGATCCACGCCGACAATCAGATCCCCAGCGACAATGATCGCGACACGAGGCTCGAGGAGCAGATCCGCCAGCGTCTCGCCCGCTTCGAAGGGCGGATCACCGACGTCGAAGTCCATGTCTCCGACGTCAACGGCCCGCGCGGCGGCAATGCCGATCTGCGCTGTTCCATGGAGGCGCGGATCAACGGCATCCCGCCGGTCGCGGCGATCGACGAAGGCGCCGATTTCGATCGGGCTGTGATCGGCGCGGCCAAGAAGGTGGTGCGTGCCATCGATCACCAGCTCGGCAAGCTCGGCGATCGAAAGGGCCACTGAGATCATCGTCCGGGTTGCGAAGCCGCGCCGCCGACGTCATCAGGACGGCCGATGATCCGCGTCGCCAGCTACAACATGCGCAAAGCGATCGGCACCGATCGCCGCCGGCGGCCGGACCGCACGATCGACGTCTTGAACGAACTGGATGCCGATGTGATCGCGCTGCAGGAGGCGGACCGCCGCTTCGGCGCCCGCGCAAGCGCGATCCCGTTTCACCTGCTCGACGAGCATAGCGACTACAAGCCGGTGCCGTTCGAGGCCCGCGACGGCAGCATGGGCTGGCACGGCAACGCCCTGCTGGTGAAGAAGGATGTGGAAATCGTCGACAAGTCGATGCTGCATCTGCCCTCGCTGGAGCCGCGTGGTGCGGTGCTCGCCGAAGTCCGGCTGGCGGGCGAAACGCTGCGCGTCGTCGGCATGCATCTCGATCTTTCGGGCCTGTGGCGGCGGCGCCAGGCGCATACGGTGCTGGAGCATATCCATGCCCGCGAGGGCACGATGCCGACGGTGCTGATGGGCGATCTCAACGAGTGGAGCCGGCAGAGCGGCTGCCTGCGCGACTTCGCCCAGCATTGCCGCTTCGCCGATACGGGCCGCAGCTTCCACGCCCGCCGACCGGTCGCGCAGCTCGACCGGATCATGGTGACCAAAGGGCTCGGCATCGCCGAATGCGGCGTCCACGACAGCGCCACATCGCGAAAGGCGTCCGATCACCTGCCGGTGTGGGCGGTGCTCACCGTCGGCGACGATCCCGCGGAGGAGAGTCGACCGCACCATCCTGCGCGGATCGGCGCGTTCAGCCGTCTGCTCGGCACCGCCCGCAGGCACCGCGCCGCTTTGGCGGCGGCGAGACTACCGCGCCGGCAGCGCTGAGCGATTGCCTCAGTCGGCGCCCTGGGCGCCGTTGCCGACCGCTTCCGGCGCCGGCTGTGCGGGCGTCTCGCGCCCGTCGACGCCGAGCCAGTCGCGCGGTTCGAGCCGGTAGAGCATGTCCATCACCTCGAATTCGAGCCCGCCCGGCTGGTTGGTCGAGCTGTTCCAGAGCGCGACCACGCCCGATTTGAGCGCCGGATCGAACATCACCAGCGAACGGTAGCCGCGCACGCCGCCGCGATGGCCGACGACCTTGTGACCGGCATAATCGTAGATCCGCCAGCCCATGCCGTAACTCGCCGTCTTCAACCGTTCGCGGAACTTGCGCATGCGGCCGAGCTCGCCCGGCGTCGACACACGCGGCGACTGCACCGCTTCGAGCGCACGGGGCGTCAGCACGTTGGGCGCCAGGCCCATCTGCGCCTGCATCCAGATTGCGAGATCCTTGATCGTGCTGTTGACCCCGCCCGCCGAGGGCACACGGTAATATGGCTCGGTCACTTCGACCGGCTTGGAATGCTTGCCGCCGACATGCGGACGCGCCCAGCTCGCGGCCGTCACCAGCCCGTCGCGGCTCATATTGGCGCTGGTCATGCCCAGCGGCCGGAACAAGCGGTCGCGCACCGCCTGCTGGTAAGGCGTGCCGGTGACCTTCTCGACGACGTCCGAAGCGCCGTCATAGGCGACATTCTGATAGGCATGGCACTGGCCGGGCGCGCAGATCAGATTGAGCGAGGACAGAGCACCGCGGAGCATGCGGGGATCGGCGCCTTCCTCGAGCTTGTTGTCATAGGCATGGCCGGCGAGACCGAGGCTGTGGGACAGCATGTCGGCGACGGTCGCGCGCTGCTCGATGCCGCCCGGCAGCCGCATCCAGGGCGAATATTTGCCGATCGGCTCGTAGACCGACAATTTGCCCTCGTCAGCAAGCTTCGAGACCATGTCGCCGGCGACTCCCTTCGACACCGACGCCCAGCGAAACAGGGTGCCGACGCCGACCGGATCGGTGGTGCCGGCGGTGGTGACGCCATAGCCCTTGAGGAATCGGATCTGGCCGTTCTCGACGATGCCGACCGCCATGCCGATCATCTGGTCTTCGGCGATCAACGCCTGCAGCCGGCGGTCGAGCCGGGCATAATCGATCACCGAATCCGCCGCCTGCTGGCGCTCCTCGATCCGGGCGATCTGCTGATTGGAGATACCGACAGCGGAGTCGGCCCCACTTGCTTCCTCCTGTCGTGCCGGCCGCGTCGCCACCCACAGCACGAGACAGAGAAGAAGCAGGACGAGGACGAGGCCGCCGACCAGCGGCTTCGAAACGCCGGCGGGCCGCGGCTTGGACACTTTACGCTTCGGCAGCTTGCGCACTCCGATCGAACGAGAAATGAGGAAGGCCGACGGCAGCTGCCGCCGGCCTCTCCCCTATCGGACCCCCGACGCCGGGATCAACCCATCGGGCGACCGCGGCCGGGACACGGACTTACCAGATCCGGATACGGTCTTCAGGCTTCAGGTACAGCTTTCCGCCTTGAACCTTGAACGCCTTGTACCACGGATCGAAGTTGCGGACGACGTTCGGGCGAACGTGGCCCGGCGAGTGCGGATCGGTGGTCAGCAGGTTGAGCAGCAGCGGATCGCGATACTTGTTCCGCCAGACCTGGCCGAAGCCGAGGAAGAAGCGCTGGTCGCCGGTATAGCCGTCGATCACCGGTGCCTCCTTGCCGTTGAGGCTCAGGCGATAGGCATCATAGGCGATGTTGAGGCCGGCGAGATCGGCCATGTTCTCGCCGAGGGTGAGCTCGCCATTGACCTTGCTGCCGGGCAGCGGCTCATATTCGCCATATTGCTGGACGACCTTGGCGGTCATCGCCTTGAACCGCTCTACGTCCGTCGGCGCCCACCATTCGGCGAGATTGCCCTTGGCGTCGAACTTGCTGCCCTGATCGTCGAAATGGTGGGTGATCTCGTGGCCGATCACCGCGCCGATGCCGCCGTAATTGACCGCGTCGTCCGCATTCGGATCGAAGAAGGGCGGCTGCAGGATCGCCGCCGGGAACACGATCTCGTTGAGCAAGGGATTGGCGTAGGCGTTCACCGTCTGCGGAGTCATGCCCCACTCGCTACGATCGACCGGCTTGCCGATCTTGCCGAGCTGACGGAGATACTCGAACTCGGTCGCGCGCAGCGAATTGCCGACCGGATCGCCGGGCTTGACGACCAGCGCCGAATAATCCCGCCATTTGTCGGGGTAGCCGATCTTGGGCGTGAAGGCGGCGAGCTTGGCGCGCGCCTTGGCCCGGGTTTCCGGTGCCATCCACTCCAGCTTCTCCAGGCGGGCATCCATCGCCCGGATCAGGTTGCGGACGAGCTCGTCGGCCTTGGCCTTGGCGGCCGGCGTGAAATATTTGGCGACGTAGAGCTCACCCACCGCCTCGCCCATCGCGCCGTTGACGACGTCGGCGCCGCGCTTCCAGCGATCCTTCTGCTTGGGCGTGCCCGACAGGGTGGTGCCGTAGAAGGCGAAATTCTCGTCGGAAATCGCCTTGGGCAACATCCCGGCGGCGGCGGACAGGGTGCGGAAGGTCAGATAGTCCTTCCAGGTCTGCAGCGGCTCGCTCGCGACCAGCTTCGCCTCGCCGGTGAGGGCGCTCGGCTGGGTCGCGATCACCTGCGGCAGGCGATCGAGGCTCGCCGCCTTGAGGTAGGCCGCCCAATCGAAGCCGGGCATGCGCTCGCCGAGCCCATTGGTCGGCACCGGATTGTAGAGCTTGTCGATCTGGCGCGATTCGGCGCGGGTCCAGTGAGTCTGGGCGATCTTCTTCTCGAGATCGTAGATCCGCTTCGCCTTGCCTTCGCCGTCGGGAATGCCGGCGAGGCGGAACATGGTCGCGACGTGCGTCTGATATTTGGCCCGGGTCTCGACGAACTTCGGGTTGGTGTCGTCGAGATAGTAATCGCGGTCGGGCAGGCCGAGGCCGCCCTGGCCGAGATAGACGCCATATTGGCTGTTGTCCTTCAGATCCTGCTCGACGCCGGCGCTGAACGGAGTGGAGATGCCCATGCGATTGGCCTCGCCGAAGGCGCGGGCGAGGTCGCTCGGCGTGGCAATCGCGTCGATCTTGGCGAAGAAGGGCTTGAGCGGCGTGAGGCCGGCCTTCTCGATCGCCGCTTCGTCCATGAAGCTGGCGTAGAGATCGCCGACCTTGCGCTGGACGCTGCCCGCAGGCGCGTTGGTCTTCGCCGCCGCCTCGACAATGTCGCGGGTGCGCTGATCCGACAGATCGCGCAGCACGCCGAAGCCGCCCCAGCTCGAGCGGTCCGCCGGAATCTCGGTGGTGCGGTTCCAATTGCCGTTGGCGTAATCGTAGAAGCTGTCGCCAGGATTGACGCTCTTGTCCATGCCGGTGAGGTCGAAACCCCAGGCGCCGAGCTCCGGCGCGCCCCTGGCGGCGGCCGCCTGCTGGGCGGCAGCGGGAACGGCGGCTCCGGCGAGTGCGAACAGCGCCGCGCCGGACAACATCATGTGCTTGATCATATTGGGATTTCCCCACCCGATTTGCGATGGGGGTGGTCTAGCCAGCAGCACTCGCCTTGGAAAGACGCCGCGCGAAGCTAGCCGAAGATTTCCGCAAGAATGGCCAATTGTCGCAGGGACCGTCAGGCGTTGCGAACGATTTCCAGGCTGACCTGGGCCTTGCCGGCACCGAGCATCGCGATCTCGCGCGCGGCGGCGAGAGAAACGTCGATCACGCGGCGCTTCAGGAACGGACCGCGATCGTTGATGCGAACGATCACCGACTTGCCGTTGGCCTTGTTGGTAACGCGCAGCTTTGTGCCGAGCGGCAGAGTGCGGTGGGCGGCGGTCAGATCGCCTGGGTTGAACCGCTCGCCGCTGGCGGTACGATTGCCGGCGAGTTCCTTGCCGTAATAGCTCGCTTCGCCGCCGCCAATCGCCTCGAATTGCTGCTGAATTACGTCCTCGGAGGGAACCGCGACGGGGCTGGCGGGTTCTGCTTCCAACGTCGGGACAATGGTCGCGACGGCATCGATGCGGCTGGCGTCGGCTGCGACGGCGTGGCTCGGTCCGGTGGCCAGGAGGCCAGCAAGGACTGCGGTCACGGCGGCGGTCGTGGCGCCTTTGCGCATCGAAGAAAGCATATGGGAACCCCTCGGCTGTTGACGATGGGATCGGGCTAACCTGCGTTTCTAAACGAGTCTCGGTCGTTACGGCGACGTGAACCGATTCCGGGATGAACGGATGCGGTTCCGCTCGTCCTCGACAACTCATCGCATGCCTGCCACGCTTCGCCGATGCTTGAGAAGGAATTGCGGCTGGCGCTGATCTGTTACGGCGGAATCAGCCTCGCCGTTTACATGCACGGCATCACCAAGGAAGTCTGGCGGCTCGCCCGTGCCAGCCGCGCGCTGCACGCTGGCGAACCGTCCACGCGCGGTAGCGAGGAGGTCTATCGACGTCTGCTCGAAACGATCGCGGCCGAGTGCGAGATCGAACTTCATGTGCTCGTCGACATTCTCGCCGGCGCGAGCGCAGGCGGGATCAACGCGGTCTTCCTCGCCGAAGCGATCAGCAGCGGCCGTTCGCTGGATCCGCTGACGGACCTCTGGCTGGAGACGGCAGACGTCGACCGGCTACTCGATCCCGAAGTCAGCACCGTCTCGCGCATCGCCAAAGCGGCGGCGGTGCCGTTCGCCTGGGCGCTGTCCGCACGCCGCGGCGGCAACGTCGAGAAGACGGTGGAGCCGGAGCATCGCGAGGAAGTCCGCACAAAGCTCGCCAACTTCGTCCGCGCCCGCTGGTTCGCCCCTCCGTTCGGCGGCGCCGGCTTTACCGCGCTTCTGCTCGACGCGTTCGACGCAATGGCGGCGGCACCGGCCGGGCCGCCCCTGCTCCCCGACCACCAGCCGCTCGATCTGTTCGTCACCGTCACCGACTTCCACGGTTATCCCGAGCGGCTGCGGCTGCATTCGCCGGCCGAGGTGGTCGAGCGCGAGCATCGCCTGACCCTCGCTTTCTCCGATCCCGGCGGCCAGCGGCGACATCTCGGCGACGCAGCGGAGCTCGCCTTCGCGGCGCGGGCGACGGCAAGCTTTCCCGGCGCGTTCCCGCCGTTCAAGGTCGGCGAGCTCGACGCGGTGCTGGACGCCCGCGGCCGGCCTTGGCCGGGCCGCGACCGCTTTCTCGACCGCGCCTTGCCGCGCCACGCGGCAATCGGCGAAGTCGAGGCGGCGGTCCTGATCGACGGTTCGGTGCTCGCTAATGCGCCCTTCCGTCCGGCGATGCGCGCGCTGCGCAACCGTCCCGCCCGGCGCGAGGTGGACCGCCGCTTCGTCTACATCGATCCGAAGCCGGGCACCCGCGCCGTCCGGCTCGGCGCCAACGGTGACAGCGATCCGCCCGGTTTCTTCGCCACCCTGTTCGGAGCGCTCTCCGACATTCCGCGCGAACAGCCGATCCGCGACAATCTCGAAGCCATTGAAGGACGTTCGGCGCGAATTCGACGCCAGCAACGGATCGTCGCGGCCATGCGGCCGCAAGTCGAAGCAGCGATCGAGCGGGCGTTCGGGGCAACCCTGCTGCTGCTGCGTCCCTCCGCCAAGCGCCTCGCGGGCTGGCGGGCCAAGGCGCAGACCGTCGCGTCGCGGGAGGCGGGCTATGCCTATGCCGCCTACGGCCACCTCAAGCTCAGCACGGTGGTGGAAGAGGTCGCCGCTCTGCTGCTCGGCGATGCCGGGGACCGCGTGCGGCGCGAACAGATCCGGCAGGCGCTCTGGACATGGGTCCGCGCCCACGGCCTCAACGCGGCCGAGGCGATCACCGCCCTTGGTGCCCGCGAAGACGTGATCCTGTTCTTCCGCAATTTCGATCTGTCCTTCCGCGTACGCCGTCTTCGCTTCCTCGCCCGGCAACTCGGCGAGGCGGGCGCACGCGAGGGTTCGCCGCGCGAAGCGATCGAGCGTGCCCGCGAGACCGTATACCGCCTGATCGGCCGCTACACCGCCGCCGCGGCCGCGGTGGAGGGCGCGAGCTTCCCCGATGTCGAGGCGGCAACCGAGGATATGCTCGCCGCGCTGGCGGCGAAGCTCGGCCTCAAGGGGATCGACGATGCGGCGGATGCGGAGCTTACCGAGGTGCTCGGCCTGTTCCCGAAGTCCGAACGGCGGGCGCTGATTCTCGCCTATCTTGGCTTTCCCTTCTACGACATTGCCACTCTGCCCCTGCTGCAGGGTGAGGGCCTCGACGAGTTCGATCCGATCAAGGTCGATCGTATCTCGCCCGACGACGCCGGGGCCATTCGCTCCGGCGGTGCCGCGGCGACCCTCAAAGGCATTCAGTTCAACAGCTTCGGCGCCTTCTTCAGCCGGGCCTATCGCGAGAACGACTATCTTTGGGGGCGGCTGCACGGCGCCGACCGGCTGATCGAGATCGTCGTCTCCACGCTGCCCGACGGCGTGCACCTGCCGCCCGGAACCGTCGCCGCGTTGAAGCGCGACGCCTTCAGAGCGATCATGGCCGAGGAACGTCCGCGCCTCACTGCGATCGCCACCTTGTTCGAGGCGCTGGACGAGGAGATCGGCTGACCCTGCCCAAGCGGTGCCGAGCATGAGGTTGCACGCCGCCGCCAGCCGCCATAAGCAGGGCGGGACGCGCACGGGAGGCGCTGGAACGGATGCAATTCCTCAAGACCCTGTTCTGGGTGGTTCTGGCGGTGATCGCCGTCCTGTTCGCCAAGGCCAATTGGCTGAACGTCGAACTTCGTCTGTGGGGCGGCCTGGTCGCGGACGTGAAGCTGCCGGTGCTGATGCTCGGTTTCCTGCTGCTCGGCCTGCTGCCGACGATGCTGTTCTACCGCGCCCGCATCTGGGCGCTGCGTCGCCGGCTGGAGCCCCACGAGCGCAACGCCGCGATGACCGCTGCGTCGATCGGCGCCCCCGCGCCCTCGCCGGCGGCCCCCGTTGCGGTGGACAATGGCGAGCAGCGCCTCGCCACCGACAGCAAGGTGTGGCCGACGCCATGAAGAGCCCGATCTACGTCGCCATCGACACGCCCGATCTCGACCGCGCCAAGGCGATCGCCGCCCGTGTGCGCAACCATGTCGGAGGCTTGAAGCTCGGCCTGGAATTCTTCTGCGCCAACGGCCGGCAGGGCGTCCGCGAGATTGCCGACCTCGGCCTGCCGATCTTCCTCGATCTGAAATTGCACGACATTCCCAATACGGTCGCGAAGGCGGTGCAGGCGCTGCGGCCGCTCGATCCGGCAATCCTGACCGTGCACGCCGCCGGCGGCCGCGCGATGCTGGAGGATGCCAAGGCGGCGGCGCCTCAAGGGACCAAGGTCGTCGCGGTGACGGTGCTGACCAGCCTTGACGGCAGCGATCTCGAAGCAGTCGGCATCTCGGCCGATCCGCATGCGCAGGTCGAGCGCCTGTCCGCCCTTGCTCGGGAAGCAGGTCTCGACGGCGTGGTCTGCTCCGGCAACGAAGTCGCCGCCGCGCGCAAGGCTTGGCCCGACGGGTTTTTCGTGGTGCCGGGCGTTCGCCCCGCTGCGGCCCATGCGGGCGACCAGAAACGGGTGATGACGCCGCGCGCGGCGCTCGACGCCGGCGCCAGCATCCTCGTCATCGGCCGGCCGATCACCCAGGCGCAGGACCCTGACGTCGCCGCCCGCGCGATCGAGGCGACGCTCTGAGCCGGCGGCCCGGCTCCGGCGCACGGTAGACAAGACTCCCTTCCTGCCCCTATCCGACGTTCGATCAAGGAGCCCGAGTCCGGTCGACCCGGCGCGCGCGCCGCGCCGTCGATCCGAGGCTCTCAGGAGACATTCGACATGAGCTGGCTGAACCGAGTCCGCAACAGCATTCCGTTCCTGCCCAAGCGGGAAACGCCCGACAATCTCTGGCACAAGTGCCGGCAGTGCAACGCGATGGTGTTCACCAAGGAGTGGGAGGACAATGATTCGGTCTGTCCGCGCTGCGATCATCACGGCCGGATCGGGCCCAAGGCACGCTTCGACCGCCTGTTCGATCCCGGCTATAGCGTGCTGCCCTCGCCGCAGGTCCGGGAGGATCCGCTCAAGTTTCGCGATTCCAAACGCTATCAGGATCGAATCAAGGCGGCCCGGCAGGCGACCGGCGAAAGCGACGCGCTGCAGAATGGCCGCGGCACCGTCGACGGCAAGCGCGCCGTCATCGGCGTCCAGGATTTCGCGTTCATGGGCGGATCGATGGGCCTCGCCGTCGGTGCCGCCTTCGTCGAAGGCGTGCGCGCCGCCATCCGCGACCATGCGCCCTACATCATCTTCACCGCCGCCGGCGGCGCCCGCATGCAGGAAGGCATCTTGTCGCTGATGCAGATGCCCAAGACGACGGTTGCGATCGCCGAGCTGCGCGAAGCCGGTCTGCCCTACATCGTCGTGCTCACCGATCCGACCACCGGCGGCGTCACCGCGTCCTACGCAATGCTCGGCGACGTCCAGATCGCCGAGCCCGGCGCACTGATCGGATTTGCGGGGCAGCGGGTGATCGAATCGACCATTCGCGAGAAGCTGCCCGAGGGCTTCCAGCGCGCCGAATATCTGCTGGCGCACGGCATGATCGACATGGTCGTTCACCGCAAGGAGCTGAAGGCCACCCTCGCCCGCCTGATCGACTATCTCGTCCCGGAAAGACAGGCGGCGTGAGAACCCTCCCCTCCCCTTCAGGGGACGGGTCGGGGGCGGGGCAGAGCCGGGTACCAATCCGCCGAACCTGCGACTTCCGACTCCCCCTCTCCCCGGTCCTCTCCCCTGAAGGGGAGAGGGAGAAGAGGCCGTAATGGCCGATCGTGCCGTTTCGGACGATCCGGCGGTCCAGCGCCAGCTCGACCGGCTCGCGACGCTCTCCCCCGGAGCAGACATTCTCGGGCTCGAACGCATCTCGGCGCTGCTCGCCCGGGTCGGCAACCCGGAGCGCGACCTGCCGCCGGTCTTTCACGTCGCCGGCACCAACGGCAAAGGCTCAACCTGCGCCTTCCTGAGGGCGGCGATCGAAGCGGCGGGGCTCAGTGCTCACGTCTACACCAGCCCGCATCTCGTCCGCTTCAACGAGCGCATCCGGATCTCGGGCTCGTTGATGGAGGATGCCCTCCTCGCCATATTGCTGGAAGAGGTGCTCGACGCCGGAGCCGACATCGGCGCCAGCTTCTTCGAAGTGACGACGGCGGCCGCCTTTCTCGCCTTCGCCAGAACGCCGGCCGACGCGTGCATCGTCGAGGTCGGGCTCGGCGGCCGGCTCGACGCGACCAACGTCGTGCCCGCGCCGGCTGTTTGCGGGATAGCCCAGCTCGGCCTCGACCATCAGGCGTTTCTAGGCAACCGGATCGAAGACATCGCGGCCGAGAAAGCCGGCATCGCCAAGCCCGGCGTGCCACTGGTCACGCTCAACTATCCCGAGCCCCTCGCCGCGCGGATCGACGCCGCAGCCAAGCAGGCGGGCGCCCCATGGCTGCCTCGCGGCAGCGTGTGGGACGCGGCAAGCTACCGCCAGCGCCTCCATTATCGCGACGAAGGCGGCAAACTCGACCTTCCCCTGCCCCGTCTGGCCGGCGCCCATCAGGCTGCCAATGCCGGGCTTGCGATCGCCATGCTCCGTCACCAGCAGGCTGTCCCGATCCGCGATTCCGCCCTGCGCGCCGCGATGGGCTGGGCCGACTGGCCGGCGCGGCTGCAGCGGCTCGAGGACGGTCCGCTCCACGCCCTGCTGCCCAGGGGCGCCGAGCTCTGGCTCGACGGCGGCCATAATCCGGCGGCGGCCCGCGCGATCGCCGATTTCTTCCGCGGCCACGTGCCAAGCGATCGCCCGTTCCACGTCGTCTTCGGGCTCTTGTCCAACAAGGACGCGGCGGGGGTGCTGAAGCCGTTCGGCAACCGCGCGATGACGCTCCACGCCATCCCGGTGCCGGGGCACGAGCATCACGCGCCTGCCGACCTCGTCCAGGCGGCGCGGGGCGCAGGCATCAGCGCGGTGGCGGCAAGCGACGTCGAGAAGGCGCTCGGCTGGATCGGCCGCCATGCCGATCGCAGCCAGCCGCCGATCGTGCTGATCATGGGGTCGCTCTATCTCGCCGGCGACATCCTGCGCCGCAACGAGCAGCCGCCAATCTAGGCGCTGCGCAGCTCGGCGAGCGTGCGAGCGGCCCAATCATACATTTCGGCGTCGCGGCTGCGCTCGAAGCGGTCGATGCGCTTGGCGCGCCGTTCCGCTTCCTCGAGCACCGGTACGGCCTCGGCGTGGCGGTCTAGGCGGATGAGCAAGGCGGCTTCCCGACACTGCGCCTCGGCGCCCGCGAGGCGTTCGCCGACGTCCCGGTAGAGCGCCAAGGCGGCCTCGCTCTCGCCGAGATCGTCGAGGCTGCGCGCCAGCAGCAAGGCGGTGCGGTCATTCTCGCTCGGCGATCCCGACGGCGCGAGGCTTTCGAGCAACTCCCGGGCGCCCGTGGCCTGCCCGGTTTCGAGTTCGGCGCGGGCCAGCTTGACCTTGGTCGCCCGGTCATTGCCGCCGGCACTCTTGGCCAAGGCCTGGTTATAGTGGACGATCGCATCGTCCCACGCGCCCGCGTCCGCCAGAGCATCGCCGAGCGCGATCCTGTTCGCTGCGGTGTCGGCCGTCTCCAGCGCCTCGCGGGCATTGCGGATGTCGCGTTCCGGATCGAGCTTCCGGCTCGCCGCCGCCTTGACCGCCCGCACCTCGCGCCGGCCGGCATATGCGGGCAGGATCTCGAACCAGGCGTAAGCGAGGCAACCGAGCACCGAGAAGAACAGGATTACCATCAGCCACATGGAATTGCGATGGTTGCGCACGCAATGCACCGCGCACGCGATCTGCAGCAGCAGCGACAGGCCGATCAGATGCATGAATATCCCCCCAAGACGCCGTTCAGGCCGGCTTGACCTCGCCCGGCGGCGGTGCCGCGTCCTCCGCCTCGCTCTTGGGCTGGCGCACGGTCTCGACGACGAACCCCTTCCGCCACAATGCCCACAGCAGGATCATGCCGGGAAGCGCCACCACCATCGTCATCATCCAGAAGCCGGGCCAACCGAGCTTCTCCGCGGCGATCCCGGCCGGCGAGGACAGCCAGGTGCGGCCAACCGCTGCGAAGGACGAGAGCAAGGCGAACTGGGTCGCCGTGTAGGCGAGATTGGAGAGGCCTGACAGATAGGTGACGAAGACGGTGAGGCCCATGCCGCTGGTCACCTGCTCGGTGACGACTGCCGTGGTCAGCCAGAAGTTCGAATGCCCCTGCATGGCCAGGATCGCGAACACCAGATTGCTGAACATCATCAGCAGGCCCGAGATGAACAGAGCGCGCCCCATGCCGAGCCACGCCATGAATGGCGCCGCGAGGCCCGTACCGACGATCAATCCCCAGAAGCCGACGCCCTTGTTGATGACGATGAACTCGGTATCGCTGAAGCCGAGTTCGACGATCATCGGGTTGAGCATGATCTGCCCCATCGCGTCGCCGAGCTTGTAGATCAGCACGAACAGCAGGATCAGCACCGCGCCGCGGCGGCGGAAGAATTCGCGGAAGGGCCCGACGATTGTGGTTTCGAGCCACAGTCCGAAGCTCTGCCGCGGCTCGGTGGCGAGCACCCGATCGTGGAGGCCCGGCCCGGCCCACAACGCCGCGAGCGCCCCCGGCAGGACACAAAGGCCGGTAAAGCCATAAGCCTGGGCCCAACCGAGATTCCATCCCTCGGGCGAGGCCATCGCGATGGTGCCGACGCCGGCGATGAACGCGCCCAGCCGATAGCCGAACTGATTGTTGGCGGTGCCGTGCGGCAATTCCTCGTCGGACAGGATCTCGATACGATAGGCATCGACGACGATGTCCTGGGTCGCGCCGAGGAACGAGGTTGCGATCGCCCAGAAGGCAAAGGCGCCGAGATGATTCGCCGGATCGCTCGCGCCAAGCATCCACACCGATCCGAACAGCAGGGCCTGGATGAAGAACAGCCATGCGCGTCGCTGCCCGAACAGACCGGTGAGCAAAGGCAGCTTGACCCGATCGATGAACGGCGCCCACAGGAACTTGAGCGTGTATGGCGTGGTGAGGCCCACGGCGAAGCCGATTGTCTTCTTGTCGATGCCGACCTTGGTCAGCCAGAAGGTCATCGTTCCGAGCAACAGGGCAAGCGGGAACCCGCTCGAAATGCCGAGCAAGAGGGCTGCGATCGGACGCGGCCGCACATAGGGCGCCATGGTTGCACGAAATCCACCGCGACCCGCGGTGGCAGAGCCTGCTATATCGTTCATGGCGCCTTTTTAACGAAGGATCGCCGGCCGCCTAGCCATTTCGTCCCGGCTCGCACGGGCTTGCCTTCCGCGCAGCGCGGACGCAGTCTCGGGGACATGGACATGCAGAGCAGCCGTCGCCCGACATCGGGCCAGATCGCGCTTGCCGAGGTGGTTGCACGCGGCGAAAGCATGCATGGCGATCGGATCACCACGATCCCCGCCTCCGTCTACACCGATGCCGGGCGCTACGCGGCCGAAGCGGCGGATATCTTTGCCCGGATGCCGCAAGTGATCGCGCCCTCGGCGTTGCTGCCCCGCGCCAACATCGCAGTGCCGCACGACGGATTCGGCATCCCGCTGCTGCTCACCCGTGATCGGGACGGCACCGTCCATGTCTTCTACAATGTCTGTCGCCACCGCGGCACGCGGCTGGTGGAAGGCGCGGAGCCGCAATGCGCGCCCCGGCTCGTCTGCCCCTACCATGCCTGGGCCTATGCTCTGGATGGAAGGCTCGCCGGGGTGCCGCGCGGCGACAGCTTTCCGGGCCTCGACAAGGACGGCTTCGGGCTGCGCGAGCTGCCCTCGGTCGAAGCCGGCGGGCTGATCTGGTTCGCCCGCGATGCGGCGGAGTTCGGCGATGCGCGGGCGCTCGCCCCCGAATTCGACGCCTTCGGGCTTGCCGACCATCATCTCTATCGTCGCAATGTCCACGACGTCGCCGCGAACTGGAAGCTGATCATGGACGCCTTTCTGGAAGGCTATCATGTTCAGCGCCTGCATGCGCCGACGATCGGCAAGTTCTTTGCCGACGGAGTCACTGCGGGCGATGCGATCGGCCGCCACCAGCGCTCAGCCGTCGGCCGCGCCGAACATCTCGCGGCGATCGATCCGGAGGACTGGCCTTCGCTGAGGAGCAGGATCACCTTCGCCTACCAGCTCTTCCCCGGAACTGTGGTGGTGGTCAGCCCCGATTACGTGAACCTGATGGTGCTGATGCCGCAGGCGGTCGACCGCACCCTGGTCGAGGATTTCATGCTGATCCCCACTCCGCCCGCCTCGCCCGAGGAAGAAGCACATTGGGCGAAGAGCTGGACCTTGCTCGACCAAGGCGTGTTCGGCGGCGAAGATTTTCGGGCGGCGGCGCTCGGCCAGCAGGGGCTCGCCTCGGGATCGATCGAGCTTGTGACGCTCGGCACGCTCGAGACCGGGATCCGGCTTTTCCACGACGAGATCGAGAAAGCGCTCGCCTAAGCCGTTCGTTTCAGACCGGATGCTGATAGAGGCTGAGCCCGGCCGGGACCCTCTTCACCTCGCCGCCCTGCAATTTCCTGTCGAGCGCGGCGAGGGCGTTCTTCAAAATCTTGTCCGTATAGGGCTTGGCCAGGCAGCCGATCCCGAGGCTGTGTGCCTCGACGGGGCAATTGCCGGTGACGAACAGCACCGGCACGTTCTTGGCCGCGGCGGCGCGAGCGACGTCCATGCCGTCGCCGTCGCCGCGCAGCTTGATGTCGGACAGAACGAGATCGATCGCTTCCTCGGCGAGCACGCGCACCGCCTCGGCAAGACTGTCGACCGTCGCGATCACCTCGTAGCCCGCATCCGTCAGCAGATATTCGTTGTCGAATGCGATCAGAGGCTCGTCCTCCACGATCAGGATCCGCCGGATAGCTCTTTCGCGTTTGCCGAACAGCATTATATGCGCAGTCGCCCTCCGTTGATCGGTGTAGGTGCGTAACGAGCGAAGAGGCTGCCGGTGCCGCAGCCAAATCGTCGATCTGGCGCGATTTTCCGCCTATCCGGCTTCAACGTGGAGACCTCCCCTGCAACCGCCCCGCCGCCCCTCCGGACCCAAGAGCCCCAAACCCCCGCGCCGCGGCGCCGCAGCCCGTGGCAGACCCCGCGATGCGGCTGGTGCGGCCGAGCGCCCGATCGGCAGAATCGCCCTCCCGAAACGCGCGGCGTCGTCCGATCGGGCGGCCAGACCCAAAAGCGACGAGCAGGCCCGGCCCGACCGTCAGCGGCAGGAATCGCCGTCCCGTGATCGCCCCGACCGGGCCGCTGGGAAGCGGAGCGGAGCGGTGCGAGCCGACCGTGCACCCCGTTCCGAAAGCGCACGCGATCCTGCCGATTCGCGACCGGCACGGCGCGGCGTGCGGGGTGATCATGCCGACCCGCGTCGCGGCGCCGAGGGCGAGCGCGAAGCTCGTGCCTCGCGGGCCGAGGGTGGTGGACGCGCAGATCGTTCCGCCGTGCGTCGCGGCAGCGAAGGCGAACGCGCCCGGCCAGGCGCACGCACGCCGCGCGGAGACAGGCCGGAAGAGCGATCCGCTCCCGTCCGAGGCCGACGCGGGCCGGCCGAAGCCAAGCCTGCGGGACGCGCCGAGCGCGCCGAGCGCGGCGCGAGCGATGCTGCGCCGCCCGCCAAGAGCCGCCGGGTGCGTGCCGACGGATCGGCAGCCGTATACGGCACCGGCAGGCCGAACGTACGGGCGGAGTCGCGCTCCCGCGGTGAGCGAACCCGGGAGCGTGGCCCGGCCGCGGTCGCACCTCGCGAAACCCGGTCGCGCGGCGAGGGACGACTGGCACCGGCGCGGCGAGCCTCGGTGGAGCCGGTCGCTGCCGAGCCGGCGGCGATCAAGAGCGCGCCGCAGCGTATCGCCAAGCTGCTCGCCCGCGCCGGGGTCGCCTCGCGTCGCGAGATCGAACGGATGATCGAGGAAGGCCGGGTCGCGATCGGCGGAGTCGCGGTAGAGACTCCGGCGACGATCCTCAGCAGCCTCCAGGGCGTCACCGTCGACGGCAACCCGGTACGCGCGCCGGTTGCTGCGCGCCTGTTCCGGTACCACAAACCGACCGGTCTGCTCACCACCGAGCGCGATCCGGCCGGGCGTCCGACCATCTACGACCGCCTACCGCGCGAGCTGCCGCGGGTGGTTCCGGTCGGACGGCTCGATCTCAACACCGAGGGTCTGCTGCTGCTCACCACCGACGGCGAGTTGAAGCGCCAGCTCGAATTGCCATCGTCCAAGATCCCGCGCACCTACCGTGCTCGTGCTTTCGGAGAGATCAGCCAGAGCCAGCTCGAGGATCTGATCACCGGGGTGGAGATCGAGGGCATACGCTACGGATCGATCGATGCGAATCTGGAGCGCCGAACCGGTCGCAACGCCTGGATCGAAATGACGCTGACCGAAGGCAAGAATCGCGAGGTCCGTCGAGTCCTCGAATATCTCGGCCTCCAGGTCTCTCGCCTGATCCGGGTTCGCTACGGTCCCTTTCACCTCCAGGACCTGCCCGCCGGCGGCGTCGAGGAGGTTCGGCAGCACGAACTCGTCCAGTTCCGGAAGGAATTGAAGTGAGCGGAAGCTGTGATCCTCCCCGTTCCGGGGAGGGGAACCGCACGCAGTGCGGTGGAGGGGGCTGGTTGCAGCGCCGTGCGAGTGGAGACCCCCCTCCACCCCCGGCTGTGCCGGCGGTCCCCCTCCCCGTTCCGGGGAGGATCTGATGCGCATCATCGCCGGCAAATGGCGCGGACGGGCGATCGCTGCGCCCAAAGGACAGGCGACCCGTCCAACCTCCGATCGGGCACGCGAGGCCTTGTTCTCGATGCTCGCCAGCCGCGTCGGCAGCTTCGAGGGGCTGCAGGTTGCCGACATCTTCGCCGGCTCCGGCGCACTCGGCCTCGAAGCGCTGTCACGCGGCGCGGCCCATTGCGTGTTCGTCGACAATGATCGCGCGGCCCTTGATGCGATTCGCGCCAATCTCGACGCGCTCGGCGGCGATGGCGACATCCGCGCAGGCGCAGCGGAGCGAATCCGCCTCGTCCAGCCGCTCGACCTCGTCTTCCTCGATCCGCCTTATGGCAGCGGTCTCGCACTCACCGCGCTGGCCAACCTTCCGGTGGCGCCCGGCGGCTTCGCGAGCATCGAAACCGCGCGCGACGAGACCGTCGAGATGGAAGGCTTCGAAAAGGAGGTCGAGCGCGTCTACGGAAAGGCGAAGATAAGCCTGCTTCGTCGCACGCCCTGAATCAGCCCGAGCGGCAAGGGAGATCGGTGCATCGCGCTTGCCGCGCGGGCCCATGTTCCCTACCTGTTCAGGCGTGACCCAAAGCATCGCCACCGCCCACGAGCCCGGTTACCTCCGCGGCCTCAACGAACCGCAGCGCGACGCCGTGCTGACCAGCGAAGGGCCGGTGCTGGTCCTCGCCGGCGCCGGCACCGGCAAGACGGCGGCGCTGACCGCACGGCTGGCCCACCTGATCGCCACCCGTCGTGCCTGGCCGTCCGAGATCCTGGCGGTCACCTTCACCAACAAGGCCGCGCGCGAGATGAAGGAGCGGGTCGGGCGCATCGTCGGAGACGCGGTCGAGGGCATGCCCTGGCTCGGCACCTTTCACTCGGTGGCCGCCAAGATGCTGCGCCGTCATGCCGAGCTGGTCGGGCTGCAGGCGAACTTCACCATCCTCGACACGGATGATCAGCTGCGGCTGCTCAAGCAGCTGATCGCCGCCGCCGACATCGACGAGAAACGCTGGCCGGCGCGGCTGCTCGCCGGCTGCATCGACCGCTGGAAGAACCGGGGCTGGATCCCAGCCCAGGTCGACGCCGGCGAGAGCGAGACCTATGCCAACGGCAAGGGCGCCGAGCTTTATGCACGCTATCAGGAGCGGCTGAAGACGCTCAACGCCTGCGATTTCGGCGATCTCCTGCTGCACATGCTGACCATCCTCAAGACCAACCGCGAAGTGCTGGAGCTTTATCAGCAGCGCTTCAAGTATATCATGGTCGACGAATATCAGGACACCAACCAGTCCCAATATCTCTGGCTTCGATTGCTCGCCCAGGAGCGCAAGAACATCTGCTGCGTCGGCGACGACGATCAGTCGATCTACTCGTGGCGCGGTGCCGAGATTGCCAACATCCTGCGCTTCGAGAAGGACTTCCCGGGCGCCAAGATCATCCGTCTCGAGCAGAATTACCGATCCACCCCGAACATCCTCGCCGCCGCGTCCGGCCTGATCGCAAACAATGGCGGGCGTCTCGGCAAGACCCTTTGGACCGAGCATGACGAGGGCGAGAAGGTCCAGGTCGTCGGCGTCTGGGACGGTCCTGAGGAAGCGCGGCGGATCGGCGAGGAGATCGAGGCGCTGCAACGCCGCGGCGGCCACATTGCCGACACTGCGATCCTGGTTCGGGCCCAGTTCCAGACTCGCGAATTCGAGGATCGCTTCATCGCGATCGGCCTGCCCTACCGGATCGTCGGCGGCTTCCGCTTCTACGAACGCGCCGAAATCCGCGATGCCCTGGCCTATCTCCGGATCATCGCCCAGCCCGCCGACGACCTAGCCTTCGAGCGGATCGTCAACACGCCCAAGCGCGGCCTTGGCGACAAGGCGGTGCAGAAGATCCATGCCGTCGCGCGCGCCTCCGGCCTGCCATTGCTCGGCGCCGCCGCGCAGATGCTAGACACCGACGAGCTCACGCCGCAGGCGCGCCGGGCGCTCGGCAATTTCGTCGGCGATTTCGCGCGCTGGCGGAGCAAGCTAAGCGAGCTTCCGCACGGCGAGCTCGCCCGCCTGGTCCTCGACGAGAGCGGCTACACGGCGATGCTTCAGGCCGATCGCTCGGCCGAGAGCGCGGGCAGGCTCGAGAACCTTGCCGAGCTCACCCGGGCGATGGAGGAATATGAGACGCTCGGCGCCTTCCTCGAACATGTCAGCCTGGTCATGGAGAATGACGCCGAGCGCGATGCGGAGAAGGTCACGATCATGACCATCCACGCGGCCAAGGGCCTGGAATTCGGCACCGTCTTCCTTGCCGGCTGGGAGGAAGGCGTGTTCCCGTCGCAGCGTTCGCTCGACGAGGGCGGCAACAGCGCGCTCGAGGAGGAACGCCGCCTGGCTTATGTCGCGATCACCCGCGCGCGGCACAAATGCTTCATCTTTCACGCGGCCAACCGTCGCATCTACGGTCAGTGGACCTCGTCCATCCCATCCCGCTTCGTCGCGGAGCTTCCCGCCGCAAATATCGAGCAGGAAAGCAGCATGTCCGGCGGCGAAAGCCTGTGGCGAGCGAACTGGTCGGAACGCGCCGATCCGTTCGCCGACGTCGCCCGCGGCAACAGCCGCGGCCCCGGCTGGCGCCGCGCCGTCACCGGCGGCTTCGACCGCAACCCGCCCCGCATCGTCGAGGTCAAGGCGAGCGCCGTCTCGCTCGGCAACAAGGGCCGCGACGACATCAGCCTCGGCCAGCGGGTCTTCCACAGCAAGTTCGGCTACGGCAAGGTTGCCGAGATCGAAGGCAACAAGCTCGAGATCGACTTCGAACATGCCGGACGCAAGCGGGTGCTGGACAGCTTCGTCGATCTGGCATGAGGTAAGGGGACGGCTGAAAGCCCTCTCCCCTTCAGGGGAGAGGGTTGGGAGAGGGGGAGAGTTCGTGCGCGACCACAACCTCATCGAATATGCGAAGAAGATGCGCCGCGAAATGACCTCGCCGGAGCAGGCGCTTTGGCTCGCATTGCGGGCTAAGCGTTTCGCCGGCGCGAAATTCCGTCGGCAGGTCGTGATCGACAGATACATCTTTGACTTCGCATGCCGCCGGCCACTCATGCTGGTGATTGAAGTCGACGGTGACACGCACGCGGAGAGCCGCGCCTACGACGCAAGCAGGACAAGCACGCTCGAGGAACGCGGCTACCGCGTGGTTCGGTTCCTTAATTCCGACGTCATGAGCAACCTTGAAGGTGTCCTTCTCGCGATCGGCGAAGCACTTGGGACTCCCCCTCTCCCCGACCCTCTCCCCTGAAGGGGAGAGGGGGGAAGTCCTCGTCAGAAAACCGCATCGGGATCCCCGCCCATCATCTGCGCCCGCACCAGCGGCAAGGGTGGACCGCCATAGCTCAGGAAGCGATCGTGGAAGTCCTTCCAGGCACTGCGGCCACCGTGGCTGCGTGTCCAGTCGTCGCGAAGCTTGCGGATCATCAATTTGCCCATCGTGTAATTGAGATAGGCCGGATCGTAGGTCCCGCGCGCCGCCTGCTGCCGGGCATTGCCTTCGTCCTGATAGCATTGGTCGAGGAACAGCTGCCGCGATTGCTCCATCGTCATGCGGCCGGTGTGCATGCCGATCGCCGAAAGAAAGCGGCAGTCACGCAGCAAGGCGTTGGAAATCTGGCCGATGTGGATTTCGGGCGCGCCGTTGCCGAGCCCGGCCTCCCACATCATCTCCTCACTATAATGGCCCCAGCCTTCGGCATAGGCATAGCCGACGAACACCTTGCCGAACGTGAAGCGGCTGCGGTTGGCGTGCAGGAAGTTGAGGAAATGACCCGGCCACACTTCGTGGACCGAGGTGAAGAGAAGATCGGCCTTGCCGGGCACGAAACCGTCCTGGACATCATTGGGCCAGCTCGGATCGGGCGGGGCGATATAGTAGGTCGAGGGCAGACCGCTCTCATAGGGGCCTGGGATATCGATATAGGCGAAATTCTGCCGATTATAGGGCGGCGCCTCCTCGACCTGCGCTTCCTCCGTGCCCGGAATCGACACCAAATTCTTGTCCTCGATGAAGCGCTTCAAGCCGGCGAGCTGATCGCGTGCGCCCTTCACTGCGCCGCCCGCGGGCTTGTCGGCATTCATCTTCGCCATGCAGGCCGCCATCGTCGCGCCCGGTGCATAGGTGCCGCACGCGTTTCGCAAGGCGCGCTGGTTGCGGTCGAGGTCGGCTCGGCCGATCGCCTCCAGCTGATCGAGCGGCAAATCGACCATCTCGGTGTCGCGCAGCATCTGCGCGAACCTGTTCGCGCCGAGCGCGAAATCCTCGGTTGCATTCGCGCGCTGGGCTTCGAGCCAATCCGCCAGCCCCCTGGTCGCGGTTACCGCGTCGCGGGTTGCGCGATCCAGGTCGGCCTGCAGCTTCGCGTCCTGCACCGACGCGAAGGCAGCCTTGCCATCAGTCGGGAAGTATTCGGCATAGCCGCCGAAGCCCGCCTTGCCATACTCGATGAACGAGAGCGGCAACGGCGTCTTCAAATTGGCACGGATGTTTCGCGCCGCCGCCGGGATCGCCTTCAGATAAGCGATATAGGCGCGCAGCCGGGTCTCGGCCGGGGCGTAATTACGGGTGACATAAACCGCAGGCCCCATCGCATCGACGTAGTAAGTGGGATTGCGGTGGGGCTGGTCGGCGGTTGAGAGCCAGAACAGATCCCCTTTGGCCCGCGCGATAAGATACGCGCGCTCGAACCGTTCTTCATCGGTGAGCGTCGCCGGATCGAAGCGCTCCGCCGTTTCGATCGACCCGTGCAGAAAGGCGATGCTGGCGGCGAGGCCTGTCCCGCTCCAGTCGGGCAGGCGCCCGTCATATTCATGCCGCCCCTGACTGACCGCGAAGGCGGGATTGTGTCGAAAATAGCCGTCGATGAAGCTTTGCGAGAAAGCCGACCAGCGCGAGGGCAGCGGCTGCGCCGCGGCCGCAGGCTCGCTCGGAGCCGTGGCGCAGCCGCCAGCCGTAAGGGCGACGGCGGAGAGAAGCAATCGGGCGAGACGAGCGGCCATCATTCACTCCAGCGGGGGACGCGAGTGGCCATTCCTGCACCCTTGGTCGGCCGCGCGCCAGCCCCGCAGATGGTTGCACCGTGTCGCCCTCGGTTGCCGCAACGTCTCGGCGCCGCTACATGGCCGGGCAATGACCTCCCCCGCGCCCGCGCACCCACTCGCCGTCCCCGATTTCCGCTTCTACTGGACGGCGCGGCTCGCCTCCACGGTCGCGCAGATGGCGATGGTGATCGTGATCGGCTGGCAAGTCTACGACATCGCTCGAGCGACCATGACTCAACGCGAGGCGGCCCTGCAGCTGGGGTTGATCGGAGTCGTCCAGTTCGTGCCTTTGTTCCTGCTGACGCTGGTTACCGGGTGGGCGGCGGATCGGGTCGACCGGCGCTTCATCGCCCGTGCTTCGATCGCTCTCGAGCTGCTCTGCGCCGGGACGCTCGCCTGGTTCACCTACACCGGACGCACGACCTTGCTGGAGCTGTTCACGATCGCGGGTCTTCTCGGCGTCGCGCGCGCCTTCGCGGGACCGGCGATCGGCGCGCTGGCGCCGAACCTGGTGCCGCGGGAACTGCTTCCGCGGGCAATCGCGCTCAGCTCCATGTCCTGGCAAGGCGGCGCAATCGCCGGCCCAGCGCTCGGCGGCTATCTGTATGCGATCGCCCCGTATGCGCCCTATACCGTCAGCGCTCTGCTGTTCCTGGTCTCGCTCTTCTGCATGTTCATGATCGGACCGAAGCCGCGGACCGCAATCGTCGGCTCCAAGAATCCGTGGCGGCAGATGATCGACGGGCTCCATTACGTACGCCAGAACCGGCTGGTGCTCGGGGCGATTTCGCTCGACCTTTTCGCCGTGCTGCTCGGCGGCGCGACCGCGATGCTGCCGGTCTTCGCGCGCGACATCCTCCATGCCGGGCCGGAAGGGCTCGGCCATCTCCGCGCGGCACCGGCGGTCGGCGCCACGCTCACCGCAATCTATTTTTCGTGGAAGCCGCTCAAGACCAATGTCGGCGTAAAGATGCTGGGCGCCGTCGCCCTGTTCGGCGCCGCCACCGTGGTGTTCGGCTTTTCGCGCCACATGCCGTTGTCGCTGATCTGCCTTGCCCTGCTCGGCGCGGCCGACATGTTCTCGGTGTTCGTCCGCCAGTCGCTGATCCAGCTGTACACGCCCGACGAGATGCGCGGCCGGGTCGGCGCCGCCTCGACCCTGTTCGTGTCCGCCTCCAACGAGCTCGGCGAAGCGGAATCCGGTTTTCTCGCCGCTTTGATCGGCCCCGCTACAGCCGTCATCGCGGGCGGGTTCGGCGCAATTGCGGTGACATTGTTGTGGGCCAAGATCTTCCCCGAACTTCGCCTTGCGCGAACCTTCGATCCCCCCGAAAAAGGCGATGAGCCGAAGAAGGAGATAAAGATATGAGAGCGGGCAGCATTCTCGATACGATCGGCAACACCCCGCACATCCGGATGAACCGGCTGTTCGGCAATGCCGAGGTGTGGGTGAAGTCGGAGCGGTCCAATCCGGGCGGATCGATCAAGGACCGGATCGCGCTGGCGATGGTCGAGGATGCCGAGCGCTCCGGCGCGCTCAAGGCCGGCGGCACGATCGTCGAGCCGACCTCGGGCAATACCGGCATCGGTCTGGCGATGGTTGCCGCGGTGAAGGGCTACAATCTCATTCTGGTGATGCCGGAGAGCATGAGCATCGAGCGCCGCCGGCTGATGCTCGCCTACGGCGCCAAGTTCGATCTCACCCCGCGCGAGAAGGGCATGAAGGGCGCGATCGAGCGGGCCAAGGAACTGCTCGGCGAGATCGAGGGCAGCTGGATGCCGCAGCAGTTCGAGAATGCGGCCAATATCGAGGTTCACACCCGCACCACCGCGCAGGAGATCCTGAACGACTTCCGCGACTCGCCGATCGACGTGCTGATCACCGGCGTCGGCACCGGCGGCCACATCACCGCCTGCGCCGAAGTGCTCAAGAAGGAATGGCCGAACCTCAAGGTGTTCGCGGTCGAGCCCACCTTGTCGCCGGTCATCTCCGGCGGCCAGCCCGGCCCGCATCCGATTCAGGGCATCGGCGCCGGCTTCATCCCCGCCAATCTGCACACCGATGCGATCGACGGCGTGATCCAGGTGGATGCCAACGACGCCAAGGAAATGGCGCGCCGCGCCGCCCGCGAGGAAGGCACGCTCGTCGGCATCAGCTCGGGCGCAAGCCTTGCCGCCGTCGCCCAGAAGCTGAAGGAAGTGCCAGAAGGCACCCGCATCCTCGCCTTCAACTACGACACCGGCGAGCGCTACCTCTCCGTACCCGACTTCCTGCCGGAGGAATGATCGGAGCGCGTGACCCGTTCTCGGGTCACGCGCCTCCCCGCCGACGCGCCGCGAGCCGCCGCGCGGCAATCTCGGCGGCAAGCATCCGGGCTGTTTCCAGTGGCAGATCAATGATGCTTGGCGACTTGGTGAGCGAAGCGCCAGCCGTGTCGATCATCACGCTGGCGACTCCGAGCCGGCGCTGCAGCCACCCCCGAACGATGCTCACCGTCTGCATGCTGGCTACGGGAACCACGAACAGCCGTTGCTTCAGCACCCCGCGCGCGACGAACAGCAGATCGCCATCGAGCGCATAGCGGTGAAAGCGGCGTTCGATGGCAGCGACCAGGCCGACGACCGGCAGTCCGGCCAGGAAGAACAGGGCCGGGCGCCACCAGAATGCCGCAACCACGATGACGATGGTCGGCGGCAACAATTTGCGGATCAATGCGCGGACGACATGCCGCTGCGACACCATCTGCAGCGTGGGCGGCGGCGGCAGCCGGAAACGCACGGTTTCGTCGAGGATCAGGTCGATTTCGTCCCGCTGCGCGAATGGCGCGGCGACCTGATGGCCGCTTCCGTCGGCGCCTTCGCCCAGCGTCTGGAACGACAGCCAGAACCAGCCGAAGCGGCGCCGGACCAATCCCGTTTCGACATAAGCGAGCTGGATCCGCTTCTTCGCGATCACGGCCTCTGTCCGAGTCAGCAGCCCGCGCTCGCGACGAAAGCGATCGCCCTCGGCGGTCAGACGAAATCCGAAATCGCGAGCGAGCACGCGCAGGATCGAGGTGATCACGCCGAGCAGGATCGCAAGAATCGTGACGAACGCGATCGCCGCCAGCGAAATCGAACTGTGTGCGGCCTTGTCCGCAAGGCCGATCCAGCGCCCGGCATCGTAGATGTCGATCCCGAACAGCGCCTTCAAAGGATCGTCGAAGGCCTGCAAGGCTGCGAACACGCCGCCGATATAGACGAGCGAGAAATCGAACAGGCCGAAGAGGAGGACGCGATCGAGCGGCATGGTGAACAGCGGCCGTTGAAGCAGGTCGTCCGCCTCGCCGCCGGCCGCAAGCTCCACGGCCGGAGCGAGATGTCTCCCGGCATCGTCGCGCCAGGCGCGCACCGCTTCCCGCAGCCGAGCGGCTTCGCCGGTGCTGACGCTGTCGAGTACGCCTTCGTCCTTGCCGCCCGCTCCCGTCTCGATCTTGACCTTGGCGAGACCGAACAGGCGCGCCAGCAAGGCGCGCTCGATATCGACGTCCTGAATCCGATCGAAGGGGATCGAACGGCGGTTGCGGTTGAGCAAGCCGCTTTCGATGACGATCTCGTGGGCACCGACACCGTAGCGAAAATGGTACCAGTGCAGCCATTGTCCGAACAACAAGGCCGCGCCGATCACGGCGGCAACCGCGAGCCCGCCGAGGAGCCCCCGATCGGATGCAAAGGCGACGGCCGCAGGTATCGCCAGCACCGTTCGCGGCGCCGCGCGCAGGAAGCGCAGCGCGATCGCGCCGGGATGGATGCGCCGATCGGCAGCGACGTCGCTCACCACGCCTCCTGCCGGATCCGCGCACGGATGTCGTCGCGCATGCTTTCGGCGGCCTCGCGGCTGAGCCCAGGCACCACGACCTGGCTGTTGGCGGTACCGGCGGTATGGAGAACCAGCCGGCTGACCCTGCAAGCCCGCTCCAGCGGCCCCTGCGCAATATCGATATGTTGCACGCGATCGAGCGGCACCACGGTCTCGATCTCGGTCAGGATGCCATGCCGGACATGGAGTTCGTCCTGGGTGCGTTGATAGCCCCAGGCCCGGAAACGCCGTGCAGGCGAGATCGCAACCAGCCAGAGCAGCGGCACCAGCACCGGCAAAGTGATCGCACCCCGCGGCACCACGCCTTTTTCGTGCAGCAGCGCTTCGCCGACGGCGGCTGCAGCGAAGACGGCGAGCGCAAGTGCGAATGCGCGCACCCGCATCACCAAGAGCTGGCCCCGCTCCAACGGAATCATGTCGTCCCCTTCCCCCAGTCGCGCCCAAGCGTAGACGGCTCCGCCGGTTCCTGTCGAGCGCGCCAGTAGGAACTCGATCCGATACGATTGCGTTAAGCCTCCGAAACAAACAGGAGAGTTGCCATGAGTGATCATGATCGCGAGCGCGAGACGACGATCATCCAGACCACGGAACGCCGCGGCGGCGGTGGCACGATCATTGCCGTCGTGCTGCTGATCGTCGTTCTCGGCCTGCTCTTCTTCTTTTTCGGCGGCAATCTGATGAAGAGCGGCCCCGAGAAGACCGACATCAACGTCGACATCTCGGCGCCGACCGGCGGCGACTCCGCCAAGTGATCCCTTTTCCAGTCGCGTGCCCCCTGCGGGGCAGCCCGTCAGGAGGAGCATATAGATGAGCGACTACGATCGACCCCCGGGACAGGCGCCCGATCCGCCGCCCATTCACGATCATGTCACCGAGCGGACGACGATCGTCACCACGGAGACCGGCCATCGCAGCAGCGGCGGGTGGATCGTCGCGATCCTGCTCGTCGTCGCGCTGCTGGCGATCCTGTTCCTCGTCTTCGGCGACCGTTTCGGCCGCGCGGCCGAAGATGTCGGAGTCAACGTCAACATCGATGCGCCCAAGGTGGAGATACCCGACACGGTGAAGATCGAGGTCCCGGAGAAGGTCGAGGTAGACCTTCCAGACGCGGGGAAGGACAACGGCAACAGCGCGAAATAGTTGAACGGCAGCTGCCGAGCCCGTTCAGCAGCGGCTAAACCGAGCCGCGGCATAGGAGGATTGCCGATCGCCGGTGCCCGGCCGGGTTGCGTATGGGCCAGGTGTCGCGATCGGTCCCTCGTTTAGTGTTTGAGGGAGGGGCCGGTGCGCAGAACGTCGCGCCGGCCCCTACCCTCTAGGACGATCTTGTCCTGCTCAGATGTCCTCGTTCTGCCCGCTTTTCGTCTTTTCGGTCGGCGAATTAGCGTTTTCACCGGTCTTCTCCTCGCCGAGCTGGCCGGTGCCGTGATAGGGCATTTCGGTCTGGCCGCCGTGGCCCATCCAGCCTTCGTTCTTGCCGCCTTCCTTGCCGCTGTGCGGATTGGGATACGCGCCGCCGCCCGACTGGCCGCCGCCCGTCGAACCGTTGAAGCTGGCCTGCTGATCGGGGTCGCCGCGGGCGACATCGCCCGCCTGGCCCCAGGATTTGGCGTTGTCAGGCGTATCGGTGCTTGCATTGGGTGTTTCGGGATTGCTCATCGCTCGGCTCCTTCGCATCTCCAATGGGCGGGGCATGCACCCGGTTCCTTGGTCCGCCCTCGGTGGCCTCGCAAGCAAGGATCAGCTGCGCTCGCCACGCCGCAAACATGCGGCGCGATGACGCAACGCATGCCGCCGAGGGCCGTTATGCGCCCATGAAGCCGATGACGGAGCAGCATCTGGCGATCCTTCGACGCCACATGGTCGAGGTGATCGACATCCACTTCGATCTCGCCGCGGACGAGATCGGCACTGGCAAGCTCGATCCGCACCTTCGCAGCGCGCTGCTCGAAGCGCCTCGCCATCTGTTCGTACCGGCCCAGATCGCAGCCGCGGCCTATCAGGATTCGCCCCTCCCGATCGGTTTCGACAAGACGCTCTCGCAGCCCTTCATCGGCGCGCTGATGCTGGAGCTGCTCGACGTCGCGCCCGGAGACCGGGTGCTCGAAATCGGCACCGGGCTCGGCTACCAGGCGTGCGTACTGGCCGAAATGGGTGCGGAAACCTGGAGCGTCGAGATTGTCGAGGAGTTCGCGGAAGGCGCACGCCTCCGGCTCGCGGCCCTCGGCCATGCCGTCGAAATACGGGTCGGCGACGGCTCGCGCGGCTGGAGCGAGCATGCTCCCTTCGATCGGATCCTGGTCACCGCCGCAGCGCAGGAGGTTCCTCGGCCATTGCTCGATCAGCTCGCTCCCGCCGGCCGGATCGTCATTCCGCTGGGCGGCAAGGACGTCCAGCAACTGAGCGTCGTCGCAAAGGAGCAGGACGGCACGATCGACGTGCGCAGCATCATTCCGGTGCGCTTCACCCTGCTCGAGACGATGGCCTGATCCAGCACAGCATTGCGCCTGCAGCCTCCATCCGCCGACGCGCTCCCCTCTACCAATTTCCTCCATTCCTGCTTATGTGGGCACCAATCCCAAAGGCATGACATGCAGGCGGCGGCTTGGCGGCTCCCGCGGCGACGGAGTTTTGACGATGAGCGAAGCGGCCCTTCTGGCGCGGACCGATGATCAGCCCGCCGAGCGGCGCACCTTCGCGATCATTTCGCACCCCGATGCCGGCAAGACGACCCTGACCGAGAAATTGCTCTATTCGGCCGGCGCGATCCACGAAGCCGGCGAAGTGCGTGCCCGCGGCGACCGCCGCCGCGCGCGTTCGGACTGGATGGCGATCGAGCAGCAACGCGGCATTTCGGTGACCTCGTCAGTGATGACCTTCGAAGTCGGCAACATCCTGTTCAACCTCCTCGACACGCCGGGCCACCAGGATTTCTCCGAGGATACCTATCGCACCCTCACCGCCGTCGACAGCGCGATCATGGTGATCGACGCCGCCAAGGGCATCGAGGCGCAGACGCGGAAATTGTTCGAAGTCTGCCGCCTTCGCAACATCCCGATCGTCACCTTCATCAACAAGGTCGATCGCGAAGGCCTTTCTCCGTTCGCCCTGCTCGACGAGATTGCAGAGACGCTCCAGCTCGACGTTTCCCCGCGCAACTGGCCGGTCGGCATGGGCGGGCTCTTCCACGGCCTCTACGATTATGCCGAGGACAAATTGCTGCTCGCCGACAAGAGCGACGGCACCGTGCCCGGGCGGGTGGTGCAGCTCAGCGGCATGGACGATCCGCTGCTGGACGAAACGCTGCCGGCGGATGCCGTCGCCCACCTGCGCGAGGAAGGCGAACTCGCCCGCGCCGCCTATCCCGATTTCGATCTCCAGGCGTTCCTGAACGGCGATCTCACGCCCGTCTTCTTCGGCAGCGCGCTTCGCGAGTTCGGCATCCGCCAACTGCTCGATGGCCTCAGTGCGTTTGCGCCCTCGCCGGGGCCGCAGCCGGCGCGCAACGGACCGGTCGCGCCGTCCGAATCGCGGGTGTCCGGCTTCATCTTCAAGGTTCAGGCGAACATGGATCCGAACCATCGCGACCGTATCGCCTTCATGCGGGTCTGCTCGGGCGCTCTGAAGCGGGGCATGAAACTCACCAATCCCCGGCTCGGCAAGGCGATCAGCATCCAGAACCCGATCACCTTCTTCGCGCGTGATCGCGAACTCGCCGAGCTTGCCCGCCCCGGCGACATCGTCGGCATCCCCAATCACGGCACCCTGCGGGTCGGCGACACATTGTCCGAACGCGGCGACATCGCGTTCACCGGCCTTCCCGATTTCGCCCCCGAAATCCTGCGCCGGGTCCATCTCGGCGATCCGATGAAATCGAAGCAGATGCGCAAGGGCCTCTCGGATCTCGCCGAGGAAGGCGTGATCCGGATCTTCAAGCCGGCGCTCGGCTCCAACTGGATCGTGGGCGTGGTCGGCTCGCTGCAGCTCGACGTGCTCGCGACGCGGATGGAGGCGGAGTACGGGCTGAAGCTCGGCTTCGAGCCTTCGCCCTGGGAGGTCGCCCGCTGGGTCGCCGCCGACGACGAGACCGAATTGAAGCGGCTGATGGCCACCCATCGCTCCAGCATGGCCGAAGATGGCGACGGCGAGCCGGTGCTGCTGATGCGCAACGAGTGGGAAATGGGCCGCTTCGCCCAGGATTGGCCGAACATCCGCTTCGCCAGCGTCCGCGAGCGGAGCTGAGTCCTTCTCCCCGAGCAGGCTCGGCGAGGATTTTGTTGCGCGCATCTTCGCGTTCGGTATCAGCCTTTCCCAACCTCAAGTCCGGGAAAGCCAGCCATGAAAACCCGCGCCGCGATCGCCGTCGCTCCGAACCAGCCGCTCGAGATTCACGAGGTCGATCTCGACGGGCCCAAGGCCGGGGAAGTGCTGGTCGAGATCATGGCCACCGGCGTCTGCCACACCGATGCCTATACGCTCGAAGGCAAGGACAGCGAGGGCATCTTCCCGTCGATCCTCGGCCACGAAGGTGCCGGGATCGTCCGCGAAGTCGGCCCGGGAGTCACCTCGGTGAAGGTCGGCGACCACGTCATTCCGCTCTACACGCCGGAATGCCGGCAATGTAAATCGTGCCTGAGCCAGAAGACCAACCTGTGCACCGCGATCCGCGGCACCCAGGGCAAGGGGCTGATGCCGGACGGGACCAGCCGGTTCAAACTCGGCAACGACACGATCTACCATTATATGGGCTGCTCGACCTTTTCGAACTTCACGGTGATGCCCGAAATCGCCGTCGCCAAGGTCCGCGAGGACGCGCCGTTCGACAAGATCTGCTACATCGGCTGCGGAGTCACGACGGGCGTCGGCGCGGTGATCTGGACGGCCGGCGTGGAGCCGGGTTCGAACGTGGTGGTGTTCGGGCTGGGGGGCATCGGGCTCAACGTCATCCAGGGCGCCAAGCTGGTCGGCGCCGACAAGATCGTAGGCGTCGACATCAACCCCGCCAAGCGGGCGATGGCCGAGGCGTTCGGCATGACCGACTTCATCAACCCGCGCGAAATCGGCAACGACAAAGTCGTCCAGGCAATCCTCGACATCACCGACGGCGGCGCCGATTACAGCTTCGATTGTACCGGCAACACCGACGTGATGCGTCAGGCGCTCGAATGCTGCCATCGCGGCTGGGGCGAGAGCGTCATCATCGGAGTCGCCGAGGCGGGCCGCGAAATTTCGACTCGCCCGTTCCAGCTCGTGACCGGCCGGGTGTGGAAGGGCTCGGCGTTCGGCGGCGCGCGCGGCCGGACCGACGTGCCGCGGATCGTCGACTGGTACATGGACGGCAAGATCGCGATCGATCCCCTGATCACCCATCTGCTGAAGCTCGACGACATCAACGATGCGTTCGACCTGATGCACAAGGGCGAGAGCATCCGCAGCGTCGTCGTCTACTGACGATGGCAGCGTCGCCGCCGCCGAGCTACATTCTCACCTTCACCGCGGTGGACCGTGTGGGGATCGTGGCGGCTGCGAGCGGCTTCCTCGCCGAGCGGGACGGCTTCATCCTCGACAGCCAGCAATATGCCGACATCGAGAGCGGCCGCTTCTTCATGCGGGTTGCGTTCAGCCCGGCAGGGGAACGCTTCCCGGCGGACCTGGGCGCCCTGCGCCGCGACTTCGCACCCGTGGCGGAACGGCTCGGGCTCGACTGGACAATCGGCGACGGTAGCGCGCCGATGAAGGTGATGATCGCGGTGTCGAAGGGCAGCCACTGCCTCAACGACCTGCTCCACCGCTGGTCGACCGGCGGACTGCCGATCGACGTCACGGCCGTGGTTTCGAACCACGACGCCTGCCGCGCGCTCGCCGAATGGCACGGCGTGCCCTATCATCACCTGCCGGTGACCGCCGAAACCCGCGCTGCGCAGGAGGCGGAGATTGCCGCCCTGTTCGAGCGAACCGGGTCTGAGCTGCTCGTGCTCGCCCGCTACATGCAGGTGCTGTCCCCGGCGCTTATCGCGAGTCTCGGCGGGCGGTGCATCAACATCCACCACAGCTTCCTGCCGAGCTTCAAGGGGGCCAACCCCTATCACCGCGCGCATGCGCTCGGAGTCAAGCTGATCGGCGCGACATCGCATTACGTCACCCCCGACCTCGACGAAGGACCGATCATCGAGCAGGCGGTGGAGCGGATCGATCATCGCGCGAGCGTTGGCGACATGATCCGGATCGGCCGCGACACCGAGGCGCAAGTGCTCGCCCGCGCCGTCGCCTGGGCGGCCGAACGCCGCATCCTCCTCAACGGCCGCAAGACCGTCGTCTTTCGATAGGACACAAGATGATTCTCGACACGCTTTCCGTCACCCGATCGTTCGGCGGCACCGTGCACGTCGTCCGGCACGACAGCCTCGCCACCGGCACGCCGATGACCTTCTCCGTCTTCGTACCGCCGCAGGCGGAGGGCGGCGCCGCCTGTCCCGTCATCTGGTATCTGTCGGGGCTCACCTGCACCCATGCCAACGTGACCGAAAAAGGCGAGTATCGGCGTGCCTGCGCCGAGCTCGGCCTGATCTTCGTCGCACCCGACACCAGCCCGCGCGGCGATGCGGTTCCGGACGATCCCGCCTACGATTTCGGCCAGGGTGCGGGCTTCTACGTCGACGCCACCCAGGCGCCCTACGATGCCAATTACCGGATGGAACGCTACGTCGTCGAGGAACTGCCGGAGCTGGTCGCGTCGGCCTTCCCGATCGACCGCGATCGTCAGGCGATCACCGGTCATTCGATGGGCGGCCACGGCGCGCTCACCCTCGCCCTCCGCCATCCGGACCGATATCGCAGCGTCTCGGCCTTTGCGCCGATCGTGGCGCCAAGCCAGGTTCCCTGGGGCGAGAAGGCGCTCGGCGCCTATCTCGGCGTCGACCGCGCCGGCTGGCGCCGGCATGATGCGGTGGCGCTGATCGAGGACGGCGCACGCGTCGCCGAGATCCTCGTCGATCAAGGAGAGGCCGACAGCTTCCTCAGCCGCGAGCTGCGACCCGACCTGCTCGAAGCCGCATGCCGGGACGCCGGGATCGCCCTCACCTTGCGCATGCAGCCCGGCTACGACCACAGTTACTACTTCATCTCCAGCTTCATGGAGGATCATCTCCGCTGGCATGCCGCACGGCTCGCTTCATGAGCCCTTCTCCCTTGCTCCGCACGATGATCGATGCGGCGCGCGCGGCGGGCGAGGACATCGCCTGTGTCTACGCTGCCGGCTGCGCGATCGAGGAGAAAAGCGACGGCTCCCCGGTGACGATCGCCGATAGACGGGCCGAAGCGATCATCCTGGCGCGGCTGGCCGACGCCTATCCCGAAATCCCGATCCTCGCCGAAGAGGAAGCCGCGGCCGGGCGCATTCCGGCGCTCGACGGGCGTTTCTTCTGCGTCGACCCGCTCGACGGCACCAAAGGCTTTGCGCTGCGCAACGGCGAGTTCACCGTCAATATCGCGCTGGTAGAAGCGGGTGCACCGGTCGCGGGCGTGATCCTGGCGCCGGTAACGGAGCTGCTTTATTACGGTGCGCGCGGCGAAGGCGCGTTCCGGGCGCGGGGCGGCGGCGCCGCAGAGAGGATCGCCACCCGCCCGCCTCCGGCGGAGGGGCTGATCGGCATCGGCAGCCGCAACCATGCGGCCACGGACACCGATGCGCGCGCCGCCCGGCTCGGCATCGTCGACTATCTGCCGTCGGGATCGTCGCTTAAATTCTGCATGCTCGCTGAGGGCGCCGCGGACGTCTATCCACGGTGGGGCCGGACGATGGAGTGGGACACCGCAGCGGGCCAGGCCATCCTTGAGGCTGCGGGCGGCCGCGTGCTTGCGCTCGACGGAGACCGCGAAGCCGGCCGGCTTCGCTACGGCAAGAAGGAGGACGGGTTCGCCAACCCGCATTTCATCGCCTGGGGGCGGTGACGCGCTACAGCCCCCACCACGGCATCGTGCCCCAATAGGAGCTGACCTTTTCCTGGTAATCGCGGTCGATCGGCCGGTCGGTATCGTCCAGGCGCATCGCCGGCGCTTTGGCGAGCTGATCCCGGGTCATCTCGACGACATAGCCGTCATGATCGACATCGTAGGTCAGCAATTGCCAGGGGATCGGATGGACGTGGGTGCCAACCCCCATGAAGCCGCCGAATTCGAGCACGGCATAGGGAACGCTGCCGCGCCTTTTCTCGATCATCACGCTGTGGATGGCGCCGAGCCGCTCGCCGGACCGGCCGAACACCGGCGTGCCCTCCACCCGCCGCGAGGAAATGAGTTCGTGCCGATAATCGACGTCCTCTGGCGCAGCCTCGACGCTCGCCTGCTGCGGCTCCACGATCTGATGTTCAGACATCACGCTTCTCCTGCCGGCGTCCGCATCGCTTGCGGCCAGCACACAGGAGCGCCCCGGCCGAGGCCGGGACGCTCCCGAAGCCGCCTCGCGGCGGACCCTGTGCTTTTCTCGACCGGTAATGGGGGAACGAATTGACAGCGTCCGAGTTCCGCCGCTCGAAGCCCGGCGCGCCCTGACCCCGTTCGTCGCGGGACTGCTTGGAAGGCGGCTCCCCAGACGCTATCGCGCCTTCCGAAAAAGCAAGGAGAGGACATGGCCGAGGCCTATATCGTCGCCGCGGCGCGGACCGCCGGCGGCAAGCGCAACGGCGCACTGCGGAATTGGCATCCGGCCGACATGGCCGCCGAGATCCTGGACGCCCTGGTCGCACGGGCCGGGATCGACCCGGCAGCGATCGAGGACGTGATCATGGGCTGTGTCGGCCAGGCGGGCGAGCAGGCCTTTCACGTCGGCCGCAACGCGGTGCTCGCCTCCTCTCTTCCACAAAGCGTACCAGCGGTGACGATCGATCGTCAGTGCGGATCGTCGCAGCAGGCGATCCAGTTCGCTGCGCAGGCGGTGATGAGCGGCACCCAGGATGTCGTGATCGCCTCCGGTGTCGAATCGATGACTCGGGTGCCGATGGGCCTGCCATTTACGCTGCCGATGCAGCACGGCATCGGCAGCGGCCCGTTTTCGCAGCGTATCCAGGACAGGTTCGGCGTAACCATGTTCAGCCAGTTCGATGGTGCCGAGATGATCGCCGAAAAACATCGTTTCAGCCGCGAGATGCTCGATGGCTTCGCGCTGGAAAGCCATCGCAAGGCGGCGGCCGCCACGGATGCGGGCGCGTTCGATGCGGAGATCGTGCCCCTCGCGGTCGTCGCGGCGGACGGCACGGAGACGCAGCATCGGCGCGACCAAGGCGTTCGCGCCGATGCGACGCTGGAAGGCATCGCCTCGGTGAAGAGCCTGCGCGAAGGCGGCAGGATCAGCGCGGCCAACGCTTCGCAGATCTGCGACGGTGCGAGCGGCGTGCTGGTTGTCAGCGAGAGCGCGCTCAAGACGCACGGCCTCACGCCAATGGCCCGGATCGTCAATCTGACCGTCACCGGCGGCGATCCGGTGATCATGCTCGAGGAAGTGATCCCCGCCACGCGGCGTGCGCTCGATCGCGCCGGGATGAGGATCGGGGACATCGACCTGTATGAGGTCAACGAGGCCTTCGCCCCGGTGCCCCTGGCCTGGCTTCGGGAGGTCGGCGCCGATCCCGAGCGCCTCAACGTTCATGGCGGCGCGATCGCGCTCGGACACCCGCTCGGCGCCTCCGGCACCAAGCTGATGACGACCTTGCTCTATGCCTTGAAGTGTCGCGGCGGCCGCTATGGCCTGCAGACGATGTGCGAAGGGGGCGGGCTCGCCAACGTCACCATCGTTGAAAATCTTTCCTGATCAAGCGCCGGTCGCGCCGCCCTCAGGCCGCCAGCGCCTGATCCCAGCCGACGGCAGCGGCCGAGGCGATCGCCTCCTCGGCTGCGGCGCGGGCGTCGGCGAGCGCATCGCCCTTCGGGCCCGGCGCGGTCCAGCCGCAGCGTGCGCAACTCTCGTCGTTTCTGACAACGCCATGGATTCCCCATGGCCGCTCGGTCGAACATTCAAGGCTCATCTGCCACACCCCAGAAGCGTACAACCCCCGTTGCAGGGCTATGTATAATTATGCAGGCAAATGCATACAAGTAGTTGATCGACATTAGGTACTTCTACCCAGCGTCTGTGGTCGAATGCGCAGAGCGCTCAATCGGGACCTCCGCCCCGCCGGGATGCGCCAGGCTCGGACGGTGGTCCGCCCATTGCTGATCGTCCTTCTTCCACTGGCGAAGCATGCAGCCGGTAGAGCCGCCGGGACCGACGGTCGAACAGCTGCCGATGCCGACGTCGCCATGATCGAGCAGGCCGTTGCGCTCGCGCGAGACGCTTTCCACGGTACCGCCGGGATCGAAACGGTCCGGCGGTTCAGGAATGCGGTAGGGCGAGCGTTTCTCCTCGCGCCTGGCGCAGACGACGATCTCCTCACCGCTGCCGCTTCGGCACGGCCGATCGAGCGTGCGGACGATCGGCCGCAAGGGATTGAGGTTCGGCCCTGGACCGGCGGATTGTGCCTGAACCACGGTCGCCAATGCCGCCGCGACCGTCGCTGTCGTCCCGGCGCCTGCGCGTACCCACCTCATCCGAGCGTCCCCCTGCTGCCGGCTGCAAGTGAGCCTCAAGGCAATGAACGGCGGGTGAAGCGGTCGATCGCTTGCCGTCCGCGGTGGCTTCCCTCTACAGCCTGAAGCAAGGCGGCAGCGGGCGAGCAAGCGCCGCGCCGATGAGGAGGACTGACATGAAGCTCGACGCCACCATCTCCGCAATCGTCACTGGAGCCGCTTCCGGCCTCGGCGAAGCCACCGCCCGCGCATTGGCGGCACGCGGCGTCAAGGTGGCGGTGTTCGACCGCGATGCCGATAGAGGGGCGCAGGTCGCCGCGGATATCGGCGGCATCTTCGCTGCGGTCGATGTCACCTCAGACGAAGCGGTAGCAGACGGGTTCGCTGCGGCGCGGGCGGCGCACGGCCAGGAGCGCATCCTGGTCAATTGCGCCGGCATCGCCAACGGGGTCAAGACCGTCGGCCGCGACAAGGCGACCGGTGCGCTCAAGGCCTATCCGCTGCAGCAATTCGAGCTTGCGATCCAGATCAACCTGATCGGGACGTTCCGGATGATCGCGCATTCGGCGCTCGGCATGGCGGGCCTCGAGCCGATGGAGGATGGCGAGCGCGGTCTGATCATCAACACCGCGTCGGTCGCCGCGCAGGATGGGCAGATCGGCCAGGCCGCCTATGCGGCGTCCAAGGCCGGCGTGCTCGGCATGGCGCTGCCGATCGCCCGGGACCTGATGAACGACGGCATTCGAATCAACACCATCCTTCCGGGCGTGTTCAAGACGCCGATGGTCGCGGGCATGCCGCAGAACGTCCAGGACGCGCTCGGTGCCCAGGTGCCCTTCCCCAAGCGCCTCGGCCAGGCGCAGGAATATGCCCGGCTGGCGGTGTTCATCGCGGAAAACACCTACCTCAACGCGGAAGGCATCCGCCTAGACGGCGGCATCCGCATGGGGCCGCGCTGACGCCGATCACGCCACGCCCTAAGGGGCGGCAGCGCCGGTTCAGAGCCAGAAATCGGCGGCGCTGAGCGGGTGGTCCGGGGCCGTGACGACCGTGATCGCCAGGTCCGGGAGGCGATCGCCGTTGGTGTCGGCCTCCACCGTCCAGAGCCGAGCATCCTGCGAATCCTGCTGAACGCGCAGTTCGCCGGCCATTCCGCTGAAGGCGGCAGGTCCGACGAAGCGAAACCCGGTGTTCCCATTGGCCATATTGCCGTCGGCATCGACCGGGATCAGATTGATCCGGTCGCCCGCGCCGAAATCCGCAATGACGTCACGCGCCGATCCACCGGACTCGCCCGCGCTTCGATATTCGAACATGTCGCTGCCGGCGCCGCCCCGCAGCGTGTCGGCGCCGAGCGCTCCCCAGATGCGATCGGCGCCGGCGCCGCCCGTGATCGTGTCGGCACCGCGGCCGCCGCGGACGTTGAAGCTGCCGTTGGTTTCGGCGGTGCCGTCGAAAAGCAGTGTTTCTGCGGGTTGCAGCGACTGGGCGACGACCATCAACTGGATACCGGCGGCGACGTTCGCATCGCTCATCGTGATCCGGTACTCGGAAGGCGCGGCCGGGTTGCCCGAGCTGTACAAAGCCAGCTTCTCGATCGACACGAGATCGTCTGCTTCGAATGCGATCGCGTAGTGCCCGACCAGCCCCACCGTATCGAAGCCGGCGCCGCCGTCGACCGCATCGTCATTGGTGAAGGCACCGCCGAAATAGAGAAAGTCGCTGCCACCCCCGCCGGCGACCCGGTCGTTGCCGCCATCGTCGAGTGCCGCGAGATCACCGCCCGCACCCAGCATGACGATATTGTCGAGCGCATTCAGCCGCACGCCCTGCGCCGCGGCCGAACTGCCGGTGAAATTCTCGATCGCGTCGCCGAGGACGTACATCCGGCTGTAGTCGCTGCGGCTGCCGAGCGCGGTGCGGACCTCGTCCACCCCTTCTCCCGGACGCTCGAAGACCAGGTCCGCGAGATCATCGGCGACGTAGAGATCGTTGCCACGGCCGCCGGCGAGATGATCCGCGCCGGTACCGCCGTCCAGCCGGTCAGCGCCGGCGCCGCCGCGCAGCACGTCATCCCCCGCCCCGCCCGTCGCCACGAAGCGTCCGTCCCGCTCGGCGCTGCCGTCGAAATCCAGGGTCTCGCCCGGCGCCAGATCCGACGCGTCGATCGTCAGCACAGCGGCGCCGATCACATTGGCATCGACCGTCGTCAGCGCATAAGCCGTGCCGCCGCCGAGCAGGACGAGCGTCTCGACATCGACCAGCTGCGCAGCGGTGAGATCGAGGGCGGAGGCGCCGACATAGCGCCCCTCGAGCGTGAGCGTGTCGGCACCGGCGCCGCCGTCGATCCGATCCGCGGCATCGAACGCGGCCGCGAAGGCGAAGACATCGTCGCCGCCACCACCCGAGACACGGTCGGCGCCGCCGCGAGTCATCTCGATCCGGTCGGCGCCTTCAGTGCCGAAGCGAAGATCCGCCCCGTGCGTGTCGAGCGCCAGCAGCGCCGTCACATCCAGCCTGCCGCCCGTGGCGGTGACCCCGGCGAGCGACGGCGTCGGCACGGCGGAGGCCAGCAGATTGGCACGGATCTCGGCGGCGCTTGCATCCGACACCGAGGCGTAGAGCGCGATCGCGCCGGTCACGTGCGGGGTGGCCATCGACGTGCCGTTCAGCGTGCCGTAGCCGCCCCCGGGCAAGGCCGACAGGATCGCCGAACCCGGTGCGCCGAGATCAACGGTCGCCGCACCATAGTTCGAGAAAGAGGAACGTTGCCCGGCGCTCGTGATCGAAGCGACCGCGACGACCGCGTCGTAGCCGGCCGCGGCGCTTGTGTCGTAGTTCGAGGGATAGTTGCCGATGCGGTCATTATTGTCGCCGACACCGTCGAGGCCGCCATTCCCGGCGGCACCGACGAATAGGATGTCGCGTGCCGCGCCGCGGGCGATCGCGTCGGCAAGCGGCTGCGCATAACCGCCGCCGCCCCAGCTGTTGTTGGTCGCGACGAACTTCTGGCCGGTCGAGGCGGCGGAGGCCGCGGTGAAATAGTCTATCGCCTGCAGCGCGGCCGAGATCGGTCCGGTGCCCGACGCGGACAGAAATTTGAGCGGTACGATTTGTGTCGACCAGGTCACGCCGGCCACTCCGACGCCGTTGCCGCCGCTCGCCGCGATCGTCCCGGCGACGTGGGTGCCGTGGCGGTTGTCGTCATAAGGATCGTTGTCGCCATTGACGAAGTCCCAGCCGATCAGATCGTCGACAAAGCCGTTGCGGTCGTCGTCGACGCCATTCTCCCACCGGGCATCGCCGAGCAGATCGCCGCCGTCGATGCGGCCATTGGCGTTCACGTCGGCCACGTACAGAGAGTTGGCGGCGGCGTTGAGATCGAGAAAGGAGATCAGCCCGTCCGCATTGACGTCGGTCAGCGAGGCGCGGAAGGCCGCCGGTATCTCGAGTGGATTGAGCCAGATGTTGAGGTAGAGATCGGGATGGGTGTAGTCGACTCCGCTGTCGACCACGCCAACGACCACCTTTGCGGATCCGGTGTAGCCAGCCTGCCAGGCCTCGCCCGCGCCGCTGCCGAAGGCGTTGGCGGGATTGGTCTTGTCGCCGTACAATCCCCACAAGCTTCCGCCGGTATAACCGGGATCGTTGCTGACCGCGTCGACATGCAGCATCCGGTCCAGATCAGCACCGGCGACGCCCGGCTGGCGCGAGAGGATGTCCAACGCCTGCTCGGCCAACATCCGATCCGAAAGCTGCGCCCTGAGCACGGCGGAACCACCTTCGGAGGCATTCGGAACATGCACCCAGCCGCCGTCGCGCGCGCCTATGGCGGCAAGCGCCGCCGCGACCGTGGCCGCATTCGTCTCCTGTCCAAAGGTGATCATAAGATCGGCCTGAGACGCTGGGAAAGCGAGGCTGCCGTGCACCGGCATTCCGTAAGCGCTCGTCGCGTCAAGAGACGCAGAGGCAGCGCTGCGGGCAAATTTGGGCATGCGTGGGCAATCCGATCCGCTGCGGAGAAATTCCGCGTTCGATCAGCGCGTTAAGCCGCGGGAGCGCTGCCAGATATCCCGGGAGATTGCGTATGCGAATGGACGATTCCGGCGCTCGGCCTTTCCATGGCGCAAGATCAGATGCTGGGAACGACCTCGGCACGTACGGCTGCCGCGGCTGCGATGCGGCCGGTCTGGACCGCCCCGTTCATGTAACCGGGCCAGGCGTCGGACAGCCACTCGCCGGCAAACAGCAACGGTCCGGCCATGCTGGCACGTGCGGACCCTTGCTCTTCCACGGCGAGCAGGCTGCCGAAGCGGGTGAGCTGCCCCGGGCGGAAGCCGATATAGGCGCCTTGCGCGAGCGGGTCCTCGCCCCAGCGGGTCCGCCGGACGCGACCGTTCGGAGGCGGCAGTTCCGGTACGACGCGAGCGGCCATTGCGGTGAAGCGATCCCGCAAAGCCGCATTGTCGGTCCCTGCCTCTGCAGCGACTTGCGCGCCGCCGAGGAAGTAGGTCAGGGCGCCAGGCCGATCGCGTCCGCCTGTCCGCGAAGAGGCCGCGTCCCAGGCTTCGGAGAAACCCTGCGCCGACCAGAGCGCGCCATCACCACCGAGGATCTGGTGCCACGGCTGGCGATCGTAGCCGACGATCAGCTTCTCGTTCGCACCGAGCCTCACCACTTCGATCAGTTCGCGCCACAAAGGCGGCAGCGGCCCCTCCATGCTGAGCTCCCGCAACAGAGGGGCCGGCAGTGCGAGGACCACCCGATCCGCTGCAACCTCTTCGCCATCTGCGAAGCCGAGGCGCACGCCCGATCCCTCAATGACAACGCGGCTGAGGCGCTTGCCGAGCCGGATCGCGGAGCCCATCCTGGCGGCAAGCGCTTGCGCCACGCGCCCGGCACCGCCTTCGACCAGATAGCGCTCATCGGAGAGACTGAGCCGGGTCAAACGATGGCCGTCGACGGTCGGTAGGTTGAACAGCAATTCCAGTGCCGACGCCTCATTCGGTTCGAGACCATATTCGGTCCGGATACCGGCTTCGAGCGCGTCGCGCACGTCGCCGGGAGCGAGGCCGTGGCGGTCAAGATAGGCGCTGACCGACAAGGCGTCGATCTCCACCGCCACGCCCTGATAGTCGTGGTCCAGCCGATCGGAGTCGCCGGCGATCGCGGCGGCAATCGCGCGCAGGCCTTCGGCGAGCTCGCTCTCCGCGACGGCATTGCCGTTGCGGCCGATCTGGATCTCGCGGCCTCCGCCGCCGGCGTTGCGATCGATCAAGCGAAGGCCGAGATCGCCGATCAGACGGCGCATGTCCGCATGATCGGCATTCACCAGCTGACCGCCTTCGTCGAACGCGAAATCCGGCGCGAACACGCCCCCCACGCTACGCGTCCGACCGCCGACCGCCTGCCGGGCCTCGTACAAGGTGGCGTCCGCGCCCATTGCCCGAAGCTGTCGCAAGGCGACCAGCCCGGCCAGACCGCCACCGACGACGACGACCCGCCGTGCTTTCGGTGCGCGTGCCCAACCGGGCGTCCGGGGCAGCATCATGCCACCCGCGCCCGCGACGAGCGCCCCCAGCACGCGCCGCCTGCTCACCCCGTCGCCGCCCCGAAGCGGCAAGGGCTGCCCTGCCGCTTCAAGATTGCGCCACCGCGCCAAATCCAGCGCCCGCCACACTCCGACCGAACCCCGCATCCTGCCCCCCTTCGCGCGCGACGACGATCCCGCGCCCGCGAAAGGATTCCAGACTGCACCGTCCTTGTGAAGGGCCCTCGGTCGATTGTGTCGAGGCCCGTGCACCGATAGGCTGCGGGCCTCATCGTCAGACGGTGGAGGGAGACCGATCCTGATAAAGCCCTTTCTCTTGACCTCCAGTCGGGTGCCGATCGGAGCGGCCCTGCTCGCCGGCGTGCTGCTGTCGTCCACACCAGGGACGGCACAATTGCAGCCCCAGCCGCAGCCCCCGCAGACGCAAACGATGAGCCCGGGTCGACCGCTCGGCGTCGCAGGCGATCAGGCCTTTACGCCGATCTCGTCGAACGTGAGGGTCTATGGCGGCATCGTCAGCGCAGAGAGCTGCGTCTATGACCCTTCGCGCAAGCTGATCCTCGCGGTCAACCGCGGTGCGCCGCCGGATCGCGTCGCGAACGACGGTTTCATTTCGCTGATCAACCCTGACGGCACCGTCCATACGGCGCGCTGGATCGGCCTCGAGAGCAAGGATCCCGTGCTCAACCAGCCGTTCGGCAGCGCGATTCACCGCGGTCACCTGTATGTAGCAGACAGCGTCGGTGGCACGGCCGACGGGGCCAAGCGGAGTGCGATCGTTCGAGTCTTCGATCTCGCAACCGGCGGTGTGATGGCGACCCTGCCCGTGCCGGACTCGCCATGGTTGAACGATATCGCGGTCGCGTCGGACGGCACGATCTTCGGATCACAGACCGGCGCCGCGGACGGCTCGGTCCCCATGCGCATCTACCGTATCGGCCCGAACGGCACGTCGAGCATCCTTGCAGAAGGGGCGCCGCTTTCCCGTCCGAACGGTGTGGAGATCGACCCGCAGGGGAATATCGTCGTGCTCAATCTGAGCGATGATGCGGTGATGACCTTTTCGCCCGCGGGCACACTGCTCCGCACCGAACGCGCAGCCCAGGCCGGCAATGACGGGCTCGTGATCCTGGCCGACGGCACCAAATACATCAGCAGCGTCGTCAATGGCGGCGTGTCGCGTATCCGTCCAGGACGGCCTGCGGAGCTGGTCGCCACCGGCATCCCGAATGCCGCCTCGATGTGCTACGATCCCGATGACGACCAACTCGTCATCCCGATGAACGCGAACAACGGACTCGCCTTCATCAAACTCTCGCGCGGAAGAAAGCGCTGATGGAGGACGACTGGCTTCGCCGGGCAAAGCGCCTGCACGCCATCGCCTCGACGGGCCTGGGCTTCTGCCGCGATTCGTTCGACAGGGAACGCTATCAGGAGGTCGCCGCCATTGCGGCGGCGATGCTGAGCGATCTCGGCACCGTGCCGATCGAGCGCATCCCGGGCCTCGTCTCCGATTTCGCCCAAGGCTATGCGACACCGAAGGTGGACGTTCGCGGCGCCGTCATCGAGAAAGGCGAAATCCTGCTCGTCCAGGAGCGCAGCGACGGCCGCTGGACCCTGCCCGGGGGCTTCGCGGACGTCGGCCGGTCGGCGTCCGAGAATGTGATCAAGGAGATCGAGGAGGAGGCGGGCATCGGGGTGCGTGCCCGCACCCTCTACAGCATCCGCCACAAGGCCAAGCGGGCCTACGAGCCGGATGCGCGCGACTTCTACAAATTGTTCTTCTTGTGCGACACGCTGGACGAGGCGGTGGCGCGGCCCGGCCTCGAGACGCTCGATGCCCGATTCTTCCCACCGGACGCCCTTCCCGAGCTTTCGCTCGGGCGCGTGATCGAAAAGGACATTTACGACGCCTTCGCCTATGACGGCACGATCCTGTTCGATTGACCCGCGCCGCACCTGCCGAAGGACCCGTGCATGAAGATCATCGGAAGCTATGTCAGCCCCTACGTCCGCAAGGTGCTCGCCTGCATGGCGCTGAAGAAGCTGGTGTTCGAGATCGATCCGATCACCCCCTTCTTCGGCAACGACGACTTCGAGCGACTGAGCCCGCTGCGCAGGATTCCCGTCCTGATCGACGACGATCTCACCTTGTGCGATTCCTCGGTGATCTGCGCCTATCTGGACGAGGCTTATCCCGGGCCGCCGCTGCTGCCCGAGGATCCGAAGGATCGTGCGCGCGCACGCTGGCTGGAGGAATATGCCGACACGCGCCTCGGCGACGTGTTCATCTGGGGCCTGTTCTACCAGAAGTTCGTCCACCAGGCGGTGTGGGGAAAGCCGGGCGACGCGGCACGGATCGAGCAGACGCTTGCCGTCGACGCACCGGCGGCCCTCGACTATCTCGAGGGATATCTGCCGGAGCAGGGCTGGCTGTTCGGCGCGTTCGGGCTCGCCGACATCTCCGTCGCGACCTACTTCCGCAATGCTTTCTACGCCGGCTTCACGATCGACGAGGAACGCTGGCCGCGGACCGCCGGTTTCGTCGCGCGCGCGCTGGACCATGACGCGTTCGCGCGGTTCCTGCCGTTCGAGCAGACCCAGATGCGCACCGATCCGAAAGGCCGGCGGCAGGCGCTCCTGGCAGCAGGTGCGCCGCTGACCAGCGAGACCCTGGGTCTGCGGGAACCTCGAAAGGGCATTATGCGCCTGTAACGTCCACCGTCTCGCACAGAGAACCGACCACCACGATCTGCCGCTGGCGAGAAGGATGAGCATCGATGCTGGATCGAACTCCTTCCAATCTCGACACGGCGGCCGAGGCGACCTTGAGAGCCATCGGGATCGCCTCCGGCCACTATTCCGCGCGTGCGCTGCACCTGGTTGCCGATCTGGGTCTGGCGGACCTCATCGGCAGCGATCATGTGTCTTGCAGCCAACTCGCTGCGACGGCGGGGGTCGACGAACGCGCATTGCTCCGCATCTTGCGGATGCTCGCGCCTCATGACGTTTTCGTGGAAGCCGAAGACCAGCTGTTCACCCTCGGGCTCGTCGGCCATGCCTTGCGCTCCGGCGGCCCGTTCGACGCAGCGACTGCGGTGCGCATGCTGGCACGGTCGGGCATGTGGGCTGCGGCGGACAATCTTGCGGAGAGCGTCCGCTCAGGAGCGCCGACACTCGAATCGCGACGGAACAAGCCGTTGTACCAGGCCGACGCGCCGGACCGTGCGGATCGGCTCGCGGCTGCGATGGCGGCGTTCAGCGCGGGATTGCACGAGCGTGTCGCCACAGACTGGGATTTTTCCTCCGCTTCGTTGGTCGTCGACGTCGGCGGCAGCACCGGGCTGCTGCTGGAGAGCGTGTTGCGGGCAAATTCCCATCTGGGTGGCTTGCTCTTCGATCGGCCGCCGACCGCAGACCTGGCCGAGCGCCGTCTCGCGGCCGTGGGGTTGGCCGATCGCTGTCGTGTGATCGGCGGAGACTTCTTCCACGCGGTGCCGGCCGGCGGCGATGTGTACGTGCTGGCGCACGTCGTCCTGGATTGGGGTGACAGCGACGCCGTTCGCATCCTCGCGAATATCCGGCACGTACTCGGCCCGCAGGGGCGCTTGCTGATCATCGAACCGATTTCCGGCGAAGCCGGCAGCGAGCTGCACGCCGGCATGTTCGACGCGATCCTGATGACGGCAACCTGGGGCGGGTGCCGGAGCCGGCAGGAACATGGCGAACTCCTTGCGAGAGCAGGATTGACGCTTCGCAGCGTTACGCCGCTCGGACGTATCGCATCGCTGATCGAGGCTGTGGTTGCGGATTGAAGCAGCCGGATCCGAAGAGGGGGCGAGAAGCGGATACGTCCATCGTGCACGCGCCTCGTAACATCGGTTAAGTTGTCCCAGGCCCGGACCTTCCGCCGAACATGATCGTTATCGCGTCACACCCCAACCATTGGAGAGAAACGTGATGCTGAACAGCGATCATGACGTGACCGTGCTCAACACCCTCATCACCACCACCATCGACAGCGCCAACGGCTTCGAGCGCTCGGCGGAGGACAGCGAAAGCGGCACCTTCGCGACGATGTTCCGCGAGTTCGGCGCCGAACGCCGGGAAGCGGTGGGAGCATTGCAGGAGCGCGTTCGCCAGCTTGGCGGAACCCCGAACGACGACGGCTCGCTCAAGGCGGACGTTCATCGCCGCTTCGTCGATCTGAAGAACGCCTTCAGCGGCGGCAGCGACAAGGCGGTGATCGAGGAAGTCGAGCGCGGCGAGGATTACATCAAGGACAAATATGAGGTCGCGCTGCGTGACGAGCAGCTTTCGCCCGAGACTCGCGCCGTTGTCGAACGTGCCTACCAGTCGGTCCGCCGCGGCCATGATCGCGCCAGTCAGCTGAAGCACAGCATGCAAGGCGTGTAATCCCTCGGCGCGGCAACGCTCGCCGCGCCAGGACCTAGCAAGAGGAAGCGCGCACCTGAAGAGGTGCGCGCTTTCTTTTTGCCAGGATCGACGGCCGTCAGCGAAGCTTCGCGAGCATCTCGTCGAACTCGGTTGTCTGCCCCTGCTCCTCGAATGCCGATTGCAGCAGGGTTCCGACGGCCCTCTGATCAGCCTCGTAGCGCCCTGCCCCGGCGCCCTCGTAGACCGGCTCGAGCAGGAAGCGGCGGCGGCCCCGCGAGCGGATGAGATCGCCGGCGGGGAAACTGACCGCCAGCCGCAGACCCGCCACCGAGGACGCGTTGCGCAAGGTCCGGCGTGCCGACGAGAAAACGTGCTGGGCGATCTCCCTCGGTGCGACCGCGCCCGGTTCCTCGATCGCCGACAGCCGGTGAAGCGTGTAGAGCCCCATCGCGGCGGAAAACAGGAAGAAGAACTCCCAGTGGCTGAAGGCGACGCCGATCAGCTCGTCGACCCCGGTCGGGCTCTTCCACTCCAGATTGAGCTCGAGCCGCCGGCGCGAGAAAAAGTCGGCGGTCCAGCCGCCGATGATCGGCGCCACCCCGGCGGCGACCGCGCCGACCAGTGCATTGGTCGCCATGTAGCTCGTCGCGGATCCTTCCGGACTCATCTTCATGACGATGTTCCCCGATGCGAGACCGACGCCGGCGCCGGCCGCACCCATCACGATGTGGAGCAGGAACAGATAGGCCGCACGCGGCGTCCCCTCGGCAAGCTCGCTGGCGAACGCCATTCCCGCGATCGAGAAGATGAACAAAGGAGTCGCGGCGGCGATCACGCTCTTGTTGGTGAAACGATCGCTGAGCTGGCCCCAACCGCGCACCACCAGCACGTTGGCGACCTGGCTGGCGAGGGTGAGGCAGAGAACGAAACTCATCCCGAAGCCCAGTTCCCGCACGATGTAGACGGTGAAGAAGGGCGTCGCCAGATTGACCGCAAACTGCCAGCTGGCGAGATAGCGCAGGATGTTGCGAAAGTTGCGGTCCTTGAGCGGCTGCCACAGCAATTTGCCGAGGGACGCGGGGGGACCCGCCGGGCCCATCATCGGCTCGGGCACCCGCGCGAGCGCGACGATGCTGAGCAAGCCGCAGCAGAAACCGAGCAGATAGAGGCCGCTGAAGATCATGTTGCCCAATCGGGCGGAGGTTTCCGCCTGCTCGAGCGCGAATGCCGCGGTGATCGTCGCACCGGCGCTGACGGCGGTGCCGACCAGAGTTCGGCGTGCCGTGAACCGGCCGAGCACGTCCGCCGGGATGAGATCGCGAATCCAGCTGTTCCAACTGCAAGCGGCGACGGCGTTGAGGCCGTAATGGAGCAAGGCCGCCGCGAGCAGAACCCCGGTCGCGAAATCGCGATCCGGGATAAACGGCACGCTCGCGTAGAGAGGCAAAGCGAGCCGCGCCAGGAACAGCGACGTCACGGAGATCAGCCGGCGGCGCCGCACCCGTTCGACCAGCTTGACGGCCGGCGCCTGCAGAACCTGGGTGATCAGCGGGATCGATGCGAGAAGGCCGACCTCCACGGTCGAGGCGCCGATGTGCAGCGCAAGCGCGAGCAGCACGACGCCGCTGTTGATCGCGCCGATCGCAGTTCCGCCGGCGGCATCGACCAGCAGGTTGGTGACCGCGCGCACCCGCTGCTCGGCAGTAACCACCGCCTGAGGGGCGAGGAACCCGGATCGGCCGTGTCTGGTCGGGCGCACACCGTCCATCGCTTGCAACTCCCGAATACGCGTGGAGAGGAGAATGTGCGGCCCTTAAGACTCGGCGGCGCGCTCCGAAACCCCTGAAAGAGGCGAAGAAATCTCACGTTCGCAATGCGCCAGCGCCGATGAACCGTGGCGATGGCTGCGACTGGGCCCGCATACCGCCACCCGGGAACGCAGCCCTAACCTGCGGACCACTCCCACGGCTTGTAAACGACAGGGTAACGCCCATATCGGCACAAGCCTTCCCGCTCACCCCGGAAGCGCTTCGCCTCAGACGCCGCTCAAAGCGCAGCGATTGAAGGGTGATATCTCGAAACTAGGCAGACACGACGCCGATCGGATGCGGACAAGTTCCGGCACGCGGCGTCCGTTGCGATATTAAGGGCGGACGGGATCCGCCCGAGGATCAGAATGACATTGCAAGTACAACCGAAACTCTTTCCGCCCAAGGCTTTGCTCTGGCAGGGGCCACTCCCCTACCAGACCAAGCCGCCACGAAAGCCAAGCCAGGTGGCCGGGCTCTCGCGGACCGAGCTTCGCAAGATCGTTTCGGAAATGATCGATTGACAGGAAGGCCTCCGTTACGGAGGCCTTTTCTTTGTTCTTTACTTCTTCTTGCGCTCGTCGATCAGCACGTCGACCAGGCTCGGATCCGCGAGGGTCGATGTGTCCCCCAGGCTCGAATAATCGTTCTCGGCGATCTTGCGGAGGATTCGTCGCATGATCTTGCCGCTGCGCGTCTTGGGCAAAGCCGGCGTGAAGTGGATGATGTCAGGGCTGGCGATCGGACTGATCTCGGTACGCACGTGCGCACGCAAGGCCTGTTCGAGCTCCGCGCTCGGCTCGACCCCCTCCATCAAGGTCACATAGCAATAGATGCCCTGGCCCTTGATGTCGTGCGGGTAGCCGACGACCGCCGCCTCGGCGACAGCAGGGTGGCCGACGAGAGCGCTCTCGATCTCCGCGGTGCCTAGGCGATGGCCCGAGATATTGAGCACGTCATCGACCCGCCCGGTGATCCAATAGTAACCGTCCGCATCGCGGCGGCAGCCGTCACCCGTGAAATACTTGCCGGCATAGGTCGAGAAATAGGTCTGCACGAAACGATCGTGATCTCCGTAGACGCTGCGCATCTGGCCGGGCCAGCTGCGGGTAATGCACAGATTGCCCGACGCCTCGCCGTCCAGCTGCTCTCCATCCGGCCCGACCAGTTGCGGCGCCACGCCGAAGAAGGGCCTGCCCGCAGAACCGGGCTTCATCGGATGCGCGCCCGGCAAGGTGGTGATCATGATCCCGCCCGTTTCCGTCTGCCACCATGTGTCGACGATCGGGCAACGCCGTTCGCCGACCACTTCCCAATACCAGCGCCATGCCTCGGGATTGATCGGCTCGCCCACCGAGCCGAGCAGGCGGATGGAAGAGCGGTCATGCTTCTTCACCGGCCCCTCGCCTTCGCGCATCAAGGCCCGGATCGCCGTCGGAGCGGTGTAGAAGATGTTGACCTTGTGGCGCTCGACCACGTCCCAAAAGCGGCTGAAATCCGGATAATTGGGAACGCCTTCGAAGATCAGGCTGGTCGCGCCGTTGGCGAGCGGCCCGTAGACCACATAGCTGTGGCCAGTCACCCAGCCGACATCGGCCGTGCACCAGAAGATCTCGCCATCCTTGTAATCGAACACATAATAAAAGGTCGCCGCCGTCCAGACCGCATAGCCGCCGGTGGTATGGAGAACGCCCTTCGGCTTTCCTGTGGACCCTGACGTGTAGAGGATGAACAGAGGATCCTCGGCGTTCATCGGTTCGCACGGACATTCGTCGGGCACGGTCTCGCCGAGCTCATCGTACCAATGATCCCGGCCTTTGCTCCACGCGACCTCGCAGCCGAGATGGCGCACGACGAGCACGGCCTGGACGTCCGAGCCTCGCGCCAGCGCCGCATCGACATTGGCCTTGAGCGGCACCGTCTTGCCGCCCCTTTTGCCGCCGTCCGCGGTAACCACGAAGCGGCTCGCCGCATCCTCGATCCGGCCGTGGATTGCGTCCGGCGAAAAGCCGCCGAAGACCACGCTGTGAACAGCCCCGATGCGGGCGCATGCGAGCATCGCCACCGCGGCTTCCGGGATCATCGGCATGTAGATGGTGACCCGGTCGCCCTTGCCGACGCCCATTGCCTTGAGGCAGTTCGCCATCCGTACCACGTCTCGGTACAGCTGGCCGTAGCTGATCGCGCGGCCGCTGCCCGGGGCGTCCCCTTCGAACAGGAAGGCGGTCTGATCGGCCCGCGTCTCCAGGTGCCGATCGACGCAGTTCCAGCAGAGGTTCAGCACCCCGTCTTCGAACCACTTGATGCCCACCGGATCGAAGGAGGCATTGGCGATCCGCGTCGGCCGCGTGATCCAGTCGATCCGTTCCGCCTGGTCGCTCCAGAAGCCGTCCGGGTCGCTGAGCGACTGCTGATAGAGCCGATCATAGTCGGCGGGCGTGCAATGGCTGGTGGCGACGAGGGCTTCGGGCGGCGAGATCGCTTCGGTCATGTCCATCCTCTCGGCGCGGCGCTGGGGCCGCAATCACGGCGACGCTCCTGCCACTTCGATGCGCGGGCTTCAACGGCTTCGAACCCGATCCGGAGCGGCCCGTGCGCGCTGCCGCGACACCGTTCCGTCACGGGACCGGCTGATCTGGATCAGCTTCTTCTTCCGGAACTCCGCTTCGCTGCCGGAGGTTTAACAAGATCATGTCGGCTCCGAACCAGTCCATGTCCGTACCGGACCCGGGTGGGCCCTCCACAAGCAGATTCGAACAGGGGAATTCGATGTTCTTCGGCACCAAGACCGATCCGGCCACGACGCTGTTGACCCAGGAGATGAAGGTCACCGAAGTCGGCGTGTACCGGGGCCCGCATTATTGGAGCAAGACTCCGATGGTGCGGATCCAGGTCGACCTCGGCCGCATGGAGGAGTTTCCGACGAACCGTATCCCGGGGTTCACGGAGGGCCTGCTCGCAGCCTTGCCGGGCGTCGGCCGCCATGCCTGCTCCCTCAAGGTGCGGGGCGGCTTCCAGAAGCGGCTGATCGAAGGCACCTGGCTCGGCCATGTCGCCGAACATGTCGCGCTGGAATTACAGACGCTGGCCGGCTCGCGTGCCACCCGTGGCAAGACAAGATCGGTGAAGGGGCAACCCGGCGTCTACAACATCATGTTCGCTTACAATGAGGAGAGAGTCGGCCTCGCCGCCGGACGGATCGCGCTCGAACTGGTGAATTCGTTGCTGCCGTCCGATCTCCAGGGCGTCGGCGGGCTCGGCCGCATCGCCGAGTTCGACGGCGAATTCGATCTGGAGCGACGTCTCAACGAGCTGAAGCGGATCGTGCGCCGCAGCGTGCTCGGGCCGACGACGAAGGCGCTGGTCGACGAAGCCAGGCGCCGCGGCATACCGGTGATGCGGCTGGACGAGCAAAGCCTGATCCAGCTCGGCCATGGCCGCTTCCAGCAGAGGATCCGGGCGAGCATCACCGGCCGCACCAGCCAGGTCGCAACCGACATCGCCGGCAACAAGAACCTGACAAAACGCTTGCTCGACGACAGCGGCATCCAGGTGCCCCGCGGTGTCGTCGTCCGCAACGTCGAGGATGCGGTCCGCAGCGCCCGCCGGCTCGGCTTTCCCCTGGTCACAAAGCCGCTCGACGGCAATCATGGCCGCGGCGTCACCATCGGCATCACGTCCGAAGAGCAGCTTCGCTTCGGCTTTGCCGAGGCGCAGAGCCAGGCGAAGGGCCGCGACGTCATCGTCGAGCAATTCTTTGCCGGCAACGATCATCGCATATTGGTGGTGAACGGCAAGATGATCGCGGTCGCCGAGCGGGTGCCGGCGCAGGTGGTCGGCGACGGATTCAGCACGATCCGCCAGCTGGTCGCCGAGATCAACAAGGATCCGCGCCGCGGCGACGGCCATGAGAACGTCATGACCCGGATCAAGATCGATGCGCTGGTCGAGGAATATATCGGGCGGAACGGCCTCACGCCGGACAGCGTGCCGGAAGCGGACCAGATCGTCCTGCTGCGCGCGACCGCCAATCTCTCCACCGGCGGCACCGCAATCGACCGGACGAACGAGATCCACCCCGACAATGCGGAGATTGCCCGCCGGGCAGCGACGATCGTCGGACTCGATGTGGCGGGTGTCGACTTCGTCTGCCCCGACATCACCCGCTCCGTGCGGGAGACCGGCGGCGGCGTGATCGAGATCAACGCTGCGCCGGGCCTGCGCATGCACATCGATCCCTCGCAAGGCGCACCGCGCGACGTTGCCAAACCGATCATCGAGATGCTGTTTCCGCGCGGGGCTCAGAGCCGGGTTCCGATCGTTGCGATCACCGGTACCAACGGCAAGTCGACGGTCGGACGCATGGTCAAGCACATCATCCGCTACACCGGCTGCACGGTCGGACTGACCTCAACCACCGGTGTCTATATCAACGACATATTGACCCACGAGGGCGATGCCACCGGGCCACGATCCGCGCGTATGATCCTGCGGGATCCTTCTGTCGAAGTGGCGGTGCTGGAAACCGCTCGCGGCGGACTGCTGCGCGAAGGGCTCGCCTTCGACGAAGCGGACATCGGCATCGCCACCAACGTCACCGCGGACCATCTCGGGCTGAAGGGGATCGACACGGTCGAGGACCTTGCCAACGTCAAATCCGTGGTGGTCGAAGCTGTCCGGCGTGGCGGTCACTCGATCCTCAACGCCGACGATCCGCTGACCGTAAGGATGGCGCGCCGCGCCGGCGGCCAGATCATCTGGTTCTCGCTATGCGGCGGCGCGGAGATGTCACCCCTGGTTCGCGAGCATGTGGACGAAGGCGGCATGGCCGTGGTGCGCGAACCCGGCCCAGACGGCGGCACCATCGTCCTCTACGAAGACGGCCGCCGCGAAACCATCATGAAGGCCGGCGACATTCCGGCGACCCTCCATGGAATGGCCGAGTTCAACGTCGCGAACGCCTTGGCGTCGATTGCCGCTGCGATCGCGCACGGCGTGCCGATCCTCACCATCCGCTCGGCGATGACCAACTTCCGCTCGACCTTCGAGCAGAATCCCGGGCGGCTCAACGTGCACGACGCGCACGGCTTTCGGGTGATCGTCGACTATGCCCACAATGCGGCGGGACTGGAAGCGCTCGGCAAGGTCGTTCGCGGTCTCTCGAGCCGCTACAAGCGGACGATTGCGTCCGTTTCGATGGCGGGTGATCGCCGCGACGAAGATCTGAAGGAAATGGGCCGTATCGCGGCCGGAATTTTCGACGAGCTCATCTTCCGCGAGGATCCGTCGACCCGAGGCCGTCCGCGCGGCGAAGTGATGCGGCTGCTGAACGAAGGCGCTCTGGAGGCCGGCCGCTCGCCCGACCATATCCACCTGATTGCCGGCGAGGCCGCGTCCACGGCCGCAGCCCTCGCAATGGGGCGGCCGGGCGATTTGATCATCGTCACGCCCACCGACGTTCAAGCGGCCTGGGCGCAGGTCAACGACTTCAAACCGGCGGCCTTGCGCACCGCATCCCGCGCTCCCTTCATAGCTGCAGAGTAACGACATGTTCGAAAATCCGTCGGGGCCCTGGGCCCTCATCGTTCACGGCGGCGCCAAGGAAATGGGGCCCGGCGAAGAGGACGCCAATCGTCAGGGCGTGCTCGAAGCGCTCGCCGAAGGGCGCAAGATCCTCGAACGCGGCGGAACCGCCGTCGATGCGGTCGAAGCCTCGATCCGCAAGCTCGAGGATCTCCCGATCTTCAACGCCGGCCACGGATCCAGCCTCAACGAGGAAGGCGAGGTGGAGATGTGTTCCGGGATGATGGACGGACGCGATCTCAGTGTCGGCGCCGTCGGTGCGATCAAGGGGGTTCGCAATCCGGTGTCGGTTGCCCGGGCGATGCTCGGAGAGAAAGAGACACTGATCGTCGGCGAAGGCGCAAGGACCTTCGCCAGGAACAAGAACCTTCCCCTCGTTAACAACGACGCGTTGATCACGGAGCTGCGCGAGAGCGAGCTCGCCGAGCATGACACGGTTGGCGCGGTTGCGCTCGACAAGGGCGGCAACATCGCCGCCGGCACCTCGACCGGCGGTCTGACCGGCGCGCATGTCGGACGGATCGGCGACAGCCCGGTGCCGGGCTGCGGCTTCTACGCCGACAACCACGTCGGCGCGGTCGCCTTTTCCGGTGACGGCGAGACCATCCAGCGGCTGGCGCTCGCCGGCCGGGTCATGGCGGCGCTCGACCGCGGCGAGCATCCGGAGCAGGCGGTGGCCAAGGCGGTCGCGATGCTCCCCGGCACCGGCGGCGCGGATGCGGACGGCGGCGGCATAGCGATCTCCAAGGATGGACGGGTCGGCTGGGCGCACAACAGCCCGGATTTTGCGGTGGCGATGATCACCAGCGACATGAACGAGCCCAAGGCATGGCTCGGCAAGAAAGAAGAGAAGAATGGCTGATCAGGAAACACAACCCCGCGGTACGTTGATCATCATCGGCGGGCACGAAGACCGGGATCCCAAAGGAAAGCGTACCATCCTCCGCGAATTCGCCCGGCGATCGAAAGGCGGCAAGGTGGTCCTCGCCACCGTCGCTAGCCATCAGCCGGAGGGCTATTTCGAGGAATATGAAGCCGCATTCGGCGATCTCGACACCGGCGAACTGGTCGAGCTTTATGTTGAGGAGCGCAGTGAGGCATCGGACCGCGAGAAGCTCGACGTGCTCGACGACGCCACCGGAATCTTCTTTTCGGGCGGCGACCAGCTTCGCATCACGAGCCAGATCGGCGACACCAGCATCGAGGACAAGGTCAAGCGACTGTACGCGCGCGGCGGCGTGATCGCCGGCACGTCGGCGGGCGCCTCTGTGATGAGTGAGACCATGCTGGTGCAGGGATCGAGCCGCGAGACCCACCGCATCGGTGATCTTCACATGGCCCCTGGCATGGGGCTGGTTCGCGACGTCATCATCGACCAGCATTTCGCGGAACGCGGCCGCATGGGTCGCCTGCTCGGAGCCGTCGCCCACAATCCGCGCGTCCTGGGTCTCGGCATCGACGAGGATACCGCAATCGTGCTCGAAGGCGACAGGTTCGAAGTGATCGGCAGCGGCGGCGTCTATGTCGTCGACGGCAGTCACGTCAGCTACTGCAACGTCGCCGAGGCCCGCGCCGAATGTTCGCTGTCGATGCACGATGTGCGAGTCCACGTGCTGTCGAGCGGAGACCGCTTCGATCTGAAGACCCGGCAGCCGAGCCGCCCGAAAGATTGAACGCGAACCGCTTCCCACCGTCAAAGGAGGATGTAGAAGGCTCGGTGCATGCCGGCCGGCCGCCGCGCGACCAGGGAGAGACGGACGTGACCGACCATATCAAGACGAGCAAGGCCGAAGGCGTGCTGACGCTGATGATGGACCGGCCGGACAAGAAGAACGCGTTGACCGACGCCATGTACAAGGTGCTCGCCGATCAGCTGGAAGCCGCGCAGGAGGATGGCGAGGTCCGCGTGATCCTGATCCGCGGCGCAGGTGAAGCATTCACCGCCGGCAACGACATCGGCGAGTTCGCGGCCGCGGCCGCCGGCGGCGGAGCGCTTGGGAACGTGGTTCGCTTCATCAAGGCACTGGCGAACAATGACAAGCCGCTCGTCGCCGCCGTTCAAGGCCGCGCCGTCGGCGTCGGGACGACGATGCTGCTGCATTGCGACCACGTCATCCTTGCCGACGATGCCCAGTTGAGCACGCCCTTCGTCAGCTTGGCGCTGGTGCCCGAAGCGGCCTCGAGCCTGTTGCTGCCGGCCCGGATCGGCCATCTTCGGGCATTCTCGATGCTCGCGCTCGGCGAGCCGGTGAGCGCCGGTGACGCAGTCGCGTGGGGGCTTGCCAATGCCACCGTTCCGGCCGCGCAACTCGGCTCGGCAGCCGCCGAGATCGTGCAGCGCCTGGCACGCCAGCCGCTCGGCGCATTGATCGCTACCAAGCGCCTGATGCGCGACGCCGGCACGGTCACGGCGCACATGGATGTGGAAAGTGCGCAGTTCGTGGCTCGGCTCTCTTCCCCGGAAGCCCGCGAGGCGTTCATGGCGTTCGCGCAGCGCCGGGCTCCCGATTACACGCCGTTCCGCTGACGGGGCGTGCCAGTGAAAGCGGTTCACCGGATCGGCCGCTCTTCGACGACGTGCAGCGACTGAATGAGATCGGCGCGCGGCTCGACCACCTCGAATTGCGACCAACGGCCAGGCAGCAGCGCGCAGGTCTCATCGTCGACCTGCGGCCCGATCGGCCCAACCTTCACCCTGATCGGACGCACGACTTCGTACGTGACCACGCGATCGATATTCTTTTTCCAGTTCGATCGAACGGCCAGTCCTTCCCGCACGTCGGCGACCGAGCGGATCCTGTCGAAGGTGCCGAACCGTCCGGGCTTCTCCGTCGGCTGCCCGGCCGCAAGCGCCATCTGGAAACGCGTACCCGCCGGCAATGTCCTTTGCGGAACCTGGTCGTCCGACGCGAACCAGTCCGGCCACGGCGAAGGCGATGCCGTGGCGAGCCGCGCATAGGCCTGTTTCGCCTCCTCGTCCGATCGATAGCGCCACCGTTGCTCCGCCCACCAGAGCTTGCCCGGCGCGGATCCGACCGATTGCCAGTCGGGGCAGCCCGCAGCGGCCAGTCTCGCCGCGGGCGCGACCACGGCACCGGTCGGTGCGCAGGCGCCCAGAGCCAAAGCTCCGATCACTATCGTACCCCGGTCCATCCCCATCGCCGTCGGCCTCCCCTGCCCGCATCGAAGAATGCCAGAGGCCGCGCGAGGACTCCAGTCATGCGTGGTGCGGAACAATGGCCAGGTTGCGCGTTCAGGCAGAACAAGGTCTGGAGGTGATATGGAGATCGTCAAGCTGCCGCCTGGGGTACGCGCGTCCGAAGAGACCGACTGCATCCGGATCCAGGAAGTTTCGGGAGGCTTCAGCCTCGGCGGCTCGGTGCTGTTCCGGTGCGGCGATGTCGATGCCGCGGAATCCGTTTCGCTGATCGGTGGCGATCTGTACCCGAGCTACGAGGATGCCGAGAGCGCCGGCCTTGCCTGGGCGAGCGAGCATTGCGTGGAAGTGCTTTATGTCAGCCGTTCGGAAGGTACAGAGCCGCTCCCCGACGTGGCCTGATTCCAGCCACCATCCGAGATCGTTTCGTCCGGGGCCTGCCGCTATCGCCCGCGCGCATCATGGATTAGCGTCGGCCACAGGGATGGCAGCGAAAAGTCGGGTCGATGGGGCGGGTGCGAAGGAATGCGGGGGCGGACGCCTGATATGGCGGACCTCGAGCATGATCCCGACGGCGCCCTGATCAAGGCTGCGGCGGCGGGTGACCGAAATGCCTTCGGTCAGCTGCTCGAGAAGCATTATGATCGCATTCACGGCCTGGCATGGCAGATCACCGGATGCCGCGCCGATGCGGACGACATCGCGCAGGACGTCTGCTGCACCCTGATCGAGAAGGTCGGCACCTTTCGCGGCGAGGCGAAGTTCACCACCTGGCTGTGCGGAATCGTGTTCAACGCCTGCCGAGACCTGCGGCGTCGGCGACGCTCGCTGGGCGGATTGACGGAACGGTTGGCGATACTTGCCGGCCTCGCGCGCGGCCCGGACGGGCGCGACGCCTATGACGCGATCTGGCTGAACAGCGCGATCGCGCGGCTGAAGCCCGCCTATCGTGAGACGGCGGTGCTCGTCGCCGGACAGCAGCTCAGCCATGCTGAGGCCGCCGAAATCCTCGGCGTCAGCGAGGCCACGATCTCCTGGCGCATGCACGAGATACGGCGGCGCCTCGGCGTGGAGCGAGGCTGATCAAAAAAACTCTCAAGAAAGTTTCAAAGGAATCCCGTGCGAGCCGCGTCCCAGTGTCGGGCGGATGGTGATCCGCCTCGTCACCAGGGAGACAATCATGGTTCGTTTGCATCCTGCTATCGGCATCGGGATCGCCGTTGCCGCACTTGCCGCCTGTTCGGGAACCGCCGTCGAACAGCCGCCTGCCCCGCCGCCCACTCCGGCAGTCGCGGAGGCCAGCGAGGACATCGTCGTTACCGCCCAGCAGGTGGGATCCACGGCGGACATGTCGGCGGTCAGGCCTGCGCCGCGGCAAGGGCTGATGATCAGCGGATCGCGGGTGGCGATGCGATCCCCGATGTACGAACGACCGTTCATGCCGCTGCCACCGCCACAAGGTCGCGACCGTTTCGCCGCCGCGAACGAAAACCCGTTTCGCGTCGCCACCGAGGAGCCGATCTCCACCTTCTCGATCGACGTCGATACCGCTTCCTATGCGTTCGTCAGGGCATCGCTGACCAACAATGTGCTGCCGCAGAAGGCAGCCGTGCGCACAGAGGAGATGATCAACTATTTCCCCTACGATTATCGGACACCACGGTCCGCTTCGGAGCCGTTCAGTAGCGCCATAAGCGTGTTTCCGAGTCCGTGGTCGCCGGGACGCAAGCTCGTCCGGATCGGCATCAAGGGCTTCGCCGTCGAACAGACGGCGCGTCCGCGCGCAAACCTCGTCTTCCTGATCGACACGTCCGGATCGATGAACGCCCCGAACAAGCTGCCGCTGGTGCGTCAGTCGCTGTCGATGCTGCTTGACCGCCTCGATCCGGACGACAGGGTCGCGATCGTGACCTATGCGGGCAGCGCCGGCACGGCGCTCGAGCCGACCCCGGCGCGGGAGAAGGCGCGGATCCGAGCCGTCATCGACGGGCTCGGTGCAGGGGGGAGCACCGCAGGCGCGGAAGGAATCCGGCAGGCCTATGCCCTGGCGGAGCGCAATATCGACCCGGACGGCGTCAACCGGGTGATCCTTGCCACGGACGGCGATTTCAACGTCGGCATCACCGACCCCGCCGAGCTCAAGGGCTTCGTCGAGCGTGAACGCGGCAAGGGCGTGTTCCTGTCGGTGCTCGGCTTCGGCATGGGCAATTACAATGATGCGCTGATGCAGATGCTGGCCCAGAACGGCAACGGCGCCGCAGCCTATATCGACACGATCGCCGAAGCCCGCAAGACGCTCGTCGAAGAGGCCAGTTCGACCCTGTTCCCGATCGCCAAGGACGTAAAGATCCAAGTCGAGTTCAACCCGGCAATGGTCGCCGAGTATCGCTTGATCGGCTACGAAAGCCGGCTGCTCCAGCGTGACGATTTCGACAATGACAAGGTCGATGCCGGCGAGGTCGGTTCCGGACAGAGCGTTACTGCGCTCTACGAGATCGTGCCGGTTGGCGGGCCGCGTACGATCCCGCCGCGTCGCTATGGAAATCAGGCTGCCCCTGGCCGCGGAACCGCGACTGCGTCGGAATACGGTTTCGTCAAGATCCGCTACAAGCTGCCGAAATCCGACACCAGCCGGCTGATCTCGACTCCGATCGACCGGCGTTCGGAAGTGGCCCGCTTCATCGATGCGCCGACGGATGCCCGCTTCGCCGCAGGCGTCGCCGGATTCGCCGAGCTGCTGCGCGGCGGGCGCTATACGGGAAGAATGAGCTATGACGAGGTGCTGCAGATCGTCTTGGCCGCGCGGGGCCGCGACGACTATGGCTATCGTTCCGAACTGGTCCAGCTGATCCGGGCCGCCCAGGCCGCGCGATCGCTGCCGAGCTGAGCGGCGCCGCCGGTCGGCGCAGACGATCCTGCGTTCGACCGGCGGCCGCAATCCGCTATAGCTGTCCCTATGCCGGCCGTCACACCTCCCTGTTTCCGTCCAGCCGACACAACAATGGTGGCTGCTGGCGCTGCTACGCAGGGCCATGATGAGCGTTGACGACGACATTTCTTCCGCATTGCCGGCGGCTCCGCAGCCCTCCCCGGTGCGCCGCCAAGCTGCGATCGACCAGGCGCTCCGGCGGTTCGATGCGCACGAGCAAGGCGTTGCAGCCCCCCGTCGCCCGGTGTCCTGGAGGAACGCTCCGTGGTCGCTCGCCGGTCGCCGTTATGCCGGGGCGGTCGCCACCGCTGCGCTCGTCGCCCTGATCGGCGTTCCGGCCTGGAACGCACTTGCTCCGCCGCCCGGCTCGCCGGAGGCGATCCCCGAAGCCGCGCCCACCCGGCGCGAACGTGCCGCCTCCGCAGCAACCGAGACCGCGGATGCATCGGCGACGCCGCCTGCAAGACCGAAGGCGAGCACGTCGCCTGCCGCCGCCACTGTCGATTCAACCGAACCGCGCTCCGAGACCGTAGCCGTGGCTCCAGAGCCGGAGACGGCTGTACCTGCGCGCCAAGCGCAGCCCGCACCGGCACCAAAGTCCGAAGCTCTCGCCGAGAGCTCCGTCCAGCCCCTCAGTGCTCCTGCGGTGGTCGCTCGATCCGCCACGGCGGCCGACATCGTGGTGACCGGTTCGCGTGCGGCGCGGCCGGCCGCGCCCCGTGCCGCGCTCAGCCGGAGGGGTGAGATCGCGGAGACGTCGGCGGCGGTGAGCACGCCGGCACGCGGCGACTGGAACGCCTGTACCGTTGATGATCCGAACCGCAGCCTCGATTCGTGCAAGGCGCAGCTCGACGCCTCGGCGAAGGGCGCCGGTCATGTCGCGGATGGCCTCACCCGTGCCTGGAGCGGCGACCTGACCGCGGCGATCGAGGCGTTCGACCGTGCCGTGGCTTTCGCGCCGCGTTCGGCCCTGGCCTACCTCAACAGAGGCCTGGTATATCGCCGACGCGGTGACCTGAACCGCGCGCTCGCGGACCTCGACCGGGCCGTGGCGCTCGCGCCGCACAGCGCGCGTGTGCATTACAATCGCAGCCTCGTCTACCGGCAGATCGGGGCGATCGCCCGCGCGCAGGCCGACGCGGAGCGGGCAGCAGCCCTCGATCCGCGCTACGCCGACTTGCCGAACTGAACCCCTCGCCTGGATTCAGGCCGCGTCGGACAGATCGTCGGCCTGCGCGAGCGTGAAATGAAAGGAGGCGCCGCCATCGGGCTCGTTCACGGCCCAGATCCTGCCGCCATGCGCACGAACGATGGTGGCGCAGATCGAAAGCCCCGCCCCGAGCCCGCCGCTGGTCGACTGATGCAAGGTGGTGAACAGCATTCCGAACGCTTCCTCCGGTATCCCTGGCCCGTAATCGCGAACCGTGACCTCGACGCAATCAGCATCGACGGCATGCGCCGTAACCATGACCAGGCATTCCGAACCGGATCGATTCGCCTGATAGGCGTTGCGGATGAGATTCAGGAGGACCTGCTCGATCTGGATACGATCCACGCAAACCGTCGACCGGACCGGTGCCAGCTCGGTGCGAATGCTCAGACCCGGGCACTCCCCAGATGCCGCCAGGAGGGCACGAACCCGCGCAACGAGATCTGCGAATTCGACCAGTTCTCGTTTGACGAGGCCGCTGGTCACCAGGGTGCGCGCGCTGCGAATGATCTGGCCGGCACGCGCGAGCTGATCGTCGGCGAGCGCCGCCGCCTCGGCGACCTTGGCAAGCTTGTCGCCGGCCAGGGAGGGCAGCAGATAGCGGACCGCGCTGAGGTAGTTCCCGGCGGCCGCCAGCGGCTGATTGAGCTCATGCGCGATGGTCGTCGCCATCAGGCCCATCGCGCTGACCTGCCGACCATGCTCGATCTGGGCCCGCAGGCGCGCCGCCTGATCCTTCGCCTGATGTTCCTCGGTCATGTCGGAACCGGCACATAGCAATCCGACGATACGCCCATTGGCACCGACCATCGGCTCGACGATCATGTCGACGTGGCGACATGACGAGCCCGCCGAAGACTTTTTCCTGCGCAACGGGAGATCCCGGCCCCTGAATGGCGCTCCGCTGTCCCAGACGCTGCGGAGATGCACGAGAAGATCGTCGTCGTTCAGATCCCGAAGGGCTTCTTCCGCTGCATGTCCGAAGACGGTCTCACGACCGATGAGATCATGGAAGGCACGATTGGCGTAGCCGAACTGCAAGGCGGGACCTTCGCACAAGGCCAGGAACAGCGGCGCCTGCTCGAACAGCAACTGGAAACGCTGAAGCTGGATGCGCTGTTCGGCAAGTGATCGCCTGAGCTCGAGCTCGCTCATCACCTGCCGCGCCAGGCCGCGCAAAAGGCGCTGCTGACGCGGGCTAAGCCCTTCCGGCCGCGGACAACGATCGAGCACCGATAGAGTCCCCAGCGGAACCCCGTCGCGCCCGATCAACTGGACCCCGGCGTAGAACCGCAGATTTTCGGCTCCGGTGACCAGCGGATTGTCGGTGAAGCGAGTATCCCGGCTAAGATCCGGAACGATGAACGTGTCCGGCTCCAGCATGGCGTGCGCGCAGACGGCGACCGCACGCGGCGTTTCGCGCTGACCAAGGCCGTATTCGGCCTTGAACCACTGCCGCAACTCGTCGACCAGGCTGACGAGCGCAATCGGCGTGTCGCACACTTCGGCCGCAAGCGCGACGATCTCGTCGAAGACCGGCTCCGGCGGCGTATCCAGAATCGAGTAATCGCGGAGTATGCGCAGCCGCTCAACTTCGGTCCATGACGCACTGGAACCCTTGGACATTCTGGCAAGCTCCTGACGCTTCATCTTAGGAATGGCGGCGCAAAGGGCAAGACAACAACCCGCGCGCAGGCCGCCGGTTTCGTTCCGCCCCGGTTCCAAGCTCGTCGCTCGTGCGATGCCTTGCCTGTTGCCAGCCGCTGTCTTCTGCGGGCGGGAGCGAGACGATAAGCCGCCTTTATCACCGAAGCGGGGGAATTGCCTGTCACCGGTCGACGGTCGAATGCTAGAATCCGGTTTTTGAGAGGCGCCGATGAACAGGCCTACCATGATCTTACGACGCTGGTCTTCCCGGATCAGGACCTCGGACACAGCCGACTATGTTCGCTATATCGAGGAGACCGGGTTCAAGGACTATCGAGCTACCGCCGGCAACCTTGGTTGCCAGATGCTGCTGCGCGATCTTGCCGATGGCTCGACCGAAGTGACGACGCTCAGTTGGTGGGAATCGCTGGCGGCGATCGAAGCCTTCGCCGGACAGCCGATCGACGTGGCGCGCTATTATCCGGAGGACGACCAGTATCTGCTCGAGAAGCCGCAGTCGGTCGAGCACCACCGCATCGCAGCGAGCGACATGCGCCTTTGAGGTCGATCCGTCAGAGCCTCGTGCGGTGCGCATCCGGATCCATTGCGGAAGCGACGCATCCACGGCATTCTCCCACCGAATACGTGTGGGGGAGCCTCAATGAGCCGATATCTGGTCGCAGCCCTGGCCCTGGCGCTCGCGGGCCCTGCCGCGGCGGGCAATTACCGCGTGCAGCTGAGCGGCCAGGATCACAAATTGCTGCACGGCTATGGCGGGCTTCATGCCGCCGACAGCCGCACCGAGGGTTCGCTGGTGCGGGTGATCTCGCCGGGAAGCGCGATCACGAGGCGCGGCACAGTTCGGGTGCTGGTGATGAACCTGGGCGCCAAGGTCTTCGATTTCGGCCCCGCGAGCGTCCGATTGGAACTCGCCGACGGCTCGGTGCTGAGCGAAGTACCGCTGACCGAATTTGCCAAGGGCGCCAATCTCGTAGAGCGCGAGATGGGACGTGCCGCATCGGTCGACCGCCGGGTCAAGGGCGATCTGTCGAGCCTAGCCCAGTCGGCGAGCACCGGCACCCAGGTGCCGACCGGCTTCGTCAGCGGCGGGAACGGCACGGCGGCGAGCAATGCGGCAGCCGCAAGGCAAGATCGCAATCAGGACGCGGACCTGCTGCCCGGTGCAAAGCTGCTGAGCGCGATCGACGGCGTTCTGCAGCCCGCCAAGGTCGGCCCTCAGGAGGCGTCGGGCGGCTATCTCGTCTTCGAATTGCCGAAGATCGTGCGATCGCAAAAGGCGGATCAGCCGCTCACCATCGTCGTCACGGCCGGCCGCGACGAGCACCGGTTTGCGGCGATGCTGCACCGCGACTGAGGCGCCGGAGAATCCTGCCCCGGCAAAGCGCCGCCTGCCCCTCCTTCAGGAGTGCACATGACCCTGATCCTTCGCGGCACCCGTGCCGTCGCCCTCTCGCTGGCTGTTGCCTTGCTCCCGCCGGCGGCCGCCGAGGCGCTGCCGTCCACTCCCACCGCGGACGCCGAGCAGCTGCCGGCCGTGCTACCGCCGATCATGCCGCTGCGCGATCAGGCGCGGCTTCGCGACACGTGGCTGGCGCAACGGCTCGATACGGTCGTGCCCGCACTGATGCGCGAGCAGGGTATCGACATGTGGGTGCTGGTCGCCCGCGAATATCTCGAGGATCCCGTCGTAGCGACGATGCTGGACGCCGAGAGCATGCGGGCGCGCCGGCGGACCATCCTGATCTTCTTCGATCCGGGCGGGGGGCAAGGCGTGCAGCGGCTGACGGTCAGCCGGTACGGGATGGGCGGCCTGTTTCAGCCGGCGTGGCGGCCCGAAGAGGAACCGGATCAGTTTCGGCGGCTCGCCGCCATCATTACCGAGAAAAACCCGCGCAGGATCGCCCTCAACGTCTCGGAGAACAGCGCCTTTGCCGATGGGCTGACCAAGAGCCAGCATGATTCGGTGTTGGCAGCCTTGCCGGCCGGCTACGCGAAGCGGGTGGTGTCCGGAGAGGAACTCGCGATCGGCTGGCTGGAGGCGCGCAGCGCAGCCGAGATGGAGACCTATCCGACGATCGTGCGAACCGCGCACGCGATCATCGGCGAAGGGTTTTCGCGCCACGTGATCACCCCCGGCCGGACAACCGCGGCCGACCTCGTCTGGTGGTTTCGCGAGCGGATCGCGGCATTGAAGCTTTCCACATGGTTCCAGCCTTCGGTCGGCATCTTCCGCAAGGGCGCTGCCGGCGAGCTCTCCGGCGACACCGTGATCCAGCCGGGCGACATGCTTTGGACCGACTTCGGGATCATGCATCTCGGTCTCGCGACGGACACGCAGCATCTCGCCTACGTGCTGAAGCCCGGCGAACGCGATGCACCGCCGGGATTGCGTGCCGGCCTCGCCAACGCCAATCGAGTCCAGGACTCCCTGGCGACATCCTTTGCCGTCGGCCTTTCCGGCAATCAGATGCTGGAACGTGCCCGCGCGAAGGCGACTGCGCTCGGACTGGAGCCGAGCATCTATTCTCACCCGATCGGCTTTCACGGTCATGGTGCGGGCGCCGCGATCGGCTTCTGGGACGATCAGAAGCCGAGCCCCAGAGGCGAGCGGCGGCTCCGCGCCAATACGGCCTGGTCGATCGAGCTATCGCAAACCCAGGCCGTGCCCGAATGGGGCGGACAGAGGATCCCGTTCCGACTGGAGGAAGATGCCTATTTCGACGGCACGAGCCTCACCTACCTGGACGGCCGCCAGAAGGCGTTCCACTTGATCGAGACCACGCGGTAGCGTTCGCCCTGCCCCTTCAGAAAACCGTCCGGGTCGCCTGGCAGTGACATCTTCGTTCCGGGCCGGAAACGGCTGGGCAAGATCGGCGCGACTTTGTAGGGCGCGCGCGGCCGGCTGCCAGATCCCTTATGCCGGCGGAGACCGTACATGCCGATTGTCGCCATTCTTCTCGCACTTGCCGCGCCGGCGGCGGCCTCGCCGAAGGCATCGCCCGGGCAGGTCCCGGCGAAGTTTCAGGGCGAATGGGTCATCGATCCGGCCCATTGCGCGTCGCGCGGCGGCGACAATGTCGAGGGCGCGAAGATCACCGCGACGGACATCGTCCGCTACGAGGAAGGCGTCACGATCGTGCGAGTCACGGCGTTGAGCCCCGACAGCATCCGCTATGAGGGCACCTTGTCGACCTATGACGGCGACTCGCCAGCGACCGGTATCCTCGAACTCTCGCCCGATGGACGCCGGCTCAAAGGTGCGGGCTATGCCGACGGCCCGGACGCTCAGGGGCCCGAGCTTCAGCGTTGCGAGTGAGAACGACCCGACGCCGAATGCGCCCCCGTCGCAGCTATGCTTCGTACCGCGGGTAGCGCGCCTCGAATTCGCGCTCGGACATGACCAGATAGCGGATCATGTCGATGATCGCCCAGGGCACCGAGAGCAGCAATCCGACGATGGTGCAGCTGAGCACCAGCATCAGGATGCCGGTACCGGTGCGGCCCAGGTAGAAACGGTGAATGCCGAGCGGGCCGAACGCGAAGGCGATCAGCGCCGCGATATATTTGTTGCGGTCGTTCGCAACGGGCGCGCGGACGCTCGCGATGTCGTACGCGGGCCGAACCGGCGCCGCGCCCGGAACCGGGAAGATGCTGAGCGCACGGCTCTGGTCGGTTTCGAAATCCACCTGGAGGCCGACGGCGGGCTCGCCGCGATCGGCCCAATCGCGCGGCCGGAAGGTGTAACGGCGGCCATCGTCGCCGAGGACGATCCCGTCGCCCGTCCGTGTGTCTACGCCAAGTACCTGTCCGCGCATATTTCCCCTGCCCTTCGTTCCTCCATCTTGCCGAGAGACGGGTCTTTGACAATGGCGAATGCGGCGGCAAGATCTTTGCGGAGCGCTGCCGTGCCGATGAAAACTGCGGGGGGAGGTCCTATATCCCGATCATGCAGATCCTTCTTTTTATCCTGATCATCGCCGCCGCCGGAGCGACCTTGTTCGTGCTGGTCAAAGGCCTCGTTGCCATGGCGCAGGGTGGCGGCGACGTCCACGCTGTCCGATCGCAGGCGCTGATGCAGAAACGCGTCGCCTATCAGGCGATCGCGATCGTATTCGCGGTCCTGTTCATCCTGATCGGCCGCAGCTGACCGAACGGCGGCGCCTCGACCATGTCGTCATCGTCGGCGCCTCCGGCGGTGTCGGTGCAGCGCTCGCCGCCGCCTTCGCGGATCGCGGCGCATTGGTCCATGCCCTTTCGCGCCGCGCCGATGGTGGCGACCAGCGCGTTCGGCGGGTTGCGATCGACATCGAGGACGAAGCCAGCATCCAGCGGGCGGCAGCGACCGTGTCGCAATCGGGAAAGCCGATCGACCTCGTGCTGGTCGCGACCGGGATCCTGCACGGCGACGGAGTCGCGCCGGAAAAGACCTATCGGCAGATCTCGGCAGAGGGGATGGCGCGCACCTTTGCAATCAATACGATCGGCCCTGGTCTGATCGCGAAGCACTTCCTGCCGCTGCTGCCGGTACACGCACCCTCGATGATGGCGATGCTCTCGGCCCGGGTCGGCAGCATCGGCGACAACCGGCTCGGCGGCTGGTACAGCTATCGGGCGTCTAAGGCGGCGCTGAACATGATCGTCAGATCGCTCGCAATCGAACTCGCCCGGACGCGGCCGCTGACGGCGTGCGTCGCGCTTCACCCTGGCACGGTCGATACGAAGCTGAGCCAGCCATTCCAGCGCGGCGTGCCGGCCGACAGGCTGTTCTCCCCCCAGACGGCGGCGCGGCAGCTGATCGACGTTATCGAGCAGCTCCCGGCCGATGCCAGCGGCAAGCTGTTCGCGTGGGATGGGCGCGAGATCGTCCCCTGACGTCCGCTTTGCTCAGGTGAAGTAGAGGATCCGGGCACCGGGCAAGGCCTGGGAGATGCGCTCCTCGAAGAAGCTCTTGAGACCGGCCATCGTCGGCGGATCGTAGACGTGCTTGATGCTGCCGAATTTGGTGCGCTTTTCCACACGGTTTCGCGCCGACATGTCGAGATCCGACCCCGGATACCAGCGAGTCAGCACCTCCTTCGATCCGGGAGTGTAGCGATGGGTGATCAATTCGACAGTGAGATCGACAGGTATCCCAAGCAGGGCTTCGGCCACCTCGTCGATGAGATCGCCATAGACGTCGCGCCACCCGGGAGCCGCGATGATCGGCGCGATGGTGAGCCCGATCCGGTACCCCGCTTCCGCCATCAGGCGCAGGCCGGCGATCCGCGCCGCGACGGGGCTGGTGCCGCCCTCGTGACGGGCGAATGCCGGCGGGTTGACCGAGATGCGCATGCGTGTGCGCCCGCCATGGTCCCTTGCCAGCAAAGGCGTCACCGACGAAAACTTCGTCGTGAAGCGCAGCTGGACATCGGCGTTCCAGCGACCGAAGAAGTCGATCAGCGCGGAAAGAGAGCCTGTGATATGCTCGATCGCAAGCGGATCGGTATAGCAGGAGGCTTCGTAGGTCGTGCCTTCATGGCCGCGCAGCTTCGTTCCCGAGGTGACAGAACCCTTGCCGAGATAATCGGGCAAGGCCGCTAAAATTTCGGGGAGATTGGCGTAGGCGCGGGTGATCGGCGGTCCCTTCAACGACCCTGCCAGATAGCAATAGCTGCAATGCGCCGGGCACCCTTCTGCAAGGTCGACCCGCCAGTCGGCGCTTGGCGCGATCGGCTGCAGGCGCCGCTTCGAGGGCGAAGCATTCACCACGGCGAGGGTCTGCTTCGCCTCGGCATAAGCCCGCCTGGGATCCGTCCAGCGATCCAGCATCAGGCGATCGGACGGAAGCTCAATGATCTCGATGCCGAGAGCACTCGCCCGTTCGGCGATGGCGCGGCCATGATCGAATGACCGGGCGGAACGGGTGAGGAGGACACGTTTGGGGCGCCAGAGCCGGGACGATGCAGCCTGCGGGTTGCCGGCGGCGGCATCTTCGTGCCCGCCGATCGGGGCGGCTGCGGCGCGATCGCCCATCAGATCGGCAGCGTCTCAGTGATATAGGGATCTTCCGGAGCCCTTTCGGGGACTGCCAGCCGGGGGCCAGCCCGTGCAGCGGCGGCGCGCAGCCATTCCGGTCCACCGGGCCGCTCGCGGATCGAACGATCGGTCCGCTTCTGGACGAGGCCGTAAACGGGATTGTCGCGGTAGCCGGGCGCCGCATCGCCGAACGCCCAGGCGAGATTGCCGTAAGTGGAAGGATCGCGCCCGTCGAGGCTCAGCCGATCGTTGAGATAGCAGGCTGTCGCCCAAGCCGTCTTCGGATCGGGTGTCATCGCGATGATCCGCTTCGCCCAGTACATGCGCAGATTGTTGTGCATCCAGCCGTCGATCAGATACTGCTTCTGACACGCATTCCAGCTCTCGTCGCCTGTCTCTCCGTGGAGCAGCGCTTCGAGGGACTCTAAGTCCGGCCGGGGGTCGGCCGCGTGGTTGTCGAGCTGGGTTCGCGCCCAGTTGGGGATGCGGGCGTAGCTCTCCGGCACACGCAGCGTCCGCGCCTTGTAGTGGAACCACTCGCGCCAAGTGAGCAGTTCGTCGGCGAACTTCTCCTGCTGGGCCGCGGGAACATCGGAAGCCCGGATCGCGGCCATCACCTCGCGCGGCCCGACCAGCCCGAAGTGCAGGTAAGGGGACAAGGTGCTCGCCCCTTCAGGACGCGAGGCATCCCCGCGGGCGTCGGCATAAGCCGGAAGTACTTCGCGCGTCAGACGCTCCAGGCGAAGGCCGACTTCGGCGCGCGCCCCCGGCAGCATCGCGCTCGGCGGAAGAGCATGGTCGATGTCGAGCGTGGCGACGAGCCGGTCGAGCGCCTGATCGTCCATCGACCCGAGCCGATCCGGCGCGAACGGAAGCGCTCCGTCATAAGCCGCGATTGCGGGCTCCGCATCCGTACCGCGCTCCCATTGGTCTCGGGCCGCGAGGTGGCGGCGGCGAAAGGCGGCCGTAGTGCCGACCCCTTGATCGAGCGCAGCGGGCGGCACGAGGCAGGCCGCATTGACGGCGATCACGGCCACGTCGCTTCGGGCAGCAACCCTCTCCGCCTGCCACTGGGCGACGAAGGCGGGCTGATCCTCGAGCACGATGGCCGCGGCATCGGCGGCAAGACGATAGACCAAGCCCCTCTCCCGAACGCCGACGCGGTCGACGTGCTGCACGCAGGCGATGCCGCGATCCGCACAACCGCGCGCGAGATCCCGGCTCGCGCCCAGGACGAACCGGTGCAGGCGATCGGACGCATAGGGATAATCCTCGCGGAGGCCGTGGTAGACGAGCACGGGAAGTCCGAGGTGGTTGGCGAGCAGCACAGCCGCATCGATCGCGGGATTGTCGGTCGCGCGCAGCGCCTGCTGCAGCCAGCACAGCACATATTTGCTCCGAGGCCGGAGCGGAGCCCGGTTCAGAACCCGGCAGCGCGGCGCTTCAGGCCAGTCGGTCAGGGACTCGGGAAGTACAGATTGCATCCGCGTCCAACCACCCGGCGAGCAAGAAGCTGCTACGGCAAAAGGAACTACCGCCCGGCACGACCGGTTGTCGCGCCAGATGATCGAACCGCCGCGAACACCCGATGGGCGCTACCTGATCGTCCAAGGCAAGCTCGGACCGCGGCTGTGGCGGGCCTCCAACCCGACCCTTCCGGAACAGGACCGGCGCGTGCTCGTCAGCGCATTGATGGACGCGCGGCGTGCGGTGCGTGCCGCCGGCGACAAGCAACCGGAACTGACCCGCGCCCGGCGCGACGTCGACCAGGCGAAACGGGCGCTCGGCGAACGCGGACCTGTGTGGTGGAGCGACGGCGCGCCCGATCTCAACCGCACTCTGGTCAAGAACTCGCCCTATCGGGATTGGTGGGAGGCGCAAGGACGCGAGGCGCCCTGACCCGCCCCCATCCTATTCCACAAACGAATCTTCCGGATTGAACACGCGGTAACCGATGATCGTTTGGGTGCGGTCGACATTGTCCCACTGATCGGCGAGCAGGCTTTCCATCACATTGCTTTCGAAGTCGGCCTCCACGCCGCGTGGGCTGACCAGAGCGCGCACCATCAGATCCCAATCGCCGCTGATCGAGTGGATCTCCTGCACTTCCTTGAGGCGCTTGCGCACCATCGACAAGCCCACCTGAGTGGTCTTCCCCGGCTTGCAGCGGATGAAGATGAAAAACTGCATGGGCGTCCTCTCCTGGATCGGCGCGTGCACGGACCGAAGCAGGTCGGGCACGACTTGACCGTCCCATAGAACCGACGGGCTGCGGCAGGGAAGATCGTACGCGGCAAAAACCCTGTGCGACCGGACCTCACGCGTTCCCCGCTGTCCCGAGCGGACCGTGATAGCGCATGGCGACGTCGCAGCGTTCGTAGCGCGCGCCGTACCTCGCCATGATCTCCGGATCGTGGCGGAAGCCGGCCTTTTCGTAGAGATGGACAGCAGCGGCACAGCGCCTGTTGGACAGCAGATAGAGTTCGCGCACGTCCATCGCGGCGGCGCGATCGAGCATCGCCTTCAGCAGAAACGCACCGGCCTTCATCCCGCGCGCGCTGTCGCGGACGGCCATCTTGGTCAGTTCGAACCGCCCTTCCCCTGTCTTCTGCAGAGCGCAGGTGCCGACCACGCCGAGGCCTTCGACTTCGACGAACAGGATCGCTCCGCCCGGCTCGATGATCCGCGTACGCGGGTTCTCGAGAACGTCGCGGTCGGTCGGCTCGAGCGAGAACATCGCCGCGATCCACTCGGCGTTGAGATCGTGGAAGAGCGGAGCAAGCGAGTCATCATACTCGACGAGGCTGAGCTTCGGCCTTGGCGCCCTCGCGACTCGCGACTCGAGCGGCTCGGCCGTCAGCGCCGCCTCGAGCGCCGCGACCTGTTCGAGAAACCCGCCGGACACGCTTGCGCACAAATCGCCGACGGCGGCCTCGACGCGCGGCCAGATCAGTGCACGGCTCTGCGTCATCACCCTTTCACCCGCACCGGTCAGCGACAGGCGGCGCTCGCGCTGGTCGGTTCCCCGTTCCGACGTCACCAGGCCCAACGCGACCAGTTGCCCGACGCTTCGGGTAATGCCCGGCTGGCTGGTGCCGACCATGTCGACCAACTGCCCGACCGTGGTGGGTCCGCTTGCGAGCGCGGTCAGCAAGGGCATATGACTCGGCTGCACCGGCAGGCCGGCGTCCGCGATGATCCGGGCGGCGCTGCCCTGGAACCGCTCGGCAAGCCGCTTCAGCCGGCTGCCGAGGAAGACGGGGCCCAAATCTGCAATCACGTCGGTCATAGATCACTCGCCTCATAACCCGATATATAACCTGTTATGATAGTGGATGTAACGAGTCAACTGGGCGCCTAGGTTTGGTACGGCTTGGAGGCGGACGGGACACGCGGCCCGGCCGCCTCTTTAGTTCCCGTCAGCGGGTCGAAGGATCGGCAGCGGTGGCGACAGTCACCGGTTCGGGCGCAATGGTGACGGGAAGCGGTGCCTGCTCAGCGGCCGCCATCGCCAGCGGCACATCCTCGTCGACGAAACCCTTTACGATCGTGCCCAACGGCACCTTGGCGCTGGTGCCCGTCATGAAGAAGCCAGCCGGGAGAAACACGACCGCGGAAACTGCGACCGCGCCGATGCCGCCCGCCGTGCCCTTGTCGTCGAACGCACCGGTGAGCCGAATCTGGCGGCCGTTCACGGTTACGTACAGAAGCCGGGCGTCGAGCCTGCCCGACTTGCCCCACATGCCCTTGTTACGCACGTCGGTAACCTCTCCAACGGCGGGGCTGCCGCTGGGGATGACGGTTGCACCTTGAACGACCACCGCGTCGGACGTTTCAAGCCGGAAACGATGGCCGACCTTCAGCTTCTTGCCTTTGGTGGTCAGTTCCTCGACCAGCCGAAGCGGCACCTCGGTGCCGGTGCGCAGGACGGCATTGCCGGCGGCAGGCGCCATGATCGGCGACAGGGCCGATGCGGCGACCGGTGTTGCCGCGACGGCCGAGCTCGTCGGCGCGGCCGGCGACACTTGTCCAAATGAAATGGTCGGTGCGAGCAGAAGCCCGCACGCGCAAAGGCGCTTTTTCACGTTGTAATACCCCCTCAAGTCGCGACCCGGCCCTGATCCGAGTCGCAGCATCATGATCGGGCATTGAGGCGCTAAGTGTCAAACCGCCAATGTCTTGTTTTGAAGCACAATTCTAAATGGATGCTGGCCACGACCTACATTGGCGAGGCCTGACATATCCGGCCGGTCGGCTGCGATTTCCTGTTCTGGCCGTCGGTAGGACCTGATCGATCGCCGGATATTGGTGAGCCACTGCAGGCGCTGCGAGTGAAGTGTCGTGATGCTACGCCGTCGGCACGCGACGTCTGCGCCGGCAGTCACCGCGGATCGGTTCGCTGCCGAGCCTTGTCTTCGCGGTCCATGCGCTGACGCACGCCGCCCTCGACGCCGCGGCCTTCCGGCGTCGGGCGATGCACCGCGCCGGGCGTTGCCGGATCCGGGCTGCCCTTGGCCATTTCCCGATGGACGATGTCGGCCGAAATCTTCTCCGTCAGATCGGGCAGGATCGTGTGGAAGGTCGAGGCCGCCTGCGCCTTCCAGCCGACCGGAAGCTCCTCGCGGGGATGCAGCGATACCCACACGATCGCCTCGGCGACCTTGTCGGGATCGTCCATCAGGATCATCCGCGGCTTGTGCCCCGAATAATTGGCGGCATGCGTCCAGAAGGGCGTGTCGGCAGCCCAGGGCATGAGCGTTACCACCTTGATCCTCTTGCCGACGCCGGCAAGGCGCAATTCCTCGTTCAACACCCGCCCGAGCGCCCACACCCCGGCTTTCGTCGCGGCGCAGGAGGAATGATAGGCGAGCGGCACCTGGTTTGCAGCAGGTCCGGGCGATATTTGCCTGATTCAGATCAGAAGCTCCCAGCGGCTTCGTCGGCGAGGCGTTTGTCGAGCAGGCGTTCGTAGCGGTCGGCGTAGGCGCGACAGGCGACGGGATCGAGGAACGGATTGGGATCGCGTTGTCGCTGCAGCTGCGCGAACTTGAGATCGCCGCCGGATTGATCCGGATGCGCGGTCAGAAGGATGCCGCACGATATCGTTCGCAAGGTCGCGAAGGAGCGGCGGAACGCGGCCAGCGCGGAGGCGCGTGCCGGGCTCGAGAAGCGATAGCTTTCCGCTGCGATCGGCCTCAGACTCGCCCCGAACACGATCCGCACGCAGCGCCCGGCTTCACACGAATCCCACGTCCAGCTCATACTTCCCGGCGTGTGACCGGGCGTCGCCACCGCCGTGACCGTCACCTCGCCGAGGCGCAGCGTCTTTCCGCCGGCGATCGACCGAACCCGCGCGACAGCCGGATAGGGCGCGAGCCAGGCCGCCTGGGGATCGTCGGCCGCGCTCCGCCCCCTGCGGAGCACTTCCGCGGCGGCAGGCGCGGCCACCACCACCGCGCCCGTGTCCCGGGCGAGCGCGGCGAGGCCGCCGGCATGATCCCAATGCGGTTCGGTACTGAGGATCAGCTTGATGTCCTTGGGATCGAATCCGAGGCTGCGAATGTTGCGTTCCAATGCGGCGACGCCCTGCGGCACGCTGCCGTCGATCAGGATCAGGCCCGAACGTGTCCGGATCAGCGCCACGTTGAGCCCGGCGAAGCCGACAAGAAAGGTATTCCCGTAGATGCGGGCCGGCGGCTGCGACACCAGCCAGCGCTTGGCATATTCGGGTTCGATCGGCTGCAGCAGCGGATCGCTCCGCTCGTGCGCGCCTCCGGACGACTGGAGCAGCGCCGCACTCACCCACAAGGCAAACCATTTGCTTCGTCTCACTTACCGCCTCCCGAATGTTCGGGAAGGGGATCTCCCATGCCTAAGCCAACGACAAAGCATCATTCCTCGGGGCAGACATCAATCGCGCTCATGGCTCGTCTGGATCGAACACCCCTCGGTTCCGCCCTGCGACACATGTCCGCACCACTGGAGGCTTTTTAGGCGGTCGATCTGTGCGGCAGGTCGTCCACGCCACCCGGGGGCGCTGCCATGACATCGCAGGAGATGCAGCCGCAAACCAGGTGGTGCGAGAGAGTGAGTGATGCCACGGGTCCGATCGACATCCCGCGCGTACGGGCGGTCTGCCTATCGCACCGCGGGTCGGGTGAAGTCGGCGCGCGCTTCCGCGACTTTGCGGCGGATGACGCAATCTTCGGCATGATCGTTGATGAGCCCCATCGCCTGCATGAAGGCGAAGATCGTGGTCGGGCCGACGAAGCGCCAGCCGCGACGCTTCAGATCCTTCGAAATTGCGATCGAGGCTGAGGAGGTGGATGCGGATTGGGGCGCAACCTGCGCTTCGGAGCTCGGCTCGAAGCCCCAGAGATACGCCGCGAGCGATCCCTTCTCTTCGACCAGTTCGACGGCGCGGCGGGCATTGTTGATCGTCGCCTCGATCTTGCCGCGATGGCGAACGATGCCGGCATCGCCGAGCAGACGCTCGACATCGGCTCCACCGAATTCGGCAACCGCTTCGAAGTCGAAGCCGCAAAAGACGGTTCGGAAGCGTTCGCGCTTGGCGAGGATGGTCCGCCAGCTCAGCCCCGACTGAAAGCCCTCCAGGCAGATCTTTTCGAACAGGCGGCGATCCTCAGCGACCGGAAAGCCCCATTCGCGGTCGTGATAATCGAGGAATTCAGGCGCTGCCGCCGCCCATTTGCAGCGTGCCTTGCCGTCGGGGAAGAGTGTGGCCACGTGTTCTCCGGAACCAGGATCGGGAGCGCAACGATCCAATCTGGACGGCCTAGATGCAAGCCTTCATTGGCCCTTCAGGTCGGCTGAGCCGCGGCTGGAGGCTCAACCGTCCTCGGCCTCGGGCAGGATCGCCCCGACATGGGCGATGCCGCGCGCCTCCGCCAGACGAACCTGGCGCTCTCGCTCGGCATAGCGCGCCCGCTGGGCATCGCTGCGTTCGTGCTGGCAGGCCGGGCAGCTGACTCCTTCCCGGTACAGCGGCGAGGCCCGCTGTTGGGGCGAGACGGGCATGCGGCAGGCACGGCAAAGGACGAAACCGCCGGGTCGCAGACCATGGCCGACGGTTACCCGTTCGTCGAACACGAAGCAGTCGCCCTGCCAGCGGCTTGCCTCGGCCGGCACCGTCTCGAGATAGGCAAGAATGCCGCCCTTCAGATGATAGACCTGGTCGAGGCCTTGCGACTTCAGAAAGGCGGTCGACTTCTCGCAGCGTATGCCGCCAGTGCAGAACATCGCGATTTTCGGACGGGCAGTTTGTCCATTCCCGTCCAAGGCAGCGCGATTGGCCTCGAACCAGGCTGGGAAATCGCGGAAGCTCCGGGTCCTGGGATCGATCGCACCGGCGAACGTGCCGACGGCCACCTCATAATCGTTGCGCGTGTCGATCACGATTGTGTCGGGATCATCGATCAGCGCATTCCAGTCGGAGGGCGCGACATAATGCCCAGTGCCGCTCAGCGGATCGACATCGGGCTTTCCCATGGTCACGATCTCGCGCTTGATGCGAACCTTCATGCGGAGAAACGGCATCGATGCGGCGCGAGAGTCCTTGACCTCGATGTCGGCGCATCCCGGCAGAGTGCGGACGTGTTCGAGCACCCGATCGATGGCGGCGTCGGTTCCGGCGATCGTGCCGTTGATCCCTTCGTGCGCGAGCAGCAACGTCCCCTTGATGCCCTCGTCCACGCACAGCTGCTCGAGCGACGAACGGAGCGAGGCGCAGTCTTCCAGCGGTGTGAATTTGTAGAGCGCCGCCACACGGATCGGCAAATCGAGATCTGACATCGTGCTCGCCCGAATAAGGCACAGCGGGCGGTTCGTCCATTGTCGCGGGCGCGGCGCCAGGAATCCCGATCCTCACTGCCGCACCGGGCGATCGGGGAGAAAAGAGTACGAAGTACGCTTAATGGGCTTTCGGCGCCGGAAGGCCCCTCCCCCGCCTCCGGCGGTCCCCCTCCCCATCCGCTTCGCGGACAGGGAGGAGAAGATCCAACGCCATCGACGCGTCCGGCGCCTCAGTTCCCGGGGCCTCCAAGCTCGATGAGGGCGACGGCGGACAGCGAGATCGCGATCACCGCAGCATAAGGCAGCGCCACGAAGGGGAGCATCAGGATCGGCGGCAAGGCCTGCCAGCGCGAATAGTCCGATCCCCACGAGCGGCCCCACTCGGTGAAGATCTGGAAAGCGGGGATGTTCTCGTCGCCCTCGCCTCGATGCCAGGCTTCGAGAGTCCGAATTCTCGCAGCGAAGCAATATTGAAAGCTCTTCCAGATCGCCTCCAGCAGCCAGAGCGATGCCGCGACGAACAGGGTGCCGAGCAGAATCAGGCTGCTGCTCTCCTTCACGCCGATCGCCAGACCGGCGCCGAGCAACGGCGTCGCAAGACCTTTGAGGGTCAGCGCCCGCTGATCATATGCCTCATATTGCGACTGGATCAGCAGATATTCGGCGCGAAGATCATCGTTCGAGCGCATCTCTCCTCCTCCCATCGCAGCCTACACTGCATCCAGCAGACCTGCCGGAGCAGGCCGCTCCCGGTCATTTCTTCGTACCCATGTCGCTGCGCAGCAAGGCGCGCTTTTGGGGCGCCAGAAGCGGCTCGGGCGCGAGGGGTTCGCCAAGCCGCATCACCCGCGGATCGTCGACGCGCAGTGCCGGCCAGGCAGGCAAACCGGCACCGTTGGGATTGCCGGTCTTGATGAAGTTCAGCCAGTAGCCCGCGATCTGCGCGGAGAAGGCGTGATCGTCGGCAGTGAAGCCCCGCTCGGGCGCTGCATCGAGGGTGCCGAACAGATAGGGGATCTCCGAGGAATGGAAGGCGCGCCAGCGCGCGGATTGCGGACCTGGCGCAACCCGGGTGAAGCGATAGCCATAAAGCGGCGCACGACCGTTTCTGGCGCTTGCCCATGCTGCGAGCAGCCACGCCCAGCGATCGCGGTGCAGCTGGATGTTCGATTCGGCACGATCGGCGTCGGTCGAGTCACGGTAGAGCACCGCGGCACTTGCCGCCCGCGGACCGAAAAGCTCCTCCCGGAGCTGCCGCAATATGCCCGGATCGGGCGCGCCATAGGCGCTGGAAAGCCCGCTTCCCTCGTCCGCCGTGAATCCGGCGAGCATCGGCACGTCCGCGCCCCGCCCGCTTCGCAGGGCCTCGCCGAGGGGCTGCGGGAGCAGACGACCATCGATCACCGGCCCGAAGCGACCGGAATTCGCCCCGCGGGACGATTGCAGCGCCTCCGCCGGAAGGGCGCGCAAGGCCGCCAGGGAAAGCGCCTTCTTCTCGGCACCGAAGGCGAGCCCCTCTTTCTCGGCCTCCGCCAACCTGGGCAGGGGCAGCGGGCGGGGAAAGCCGCTTTGCGCGATCGCCCGCTGGAACAGCCCCCGTGCCGAGGGTGCGGCGATCAACGCATGCACGGCCATCGCCCCTGCCGACTGACCGGCGATCGTGACCTGACCCGGATCGCCGCCGAAGGCGGAGACGTTGTCCCGCACCCAGTGCAGCGCCGCGATCATGTCCTGCAGCCCGAAATTCGCGGCGGGTGCGGCGCCCGCTTCCGCGCTGAGGCCCGGGTGGGCGAGGAAGCCGAAGACGTTCACCCGATAGTTGATCGTCACCACGACGATGCCCCGCGCGGCGAGCGCCCCGCCATCGTAGATGGGGACTGCCCCCGAGCCCGAGTTGAATCCGCCGCCGTGTATCCATACCAGCACCGGCCGGCGGCGAGCCTTCCCCGCGGCGGGTGCCCAGACGTTGAGGAACAGGCAGTCTTCGCTGACATCGCCCTGCACCACATATTCGGGGCTCCACGGACCGAAGCCCTCCGGCGTCACCCCCTGCCAACAGCTGGCGCCGGAGGTGCGGGCGGAGCGCACCCCGCTCCAGGCGGCAACCGGGCGCGGCGCACGCCAGCGACCGGGACCAACCGGAGCAGCGGCAAACGGGATGCCGAGAAAAGCATGGACCGCGCCCTGATCGATGCCTTCGATGCGGCCGCTGCGGGTCGTCGCCACCGGCCCCGCCGAAGGCGGTGCGGCCGCCGCCAGGCTGAGGGGGGCGACCAGGCAGATGGTCAAGCGGAGCGCCAAGCGAAACAGGTCACCCTCCATCGTTCGATGTCGAAGCAGCATAGAAACAGAGCGGCATTGGACAAGCCGATTTGCGCCGGGAACCCGGCCGTGGCCCACGGTCCACATCAAGGCTGTTCGCCGGCAGTCGCGGCGATCCGCCCGTGACCGCGGCCGAGGCAGCGGCGACCAAGGCGCTGCGAACTTGATCACGGCGCCGGTCGTGCGAATGCTGACCGAGCGACACAAGCAATGGCTAGAGGAGTCGTTGAGGATGGAAGAGGTGGTGCGCGATCGTGATGCGATGATCGCGGCGATGGATCCGGTGCTGCGGAACGGGCGCTTCATATTCTGCACCACCGCCAGCGAAGCGGTTGCACGTGCTTGTCGGGAGGCAGCGATCGGCATGTTCGTCGAGGCGGAGGGCCAATCCTTCCTGCTGCCCGCCGAGCGGGCACGGGCCCTCGGCTTCGAGACAGATCAGGAAATGTGCCAGATCACGCTCAACGTCCATTCGGCGCTCGACGGCGTCGGCCTGACCGCCGCCGTTGCCACGGTTCTGGCGGCGTGCGACATCCCGTGCAACATGGTCGCCGCCTACCACCACGACCACGTCTTCGTACCGGCGGCGAGCGCGCCAGCCGCGCTCGCCGCCTTGCTGGATCTACAGCGCGCGCATGCTTGACCCACGCCGCTCAAACGTCGCGGCAAGGCCTTAAGCCTGCTCGGTGGCGTCATTGGCTCTCCGGGTGCGGAGCGGCTAGTCCTGCGGCTTCGGCTGCCACTTGCCTTTGGTGCGGCTCGTCAAGTGAAAGCGCCGGCAGCGTTCGCAGCGGTAGGGCCGGAGCGGAAGGCCGTAGCCGCGCGCGGCTTCGAGCGCTTCCCGGGCGGTGGCGTAATCCGCCTTGCGGAGGCAAATGCTCAGCCGCGTGCGCATCTTGTTCTCCTGCAGCATCGCACCAGGCGTTCCGAGCTCACATAGCCGCTAAAGGACGTATTTCGCGCCGTTCCACCGGGCGACCGGGATCTTTCCGAAGCCCGGACCGCCAATCTCGATGTCGCGCCAGCCGCCGTGGCTGCTCGGCAGGATGGACATGATGCCTTGAGCAGAGAGGATCGGGCGCCAAGTTCCGCCGACCTTGCGCAAGACGACGAACATCGCCCCCGCTGCGCCGTAGCACGCGCCCCCGTCGGAAACGACGATTTCCCCGGTTCCGTCACGGTCGAGATCATGCCGCTCGAACGAGATCATCTCCGCGACTTCGTCGCACCCGTTCGCGATGACATCGCCACGAAGGCGAAAGCCTGCTGCCCGGGCCGCTGCGACGCGCTCGGCCTCCGAGATGCCTACGGGCTCCGAGGAGCGCTCCGGAGCGATCGCGATCGCCGCAAGAGTGGCCATCAATGCCAACATGATGCTGTCTCCACGAGCGCCGGGTGCGCGGAACGCCGCTAGCACGCGCCATGGCCCGCGCGAAGGATCATAGTGCCAGGGCCTCCGAGCAGGTACCGCAGGGATCGAGCGGGAGTCGAGAGGTCTCCCTGTGAGCACGGGCCGAGCAGTCGAAGGCGCTGCCGCGTTTCCAGCGACGCCTCCGGCACGAAGCGAAGCGTCCCCGAGGCGTCCCCGTTTCAGGGCGCCGTTAACCTTTTTTTAACCAATGTTAGCGATCGGTAAACGGGTAGTGTGCGTATTGCTAGAGGCGAGCCATGGGCCTTCTTCCAAAGTCCGATGTTCCGGATTCAGACTATCTGTTCGAGCGCGCTCAAGCCGAAGCAGCATGCGCGGCCTGCGCCGAGCCCGAAGCCGCGAAAGCGCATCAGCGCCTCGCCTCGCAATATCTGGACCGGCTGTTCGGCGAGAATGGGACAGAGGACGCCGTATTGGAGAGCCGGCATCGTGAGACTCGCGAAGCGATGACCAGCATCTTTCACGCCCTGGAACTCCCGGCAGAGACTGCGTCGCTCGGTTTCGAAGACCTGCTGGTGAGCCTGGATCGATAGGAGACACGCCCTTTCGCCGCTCTGCGTGAAAAAGGGAGGTGCATGGTGGCGATCCGCTCGGTCCGGCGGTACGGCCGATCAGGCCGTCATCGCCCTGAGCAGGCGATCATAGGGCACCAGTGCGATATCCTCGACGAGCCTGATCAATTGAGCTTCGCTGTCTTCGCGCGCCTTCTCGGCTGCGGCGTAGGCCGCTTCGTCGAGCGTGCCTCCGCCGGCGCAGAGTGCGCCAAAGTGCGCCGCCGTTGCGAGGTGCCGGTCGATTGCGTCGAGAAGCCTTTCACGGTCGCTGCGCCCGTCCGGCGTCATCCCCCAGACGAGGGGTGACACGCGCCCATCGGTGGTGATCGGAGCATGTCTCATTGGTCGTCGCCTCCAGGATCATACACGTGCGTCCGGCGGGGCGAGGCCGCTGCCGCCCTCGATCTCAGTCGGCCTCTCCGCAGCCTGAAACCATCTCAGCCTCCATGCCTCATCCATGCGGAGAAGGCAAGTGCATTTTGCATCATTCGAGAAGTCTTTCTGTGCTGTTGCTGCTTCTCAGCCGCGCGTCAGCGTCAGGTGGGAACCCATTCCCGCTTGCGATTTTCACTACTTGTTGGTAGAACATATGGAGAACGGGAGAGTCGAGTCGTGGACGAACTCAAGCACCTGCTCCTTCAGGAGCCCGCCTGTGAGGCGGCATGTCCCAGCTGCCTCATGGCGTGCGCGATCCTGCCCTCGCGCCTGAGCTGGTGGTCGCGCGAGATCGAGCGACTTTGCCGGGAGCGGTCTCTACGCCCTCAGTCGACCGCGCTCCGCGAGCAGCTCGATACTGCACTAGCTGCGCATGAAGCGCTGGGCCGACGATATGCGGAAAGTCCGCGAGCCGAGCGCCGGCAGGGACCTCAAGCATCGCGATTTCCACCATTTTCTCCAGCTCGCCCTCAGTAGGAAGAGGGTCGTCGACATCGGTATCGGGCTGCCGGCCGGTGAGCAGCCAATCGAGCGAAACGTCGAAGAAGTCGGCATAACGCTCGGCCGCCCGGCGCGGAATGCTGCCCGATCCTCGCAGACCATTTTCATGCTGATTGTAGGTCGCGACCGGCATGCCCAGCGCCTTGGCCGCGTCGATGGCGCGGGGGAAGCGGCGGGCGCGAGCGATCTTCAAGCGCTGGTTCGGTGTCGTCATGCCAGAACAATATCAGAAATGGTGCAAAAAGCACTTGCTTTTGTATGATGCCTTTTGCATTATTCCACGATGAGATCAGCAACGCCCGCAGCGTTGGATCAGCAGGCCGAATTCGCATCGGCGGCCCCCTCCCCTCCGCCGCGACCTCCGGAGCGCCGCGCAATCGGCGCTCCGGCCTTTCGGCCGCGAAGCAGCAACACACTCGATCACCCGGAACGAAACAGTCAAAGGAGTGCCGCAATGGCGAAGGACAAGCGCAGGAAGAAAGCCGCCGTGCCGGAAGAGGCGTTAATCAACCCATTCGCCGCGCAGCATGCCACCTACCGCCAGGCCACCGTGGTCGATCTTTCGGGCGAGCTCGGCGGCGGCCGGCAGAAGATGATCAAGGTGCTGCGCAACCTTTATCCGAACGTCGCCGACAGATGGCTTGCCGAAGGCGGCGAGGGCTTCGGCGACCCGCGAGCGCGAGGATGCCGCGTTGCTGCTCGCCAAGGAGCGGATCCAGACCGATCTCGAGGTCGCCCGATCGATGACAGCACTCGCGGCCAGAATCGAAGGACTACGCTGATGTGTGGACAATCCGATGCGATGCGGACGGTGCGGGACGCGGCCTGTCAGCTGAGAAAGGCTTGCAGCCTTATCGATCTGTTCTCGCATCCCGGGCCTGCCCGTGCGTTGATGCCGGATCGGCGGCTCGAAGACCTGATCAGGAAACTCGACGGAATCGACTGATTTGGCTCCCGCTCCGCCGCGGGCGATTTCAAAGGCCAGGCAAAACGGACGGTAATCCCTGCCTCCGCAATCCGGCGGGACTCTAGGCCACGCTGCCCTTCCCGGAGCGCCAACCAACCATGCTCCTCAGACGAAAGGCTCATCTCGATGCGCAAAATCTCCGCAATCGTCCTTCATTGCTCCGCTACGCCGGAGGGACGCGAGATCAGCGCGTCTGATATCGACCAGATGCACCGGACCCGCGGCTTCGATCGAATTGGCTACCACTATTTCATCCGGCTGGATGGCAAGATCGAGAAGGGGCGCCCTGACGGCGTTCCGGGCGCACATGTTCAAGGCCATAATCTGGATACCATCGGCATCTGTTACGCCGGCGGTGTCGACGTGGCCATGCGTCCGAAGGACACGCGCACTCAAGCGCAGAAGATGGCGATGAAGGCTCTTATCGGAACGATGCTGGAGGCATATCCCGAGGCAAGGGTCTGCGGCCATCGTGATTTTCCGGGCGTCAACAAGGCTTGCCCCAGCTTCGACGTTGCAGCCTGGATGGCGGAGACCGACTTGGGAAAAACCGCCGCCGGCGCTTAGTGCGCCCCTGCTCCTGGTCCCGAGGCTCATGCCTGAATGTGCCGACGCAAAGCTCAGTTCCTGCCCGCGCGGGGAGCTATGGGCGAGACGTGCACCCGCACTGTTTCGAGTTCGTCGCCACTCGGGTCCGCTGCTCGCCGGCCATCAACGCGCTCAGAAAGGAGACACGGTCGTGAAGTTCTTCACCGTCGCAGCGATCCTTGCCGTTCCAATACCGGCCAGCCAGGAGCAGGCTCTTCCTCCGTGCGCGTTCGCACCATTGCCGTCACCTGCGCCGATCCAACCGATGTTGAACACGCCTCCCTATTTCGGACCGGCACGACAACAGCTCAATCGGGGGATTGCCTGATGGGTAGGCTCTCCTTGCTCGGCTCCGTGCTGCGCTACTGGCGTATAGCGGCTGCCGGATCGATCGTCCTGATCATCGCCTTTCTCTGGCTCTCGTTGCAATCCGAGCAGCGTCATGCGGCCAAGCTCAATGCGCAACTTGCGGACGCAAATGCTCTGATTGGCGTGCAGGCACGTGCCGCGCGACGTCTCGCGGACGAGAGCGCGCGGCGCATGACGGAAGCGAAGACACTGCTTGCGGCCGCGAACAAGGCCAACCGCCTTCAGGCCCCGCACATCACGGCGCTTCGGAGGTCAGCCGCCCGACCTCGCACTGTCGCGGAACCCTGCACGATCAGCGACACGCTGCAGACGATGTCCGGTCTGTAGCCGGACGAAGCGCCCCTACTCAGGCCAGAGGATCGGTAGCGATGATGATGACGTTAGTCGGCGGCCAAGCCGCCATTTCGGTACGCATGGTGCCATGCCTTGCCGTTGTCCTACTCAGCGGCTGTGGGAGGGTGACGCCGACGATTGCTTATATTCCGGTGGCCGTCACCTGTGCGGATCGTGGTGACATTCCCCCTCCCGTGCCTATGGTCGGTCCACTTCCGAAAGATGCACGCGCAGCCGCCGACATCCTGAGTGCGAAGGTGCTGGAGTTGCGGGCAACCGACCGTTCGCTCCGAGCGCTCCTCGGTGGGTGCGCAAATTTACCTGGACGCCTCAGAACGACGGGAGATCAGGGCAGCCTACGCGATTGAACACGTTGCGTCGGGGTAAGTGGCGGGAACGGCAGCGTTACCGGAATGATGCAGTTCACGCCGCTACGCGACGACCTCCCCTGCCCGCTGGGCGTCGGTCTCGTCCACAGCACCGCGCCGACCCTCGATCATGTCCGCAGCACCGCCGATCCTAGATCAAACGTCCTCGCCTCTCTCCATGGCGATCGGCGACGAAGGCTCCGGGACAGGCACGTAGTTCCGACATCCGCCCAGATGGCGACGGCAGTCTGCTGATCGATCTCGCGAAGACGGGTGTCGGTGGCGACACCGGCTGGAATCAGGATGCCCCCCAACACGCGCCATCGAATTACGCTGGGGCCGCTCAGCTACTCCTTCATCATCAGCGGAACGTCCACGCCGTGTGGAGGGTGTTGACGAGCATTTGCCGGCAGGCACGCTCCTGAATGGCCGAGCGTCACGGGCTCAGGCTGCACCGGCAAAGTCGGCGAGGCGGGCCCGGAGCCAGTTCTGCGCAGGGTCATGCCGCGTGCGCTCGTGCCAGGCGGCGATAATCGTGAACTCCGGAACCGCGACTGGCAGCGGTTGCTGCTCGAGGTCCGGCGCGCTCCTGACCAACCGCTCGGGAATTGCTGCAATAAGATCGGTCTCCGCAAGGATGTCGAGCAGGGCAAGGAAGCTGGGCACCGAAACCGCCACATGACGAGAGCGCCCCAGTACATCGAGTGCAGCATCGACGCGGCCCCGAAAGCCGCCCCCCTGCGGCGAGACCAGTGCGTGCTTGAGGTCGCAAAAGGCGTCGAGATTCAGCACGCCGGCGGAGAGCGGGTGGCCTCGCCGCATCGCGCACACGTAGCGATCGTCGAACAATCGCCGGGAGATGAGCTGTTCCGGCGCCTCCTCGAGCGTCAGCAAGGCCAGATCTACGGAACCGCGCGCCATCAGTGGCAGCAGACTGCCGCCGAGCAATGGCCGTATCGCCAGCCTTAGCCCCGGCGCGTCTCGCCCCAGAATCGAGAGAAATGGCGTGAGCAGGACGCGCTGAGTGTAATCCGAGGCGGACACCGATACCTGAAATTGCGCCGAAGCCGGATCGAACGCCGACGGCTGGAGGATCGCCTCGGCTTCCCTCAACACGCGTTTGACGGAGAGCGCCAGATCCAGAGCGCGCGGGGTTGGCACCACGCCCCGCTGGGCACGGACGAACAACGGATCTCCGAGCGCGTGGCGCAAGCGTGCCAGGGCCCCACTGACCGCCGGCTGAGTCAGGCCGAGCCGCGACGCGGCTCCGGTCACGCTTCCTTCGTCGAGCAGCGCGTCGAGGATCCGGATCAGGTTGAGGTCGAACGTCCTGATATCCACCATCTCGATACCGTATATACGAAAGGAAAATTGGACCAATATCTCCGGCGTCCGCATCTCTCGACGGCAATAAAGGCGCCGATGGCCGTGCATCAGCAACGTCCTTCCCGCGCCGGGCTCGAAGGAGGGAAAGTGAACATCTTCATCGTCCAAGCGCATTCGGAGCAGAGCTCCCGCCGTGCATTGACGGTCCCATACGGTCGCCGGAATGGCGGGCATGGTGATGCACCGCAGGTTTGGAACTCCGGGAGCGGCGAAGGAGCAGGCGGATGCCCTCTTCGCTTCCTGCGGTCGGGTGATCCACCTAAGCCTCCGATCGTTTCCGGAGACCGGCCATTCACCGATGTGAAGTGGCGGGACGCGTGCGGTGCAGGGGGGCTCCCGCCCCTGTCCCCACATCGGGATGCACGTTCATCCGCGAAGGCGCAGAGATGATCACGTGCGTCGTCCATTATGTCATCGCGCCCAAGCGCCTCGACGCCTTCGAAGCGTTCGCCCAAGCTTGGATGTGCCTCGTCGCGCAGCACGGCGGCGTGCATCACGGCTATTATCTTCCGGCCGAGGGTGCAAGCGACCTGGCGATCGCTTTGTTCAGCTTCGACAGTCTTGCCGCCTACGAGAGGTACCGGCAACGGTTCGGAGTGGATCCCGAATTCATTGCTGCCGATCGCATTCGTGACGAGAGCGGATGCGTCCTGCGCTATGAACGAAGCTTTCTGCGGCCCTTGCTGCCGGTCGGGTGCACCCGAGACGTCTTGAGCGGCGCAGCAGCGCCAGCGGATCGGCGCTGACACGAGGCTCGTCGATACCAGATTGCGGGTTAGCAGATCCGTCCGCGCCGTTCGACTGCGATGTGGTGCAGCACGATGCCGCTGGTGGTTGCGACGTTGAGCGAGTCGAAACCCGCGCTCATCGGTATCCGCAAGCTCGTCGTGCGTGCCAACATTGCCGGAGAAAGGCCCGGCCCCTCAGCGCCGAGGAGCACCGCGTTACGCCGCTGCGGAGCCCAATCGGACAGTATCGCCGCGCCAGCCGGACTGAGCGCGACCGTATGAAAGCGGTGGCGCGCCAGCAGGTCTAGCGGATCCTCGCCGCGCCCCAGCCGTGCGAACGGCACCAGCAAGGACGCGCCGACAGATACCCGGATCGCCTTGCGGTAGAGCGGATCGCAGCAATCCGCGTCGAGCAGCACTGCCGCGATCCCGAACGCGGCCGCGTTGCGAAAGATTCCCCCTACATTGTCGTGATTGGCAATTGCCGAGAGCAGCAGCACATCCGCGTCGGCGGGAAGTCCGGCGAGCAACGTTTCAGCACTCGATGTCTCGCTGCGCGCACCGATCGCAAGGATCCCGCGGTGCAACGGGAAGCCCGCGACGCCGTCGACGACCCGCTGTGACGCCGCGAATACCGGCACGTCATCGGGAAGGCGGGCCAGCAGCGCCGCCAAGGCATCCAGGCGCTTGGCAGCGATCAGAAGGGATTGCGGGTGGTACCACCGGCTGTCGATCAGTTTTTCCAAAACCACCTGCCCCTCGGCGACGAACAGGCCATCGCGCCCGACAAGGTCGCGCTCGCGTATGTCCCGATAGGCCGCGATCCGAATGTCCGCCGGATCATCGATGGTCACGACGTTGGGCATGTTCAGGTCCTGATACGCAAGGCTCGGCGCTCGAAGGCCTCGAGCGCCGAAGCCGTTCTTCTCACTCCGATCTCTGCAGCGCCTGATTGGCGGCACTGAGCAGGGCCTTGACCGAGGCACTGGCGACATCGGTGTCGAGGCCGACGCCGAAGAAGGCGGCACCTTCGGGCGTCCTGCACTCGACATAAGCCGCCGCCTGGGCGTCGCTGCCGTGGCCGATGGCATGCTCGTGATAATCCGCGATGTCGAAGCCGACGCCGCAGGCATCCTGCAAAGCGTGCAGCACACCGGAAAGCAGCCCGTTTCCGCGGCCGGCGAGCCGAACCTCCTGGCCATTGAAGCGGATCTGGCCGATAAACTGCCGGTCGCCATCGCCGATGGATCGGCCTTCATACTCGACAAGAGCCAAAGGCTGCTCGCCGACGAGTGCATAGGCCTGCTGGAACACCGACCAGATGTCCTGCGCCGTCAGCTCCCGGCCCAAGGCGTCCGCATGCGTCTGCACGTGCCGGCTGAAATCGGCCTGCATCCGCTTCGGCAGCTTGAGCTTCTTGTCCTGCTCCAGCACCCAGGCGGCTCCGCCCTTGCCCGACTGCGAATTGACCCGGATGACGGCCTCGTAGGAGCGACCGAGATCCGCCGGATCGATCGGCAGGTAAGGCACGTCCCAGATTTCATCGTTGCGCTGGGCTTGCGCTGCGAACCCCTTCTTGATCGCGTCCTGATGGCTGCCCGAAAAGGCGGTGAACACCAATTCGCCGGCATAGGGATGTCGCGGATGGACCGGCAGGGCGTTGCAGTGCTGGACGATGCTGACGACTCGATCGATGTCGGAAAAATCGAGCCCGGGATCGATGCCCTGCGTGTAGAGGTTGAGCGCCAGCGTCACCAGATCGACGTTGCCGGTGCGCTCGCCATTGCCGAACAGGCAGCCCTCCACCCGATCAGCTCCGGCGAGGATCGCAAGCTCCGCGGCCGCGACGCCGGTGCCGCGATCATTGTGCGGATGAACCGAAATCACAACGCTGTCTCGGCGCGAGATATGCCGGCAAAACCATTCGATCTGATCGGCGTAGATGTTCGGCGTCGACGCCTCCACTGTCGCCGGCAGGTTGAAGATGAGCGGCCGCTCGGGGGTCGGCTCGATCACGTCGATCACCGCCTCGCAGACCTCCAGGCTGAATTCGAGCTCGGCCGTCGAAAAGGTTTCCGGGCTGTATTCGAAACGCCAATCGGTCTCCGGCCGGCGCTCCGCCTGCTCGCGCATGCGAGTCATGCCGCGAATGGCGATCTCCTTGACGCCTGCACGATCGAGACCGAACACGATCCGGCGCCAGGCCGGGGACACGGCGTTGTAGAGGTGGACGACAGCCGTTCGGGCGCCCTCCAGGCTTTCGAACGAGCGATCGATGAGGTCGTCTCGCGCCTGCGTCAGAACCTGGACGGTCACGTCGTCCGGGATCGCGCCGGAGCCGACGAGCCCGCGAATATAGTCGAATTCGGTCGCTCCTGCGGAGGGAAAGCCGATCTCGATCTCCTTCAGTCCGACCTCGACCAGCAGATCGAAGAAGCGCTGCTTCTTCTCGGCATTCATCGGGTCGATCAGCGCCTGATTTCCGTCCCGCATGTCAGTGGAGAGCCAGCGCGGCGGCTTGGTGATCGTTCTTGCGGGCCACTGGCGGTCGGGCAGCGCAACGGCCGGGAACGGGCGGTATTTGATTGATGGGTCGCGCAGCATCGGTGCGCCTCCTGAAACCTGTTGATGTGGAAACGACAGCGATGCCGCCGCCGGGCGGCCGTCAGTCCCGGCGGCCGCCGATAAGTCGCAAGCCGAGCGACATGCCGGGAATCGAGGCAAATGCTGCTTTCACAGGAATTCGTCTAAAGCAGAAGCGGTGGTTGATGCAATGCGGCATTCGCGCCTCCACTCGTGGTGTCAGTAGCGTGGTGATCCGCCGACACGTTGCAGCCCACTGGACGACCGGCACCGTGCTGGCTACCGGCCCGCGATGAGCATCATTGCAACCATCATGAACACGTCCACCGGCCTTCCGATCCAGAAGATGACCTTCGGGCGCATGCCAAAACCCTGGGCCCCTTTCACGCTCGCAAGCGGCGAACTGGTGAAGGCTGAAAGGGTGGACGTCGGAAAGCCGGAACCGGGCAAGTTCGTCGTCCCGGTTTCGGTGTGGGTCACGCCCAAGAAGTAAGGACGCCTGACCGGCAGCGTCCCTCGGCTCAGCGTTCGGACGTGAACCGCTTCACCTTCACCGGCAGCTTCTTGCCCTTGGTGCGGCGCGACGGGATCTGAACGGGGTTCTTCTTCTTCCACTGCGCCCAGGTCATCGGCCCCTCAGGCGTGTCGATGATCTCGTCATCTAGTGACATATGCGCTCCTCCTCCTCCTCCGCATCGATGATCCAACCGAAGAACGGGCGATCGGCTCCATTCCCATCCCCGGAAACTCGCGCCCGATCAACCGGATTGGCGGCAAAGCCTGCGCGCGCGATCATATTTGACGTCGTGCGCCGCGTAACCCGCCCGCACCTGGGCACAGGAGAGATCGACACCGCCGGCGCTGCACCACGCATTCTGCCGCTTGTAGGACATGCCGCCGTCCTTGCGGCATTGGAGCTTTCTGCCGAGCGCAAGCTTTTGCAGATGGCGCTTCGAGGCAATCGGATCTCCTTCGACGCAAACCCGGCCGCGCCGCCCACCGCATCCCCTGATCTCGGGCGCGTCGACAGCGCGCAGACGAACCTTGACCCCGCTTTCGCAGGTCAAGGTGTCACCGTCGTAGACGCTGACGACGGCACAGACGAACATGACGGACGCAAACATTACCAACGCTACCGATACGCTTCTTCGAACACTGGAGGCACGCCCCCGGACGGCCTGATAGCCGCCCGCTTCATCTCCCGATAGCGGTCTCCTTGTCCCGTTTGTTGACCAGGGCGAGCTACATCGTATACGATTTTGGCTCACTGATCAGGAGAACCGGTGTGCGAGCGTCCTTCATCGCCGCAGCATGTGCGCTCGCACTCTGTGTTCCGGGATACGCACGCCCCGACACGCCACATCCGAGTGGGCAAGACGGGAAATCCGATTACGCGGACCTCGCCTCATTGTTCGAAGCCTGGCGTGTCTTTCAGGCTCCGGAGATACACGGCGGGGTTCCGGACTATTCGGCTGCCGCAATGGCACGCAAGGCGGCTGCCCTCCCGGGATGGAAGCAACGCCTGGCCTCCATTCGGACCGCAGGCTGGAATGCCGAGCAGCGCAACGACTACAGACTTGTCGAGGCGGAGATGAACGGCCTGGATTTCGAGCTGCGGGTGCTTCGCCCCTGGGCGCGGGACCCTGCTTTCTACGTCCAGGTCTGGGCGAGCCGCACCGACGTGCCTCTTCGCGAAGGACCGGCTGCACAACCGGAAATCGCACTTCACGCGTATGAATTTCCGCTTTCCCGAGCGGATCAGGCGACGCTCACGGCACAGCTTCGTGCAATCCCTGCGCTGCTCGCGCAGGCTCGAGCGAATTTGAAGGATTCCAATGCCGGAGATCTCTGGCGCTACAGCCCTCGAATGCTGCGCGACCAGGCCGAAGCACTGACGCAACTCGAGGCGGGAACGCTGATCATATCCAAGCTGGATGGCAGCCGAAAGGCCGACATGACCGGTGCGGGCGGTGCGCTCCGACAGGCGATCAATGCGGCGCGCACGGCGACTGATGGCTTCATCGAGTGGGTCGAGACGGTAGCACCAGGGAAAACCGGCCCGTCCGGCGTCGGCCGCGACGAATATAGCTGGTATCAGCGCAATGTCCATTTCAGCCCCTATGACTGGAACGAGGAAATGGCTCTGCTCCGCCGCGAGCTGGAACGCGCGCATGCCGCGCTGAAGCTTGAAGAGCATCGCAACCGGGATCTGCCGCCACTCGCGCCCGTTACCGATGAGGCGACCTTTCAGGCGCTGTCGAATAGACGTCTCGACGCGTTCGTCGCCTTCCTCGTCCGAGAGCAGATAATTCCCGACAAGCCCTATCTGAGGACTGCCATCGCACCGCAGATCGGCCATTTCGTGCCGGAGCCGCAACGCGCCTTCTTCGCACAGGTCACGCATCGCGAGCCGATGCTGCTGTTCAGCCACGATTACCATTGGATCGACCTCGCCCGGATGCGCGACGAGCCGCATCCGAGCCCGATCCGCCGGGGTGCCTCGCTCTCCAATATCTGGGATGGGCGCGCCGAAGGTTTCGCCACCGCCTTCGAGGAACTGATGATGCAGGCGGGCCTGTACGACGACAATCCGCGTGCGCGCGAACTCGTCTGGATCATGCTTGCCAATCGCGCCGCGCGCGGGCTCGCCTCATTGCACGTACAGGCGAATGAATGGAGCCTCGAGCAGGCAGGCCGCTTCCATGCCGATTGGACGCCGCGCGGCTGGGCAAAGGCCGGCGACGACCTGACGGCCTTCGAACAGCTTCTCTATCTTCGCCAGCCAGGTTACGGCACCAGCTACATCACTGGCAAGCTGATGCTCGAAAGGCTGATCGCCGACGCAGCACACCGCTCCGAACGCGCCGGAAAGCCATTCGTCCTGCGGGCTTTTCTGGATTCGTTCAACAAGGCGGGAATGATCCCGATCCCGCTCATCGCCGACGAGATGCTCCCGAACTGAGCAGGCGCACGACGCGCCGGTCGTGCAGCCTTGCCCTATTCCGCGGCAGCGACAGGTTGCGGGTCGCGCAGCGCGCTGCGGCGGCGCCCGTAGGCGTAATAGACCACGAGCCCAACCAGGTTCCAGATCAGGAAGCGGACGATCGTCGTCTCAGGGAGGCTGACGAACAGATACAGGCAACCGAGGATGGCGGCGGTGCCGACCAGATATGGTTGGGGGCAGCGGAACAGACGCGCCGCACCTGGCGCCGTGCGCCTGAGGATCATCATGCTCGCGGCCACCGCGACGAAGGCGACGAGGGTGCCGGCATTGGCGAGTTCGGCGATTTCATCGAGACGGAAGAAGCCGGCGACGGCGGCGACCACGATGCCGGTCAGCAGGGTGATCAGGGTCGGAGCGCCAGTGCGCGGGCTCACCGCCGCGAGCCGGCGAGGCAACAGTCCGTCACGCGCCATCACGAAGAAGATCCGGCTTTGGCCGTACATCATCACCAGGATGACCGACGGCAGCGCGATCACCGCGGCCAAGGCGATAAGATGTGCGGCAACGGGATGATCGAGCGTCCGCAGGACCAGAGCGAGCGGCTCGGGAGAATTGGCGAGCGCGGTGAACGGCAGCGCTCCGATCGCCGAAATCGCCACCAGCATGTAGATGATCGTGCAGGCTGCCATCGATCCGATGATGCCGATGGTCAGATCCCGACCTGGTTGCTTGGCTTCCTCCGCCGACGTCGCAACGGCATCGAAGCCGTAGAAGGCGAAGAAGACGATCGCCGCCGCGGCCATCACGCCCTTCTTCTCGCCCATCACCTCGGTGCTGCCGAAGCCATAAGGCATGAACGGCTGAAGATTGTCGCTTTGAAAGGCGGGCAGCGCGAAGATCACGAACAGGCTGAGCGCGACAAGCTTGATGACGACGAGAATGATGTTGAGGGTAGCGCTCTCCCGCGTGCCGGCGATCAACAGACCCATGATCGACAGCGCGACGACGACGGCCGGAAGGTTAATGATGCCGCCGGCATGGGGGCCGACCAGCAAAGCTTGCGGTAGATCGAGACCAGCCGACTGTAGCCAACCGACCAGATAGCCAGACCATCCGACCGCCACCGTCGAACAGGCGAGCGAATATTCGAGCACCAGGCTCCAGCCTATCACCCAGGCGATCGCCTCACCCATGGCGACATAGCTGAACGTATAGGCGCTGCCGGCGGCCGGAACCATGGTGGCCATTTCCGCGTAAGCGAGTGCCGCGCACGCGCACACCGCGCCGGCGATGGCGAAGGCCAGGATCACGGCGGGACCGGCACGTTCCGCGCCCACCCCCGTCAGCGTGTAGATGCCGGTGCCGACAATCGCGCCAACCCCAAGCGCGATCAGGTGCGGCCAGCTGAGAGTCTTGGCGAGACGATGTCCGGCACCTTGACTGCCGGCTGTGTCGATCGATTTACGCGGTCCGAACATCGTCTCCCCTTCATTTTGTCTAGCTACCCTCGCCCGCCGAATTTGCCAGCTGGGCTCTCAGATCCTCGAGCGTGCCGCGAATATGGGCGGTCAGCAGCGCAGCAATTCCTTCTGCATCGCGCGCGAGCCAGGTCTCGATCAGTTGCTTGTGCTCCAGGTGCGCGCGGTCCTCGCGGCCGGCCGGCTCCAGGTGCGTCACCACGTAGCGCTCCGAGAGGATCGCCAAGCGCTCGACCAATTGGGTCGTGAGCAGCCGCCCGCCGGGACGAACCAGAGCGGTGTGGAAGGCGCGGTTGCGCACCGCCACTTCGGCACCGGCATCGAGCGCCGCACTGTCGAGCGCCTCATAAGCCTCGACCGCCGCCGCCCGGCCGACGTCGTCGGCAAGCAACGCTCCCCGCCCTGCCGCCTGCGGCTCCAGACTCAGCCGAAGCTCGAATATCTCTTCGGCGGATTCCGCCGACATCGGCCGGACGAAATAGCCGCGATTGGCCTGGCTGACGAGCAGGCCTTCCTGCTCAAGGCGCGCCAACGCCTCGCGGAGCGGAATCTTGCTGACGCCGAGCTCGTTGGCTAGCGCATCCTGGCGGATCGGCAGTTGATCGGGAAGTTTGCCGAGCACGATTCGTTCCCGGATGATCTCGAAGATCTGCTCGGACAGGGTTCGGACCACGATGCTCATTGGGAAAGGCTCCTGCTCGACCGAGCCGCGACGGCCGGGAGCCGGGATCTGGCATCGATCACTTGACCTGAAAACCTTCCCAGAAAGGATCGGCGCGATCAATCCAGATCGTGTTGAACCCGGTTGCCACCGCAGAGCCCTCGATGGACGGGACGATCGCGGACTGGTCGCCGAGCTTCGTCTCCTGCTCGACCCGTCCGATGAACCGGCTGCCGATGTAGCTTTCGTGCACGAACCGCTCCCCGACCTGGAGCCGTCCGGTGCCCGCGAGATGGGCGAGCCGCGCCGACGTGCCGGTACCGCACGGGCTTCGGTCTATCGCCTTGTCGCCGTAGAAGACCGCATTGCGGCCGTCGGCACCGTCCCAGCGCGGGACATCCGCCCACAGGACATGACTGACGCCGCGGATCGTCGGATCGAGCGGGTGAACGGGTTCGAACTTGGCCTGCACGGCCTGACGGACGCGGCCGCTGAGCTCGACGAGCCTTGCGGCACCCATCGCGTCGAGCCCCTCATACGCCCCTTGCGGCTCGACGATGGCGTAGAAGTTGCCGCCATAAGCGACATCGATGCTGAGCGGCCCGATCCCCTCCACATCCACCGTGATCCCGCGCGCCGCGATGTAGGAGGCGACGTTGGTGATGCGCACCGAGGTGACCCGGTCCCCTTCCCGCGCATAGGCGATTTCGAGCAACCCGGCCGGCACCTCGACCCGAAGTCGGCTCGGCATGGCGGGTTGGATCAGGCCGTGCTCGATCCCGAAGGTCACCATTCCGATCGTGCCATGGCCGCACATCGGCAGGCACCCCGACGTCTCTATGAACAGAATGCCGACATCGTTTGCAGCATCCGTCGGAGGATAAAGGAACCCTCCGGACATCATGTCATGGCCGCGTGGCTCGAAGCACAGACCGGTGCGAATCCAGTCGAAACGAGCGAGGAAGTCCTGGCGCCGTTCCGACATCGACGCTCCTTTCAGCAACGGCGCGCCGCCAGCGACCAGCCGTACCGGATTGCCCGCCGTGTGGCCGTCGATGCAGAAGAAGGTGTGGCGCATCTTCGATCCGGTTCAGGCCGCCTGAGCGGTGTTGGCGAGCTGCGGACGCGTTGCGGCAGCCTTTTCGACCATGGCGATGATCTCGGCCCGCCGGGCGCCCTCCAGAGTCAGTCGCGGCGGCAGCACCCGTTCCGAACCACGGCCCATCACCTGCTCGGCAAGCTTGATCGCCTGAACGAGATCATGTTCCGCGTCGAGATGCAGAAGCGGCATAAACCAGCGATAGATCTCCAGCGCCTTCGCATGGTCGCCCCTCTCGAAGGCCGCAACGAGTTCGACCGACTCCCGTGGAAAGGCGTTGGTGAGACCGGACACCCAACCCTGTGCGCCCAAATAAAGCCCTTCGAGCGCGACATCGTCGAGACCGGCGAACAATATGTAGCGATTGCCGAACCGGTTGCGAAAGTCGGTGAAGCGGCGGGTATCGGGCGCCGATTCCTTGACTGCAACGATGTTCTCGACCTCGGTCAGCGCATCGAGCACTTCCGCATCGATCGTCGTCCGATAGGCCGGAGGATTGTTGTAGAGCATGATCGGAAGCGTCGTCGCCTGGGCGACGCCCTTGAAGTGAGAGACCAGCTCGTTGCGCTTGGGAACGTAGACCATCGGCGGCAGCAGCATCAGCCCGTCCGCCCCCACCGTCTCGGCTGCCCGGGCGTAGCGTGCGGCGCGACGGAGGTCGTATTCGGAACAGCCGGTCACAACCGGCACCCGTCCGGCGACAACTTCGACGATGGCGGCGAGGGTCGAAACCTTCTCTTCGTAGGTCAGCGAATTGTTCTCACCGACGGTGCCGAGGGCGATGATCCCGGTGACACCATCACGGATGAGATCGTCGACCACCCGCTGCGTATTCTCGAGATCTATCGTAAGATCCTCGTGCAACTGCGTTGTAACTGCCGGGAACACGCCCTTCCATCCGATGGCCATCTGTTCGTTCATCCGTTCCTTGAAGACTTATACGGTATACGATATAGAATTGCGCAGTGCAACTGAGGAAATGGTGTGACTGATGTTCTGATCGTCGGCGGAGGTGTGATCGGACTCGCCGCGGCGGTCACCCTCGCCCAGCAAGGCCGCTCGGTGAAGGTGCTCGAACCTTCGCCGATGCGCAATGCCGCATCATGGGGGAATGCAGGTCACATTGCGGTCGAGCAGGTTGCGCCGCTCGCCTCCGCTGCGACGTTTCGCGCATTCCCCAGACGACTGTTCTTCAGGGGCGGTGCTCTCTCCTTGCCGCCGTCCATGGTGCGCGAGTGGCTTCCTTTCGGCGTGCGGATGCTCGCCGCGTCGACCCCCGGCCGCTTCAAAGTCGGACGTGACGCGCTCGCCGCGCTTCTTGGGGATGCGGTACCCGGATGGCGGCGATTGTCCGACGCCGTCGGCCGTCCCGATCTGCTGCGCTGCGACGGGCACATCGTCGCTTGGGAAACCGCCGCGAGCGGTGCCGCCGGCCGGGCTGCCTGGGAAGCGGCGGACATCGGCACGGCGCGGATCGAGCCCGTTGCCGGCGGTGACCTCCGCGACATCGACGCAATGACGAAAGGACGTGTCGCCGACGCAATACAGTTTCGGGGAAGCGGGCAGATCACCGATCTCAGTCAGCTGGCCGATGCGCTCGAAGCGGCGCTGACCGCCGCGGGTGGTACGATCGTCCGCGCCCAGGCGTTCCTTCGTGTGGAGAACGGCCGCGCAGTGGTCGACGCTCACCCAGCCGACCTGGTGCTGGTCTCGGCGGGCACGGGCTCGCGTCGCCTCATGGCCGCCGCCGGACATGCCGTGCCACTGATTGCGGAGCGCGGCTACCACATCCGCGCAAGCGCCGATCGCTGGCCCTCGCACCTGCCTCCGATCGTGTTCGAGGATCGCTCGATGATCGTCACCGGTTATGCCGACTGCGTGCAGGCAGCCAGCTTCGTCGAGTTCGGACGTGTCGATGCGCCGCCGGATCCCCGCAAGTGGCGGCGGCTGGAAGCACATGTCGCGGCGCTGGGGCTCCCGCTCGCCGCACCATTCGCGCGCTGGCTAGGCGCACGACCGACCCTGCCCGATTACCTTCCCGCAATCGGCCGCTCGCGCCGTGTGCAGAATCTGTTTTATGCTTTCGGCCATCAGCACCTCGGCCTCACCTTGGCGCCGGTCACGGCCGAGATCGTCGCCGCGCTGATCCGCGGTGCCGCGACCCCGATCGATGCGACGCCGTTTGCTGTGGAGCGTTTCGAAAGGACGAGAACGATATGACGATTGGCGGCGCAACGATCGAAGCGGAGCTTGCGGCGATACGGCCATGGGCGGATGTTGCACCTGCGATCGATGCCGAAGAGCGGCAGATGCGGCTGGAGCGGGCGCGCGCCCTCACCGAAGCGGCGGGTGCCGACGCTCTTCTCGTAAATGCGGGGGCAAGCCTTCGTTACTTCACCGGACTTGCCTGGAGTCTGAGCGAGCGAATGGTTGCACTGTTGCTGCCGCTGAGCGGACCTCCGGCCATCGTCTGCCCGGCCTTCGAGCGCGGCAGCCTCGAAGCTGGCGTCGCCATCGCCGCGGATCTGCTGCTTTGGGAGGAAGACGAGGATCCGATCGCCCTAGTCAGGCGGACATTGCCGCGCGGGGCGACGCTAGCGGTCGATCCGTTGCTGCCCTTTCAATGGGGCGAACGGCTGCGCGCAGGCGGCCTCGAAGTCATCGATGGCGCCGCTGCGATCGATGGTTGCCGCAAGTGCAAGTCCGGCGCGGAGCTCAAGCTGCTCGCTCAGGCCAAGGCGATGACCCTGGAGGTCCATCGACGCGCCGCGCGCATCCTGTCGCCGGGAATGGCAGCCAGCACGGTCACGAAGTTCATCGACGACGCCCACCGGGCGATCGGCGGCGGCGGATCGACGTTCTGCATCGTTCAGTTCGGCCGCGCGACCGCCTTCCCCCACGGCCTTCCGGGCGAGCAATATCTTGAAGAAGATCAACTCGTTCTGATCGACACCGGCTGCCGGGTTGAGGGCTATCATTCCGACATCACCCGCACCTACGCCTTCGGTCGCGCAACTGACGAGGAGCGAATGATGTGGGCGCTAGAGAAAGAGGCGCAGGCGGCGGCGTTCGCCGCAGCCCGCCCCGGAACGCCATGCGAAGAGGTGGACGCAGCCGCCCGCCGCGTGCTCGAGGCCGCCGGACTCGGACCCGGTTATCGGCTGCCCGGGCTTCCCCACCGCACCGGCCACGGTATCGGGCTGTCGATTCACGAACCCGCTTATCTGGTCCGCGGCGACCGCACACCGCTCTCACCGGGAATGTGCTTCTCGAACGAGCCGATGATCGTGGTTCCGGGCAAGTTCGGCATCCGCCTCGAAGACCATTTCCACGTCACCGAAGATGGCGCCGCCTGGTTCACGGAGCCGCAGACAGCGATCGACCGTCCGTTCGGCTGACGAGGACCTGGGAACCATTGCCCCGCCCGGCCTGATACGCGGGGTGCGCCGGCCGCCCGAGCAAGGCTCGGATCATCTCTCGATCGGATACGGGCCCTTGCCGCCATCGGCGATCAACTGGTCTATGCGATCCTTGATCACCGGCAACGGCACCGAACCGAGCGACAGCACCGCATCGTGAAAGGCGCGGATGTCGAACTTTTCCCCGAGCGCCTTCTCGGCACGCGTGCGCTGCTCCTGAATGGCGAGTTCGCCCATGTAGTAGGACAAAGCCTGCCCCGGCCAGGCAATGTAGCGATCGACCTCGGTCGTCACCTCGTGCTCGGCCAAAGCCGTATTGTCGAGCAGGAAAGCGATCGCCTGGGCCCGGGTCCACCCCTTGGTGTGAATGCCGGTATCCACCACCAGCCGCGCGGCGCGCCACATCTGGTAGCTCAGCATGCCGAACAGATCGTAGGGCGTCTCGTACATGCCCATCTCCTCGCCCAGCGCCTCGGAGTAGAGCGCCCACCCCTCGCCATAGGCCGACAGATAGGAATCGCGCCGGAACTTGGGCAAACTGTCATTCTCGTTGGCGAGCGGCATCTGGAAGGCATGGCCCGGCGCGCTCTCGTGTAGGGTCAGCGCCGGTAAGGAATAGAGCGCACGAGCGGGCAAGTTGTAGGTGTTGACCAGGTAGATCCCGGGTCCGCCGCGACCGCTTGTGTAGAAGGGCGCGATCGCCTCGGGCACCGGCTTGATGGCGAACCGGCTTCGCGGCAGCCTGCCGAACCAGTCGGCCGCCTTGCCGTCGAACGTCTTCGCGATCCAGGCCGCCCGATCGAGCAGCGCTTGCGGAGTCTTCGCGTAGAAACGCGGATCGGTACGAAGAAAAGTGAGAAACGCCTTGAGGTCGCCTTCGAACTTCACCTGCCGCATCACGTCATGCATCCGCCCGCGGATCTTGGCGACTTCGCCCAGACCGATGGCGTGGATCTCCTCGGCAGGAAGATCGAGCGTCACGAACTCGCGTATCTTCGCCTGGTAATAGGCCTCGCCGTTTGGAAGATTCCTGGCGGCGAGAGCAGTTCGAGCCTTCGGGAAATACTCCTCGCGAAGAAAGGTCAGCAGGTCTCGATGCGCTGGGACTACCGCTTCCTCGATCGCGGCACGCCCCGCCGCGCGAAGCTCCGCTTGCCGGTCTGCCGGGATCGTCTCGGGCATCGCCTTGAACGGCGCGTAATAGGGCGACGCTTCGGCGCTCTTCGCCTCCGTTACTTCGATCACACCGGAATCCCGCCCCTCCAATGTCACCCTCGGCGGCGTGAAGCCGCGGGCGAGACCGGCGCGCATGTTGACGATCTGCTGCGCGAAGTGCGCGGGCATGGTGCGCAGCATGCGGATATAGTTGCGATAATCCGCCTCGGTGCGGAAGCTCTCGCCTGCGACCCCGGCAATGTCCCCCCAGAAACTGCTGTCCGCATTGAGCGGCTTTTCAAAGTCGCGAAAGCGCTGCCCGGCCAGAAGAGCGTCGACCTGGCCCTTGTAGACAGCGAAATTGACTCGGTTCTCGGGCGAGAGGCTGTTCCGGTCAATCGCGGCGAGCGCGGCGCTCACTTCGGTCCAGCGCGCGGTTTTTTCAGCCTGAACCCGGGGCCCGACGTCTGGAAGGCGATCAGGAATGCTGCGCGGCCCATCTTCGCTCGGTCCGTTCAAGGTCTCCCGCCACGCATATTCCTGCGTGTAGATCGTCTCGAACTTGGCATCCGCTTCATTCTTCGGGCGCTCGGCGGCCGGGGCCGCAGCCTGGGCTTCCCCCGGGCCCGGCGCGGACATGAGCATGGCGAGAACCAGCAGCGAGCTCTTCATTCGGTCTCCAGAATCTTCGTAATCTCGGCATGAAGGGCCGACGGAATGAGGACGCCATGCTCGAGGCTGTGCGCGCGAGCAGCATAACGGCGCGCCGAGGGCAAGCGCGCGCCCTGCCTTTCGATCGACTCGAACATCGCCTCGGCTTGAGCGAGATGCTCAGCAACGCTGCCGCCGAGGAAAGCGGCTGGATCGATTGCGATCAGCAATTCCCCGCCGATCGGCGATCCGCCGCGCTCGGCGTCCGCGATCAGCGACTGGCGGCTGGTCAGATCCCCGATCAGTGGGCCCGCGAGCAACTCTACCATCGCAGCAAGCGCCGAGCCCTTGTGTCCGCCGAACGTCCGCATCGCACCGTTCAGCACCGCCTCCGCATCGGTGGTTGCCTTTCCCTCGGCATCATAGCCCCAATCATCCGGCACCGCCTTGCCGGCCCGACGATGGAGTTCGATCTCGCCGCGCGCAACCGCGCTGGTTGCGAAGTCGAACACGAACGGATCTCGTCCGGGCCGTGGCCATCCGAACGCGATAGGATTGGTGCCGAAGACCGGCCGAGTACCGCCGGCAGGCGCAACCCAGGCGTGGCTCGGAGTCACCGCAAGGGAGACGAGACCATCTTCGGCAAGCGCCTCGACTTCGGGCCACAAAGCAGCGAAGTGTACCACATCGTTCAGCGCCATCGCGGCGATCCCGAACCGGCGTGCCTTGTCGACCAGGCGCGGCCGGCCGCGCGCGAAAGCGAGCTGGGCGAAGCCGTAATCACCACGGACGCGGACCAGTGCCGGTCCGGGCTCCTCGATCTGCAATTTCGGATTTGAGGTGACGATGCCCTTGCGGATGGTGTTCGCCGCTACCAGCAGCCGATAGGCGCCGTGCGACGCACAGCCGTCGCGCTCGCCGGCGACAATCGTCTCCGCAACCGCCTCGGCATGGTGGCCGGCAAGGCCGGCGCGACGCAGCACCGTACAGGCGAGCACGCGCAGCTCGTCGAGGCGCATCGCCACGCCAGCGTCGGCAGCAGCCCCAGTCACGCCGTGGGGAGCGGTTTGGCGGTGAAAATCCTCGCGCCGAACACGGGGCCGGCGCGGCTTCGATCGTGCGGCAGGAACTTCACCTTGACCGATGTCTTGCCTTTGGTGAGCGCTTCGGGAACCGGATATTCGACGTCGAAGAAGCTGCCGGGCTTGTCGTGATCGAGAATTTGGCTGCCGATCTTCACGCCGTCGACCAGGATGTCGAACGATACCCGCCGCTCGTCGCCCCAATAGCTCGCCTGCAGGATGAGCGGACCGGGCCTCACCTTCATCGTGAATTCGAAATAGCCGCCGGAGCGCGCGTCGCGCCCCTGCCGCGCCCTGTACGTCACGGGATAGGAGATTTCCGAGACAAGCGAATGATCGCGCTCCGGCTGCATTTCGCCAAGGTGCATGACGTCCACGGAGCGCGCGGCGATATCCCGCTGACGCGCCTGCTCCTTCAGGAAGGCGGCTTGCTCCGCGACCCAGCTCGCATCCGAGAAACGCTTGAAATAGACGGCGCTGCGACGCCGATACTGGCTGTAGAACGGAACAAAGGTAAGATCGGCCGGCCGAACGATGCCGCGCGCCTGGTAGATGCCGCGCGAGGGCTCGACCGGAGCGAAGGCGGCAAGCAGATCGTCCCCGACCATGGCGGGGGCGACGCCGTCATAGCCTTCGACGTCCCGCCCGGACTTGCCGGTCGGCGCGGCGCCGAGATCCGCAGCAAGCACCATCGGACCACGCACGAAGGCGATCGTGTCCGGATCACCAGGTGTCGATTCTATGCGAAGTTCGAGCGGCAGTGCGATCGACACGACGTCACCTGCCTTCCACCGACGCTCGATTACGGCATATCCCTGCGCCATCGGCGGAGAAACGGGCTTTCCGTTGACGGCGATCGACGCTCGGCCATTCGCCCAGCCGGGCACCCGGAATGCGATCGCGAACCGCCCGGGTTTTGCGAGCTTGTTGAGGGTCAGCCGGCTCTCCGGAGAATATGGATAATTGCTGTCGAGGCCGAGCGAGGCGCCGCGCGCCTTCCATTCCGCGGTCGCGGGGATGTAGAGGTTGACGAGCAGGCCGCCCTCCCCTTCCCAGAAGATTGCTTCGCCATGCTTGGCGTGGCTCTCCATGCCGCTGCCGACGCAACACCAGAAGCTGTCTTCGTCGGGAGCGGAATAGCCGCGCGGAATGCCCGTCATCAGCGGGGTCATGTAGGTGAAGCCGCCGGTCGCGGGATCCTGCGCCGACATGACGTGGTTGAGGTGGGCGCGTTCGTAAAAGTCGAACAGCGCGCCATCCGGCTGCCACTCATAAAGGTGGCTGGTCAGCTTGAGCATGTTGTAGGTGTTGCAATGCTCGCACGTTTGCTCGGTAATATGATTGGCGACGGTATCGGGCTCGAAGAAATATTCGCGGTCGGCATTGCCCCCGATCACAAAGCTGTGATGGCCCGTCACCCGCTCCCAGAAGAAGCGCGCGGCGGTGGCGTAGCCCGGCTTTCCGGTCAGCTCGTGCAAACGCGCCAGACCGATCAGCTTGGGCACCTGGGTATTGGCATGGAAGTTGGCGAGCTTGTCCTCACGTGCAGCGAGCGGATCGAGCACCTTGCGATCGTAGAGCCGCTCTGCGACGGTGAGCCAACGCCGTTCGCCTGTCCGGGCGTAGAGCTCGGCAAAGCTCTCGTTCAGCCCGCCATATTCGCAGCCGAGAACCTCCTGCATCTGGGCGTCGTCGAGTGCGGCGAAGACACGTTCGAAATAGCCGCCGAGTCCGGTCGCGACGGTCAGCGCCTGCGTGTTTCCCCAGCCGGCATGAACATCGAGGAGGCCGGCGAAGACCTTGTGCACCGTGTAGAGCGGAGACCATGAGCCGTTGAGATCGAATCCGCCGGATCGGATCTCGCCGCGCATGATTTCGGGAAATATCTCCTCTCCGTCGACCACCGACCCGTCGTTGCGCTTGCGGCCGAGCGCTCCGACATAGCCGTCACCGCGCTTGGCCTGCACGTCGGCGAGTTCGTTGACGATATAATCCGCGCGCCGGCGGCATTCGCCGCAGCCGGTCTGCGCGTGGGTCAGCACCAGGGCGGTCAGATAATGGCCGAGCGTATGGCCGGCGATGGTGTCGCTCTCCCACCCGCCGTAGATCGGCGCCTTGGGCGTCAGCCCGGCATATTTGCGAAAATTGTGCAGAAGGCGATCTGCGTCGAGAGCAAGCAGATACTTGCGGTTGACTTCAACCGCCGTGGCGAAGGGGGATGACGTCAGTCGAACGGCGGAGAGCGGCAGCGGCTTCAGGCGGCGTGGCAAAGCCGTCCGCGGAAGGGCGGCCTCAGCGTTCATGGCCGTTTGCAAGAGCGCCATCCCGGCGCCCGTCATCAGCAAAGTTCGGCGGCTCGTCACCAACATCCAGCCACTCCTTGAAAATACCGTATACGATATTACAGAACTAGGATGCGACGGTCAACGCCAAAGCTATGGAACCCCTTCGGATAATATACGATATAATTTATCTTGACGTCGTAAACCTTCGTGCTCACCATAATGGCGCGGCTAAAAATGTCGCATCACAGCTGCGAATGGAGAATGTCGGAATGCGTGGGTCACGCTGGTTCACGGCTACGGCGCTGCTCATTGTCGCCGCGCCGGTCGGGGTCGTTGCGGCGGCAATTACCTCGGCAAGCGCGGCCACCAGCGCAAGCCGCCGGGTGGGCGCGTTTGAGGTCGCGCTTGATGCCGGGACGGGAACCCTCGCCCGCCTCTCTCCTGCCGCCGAGACCGCGTTCGATTTCGTGCCCAGCGGGCGCAGCGCCGAGCGCACGGGTGACGGTTACGTCCACATCGGCGACCTTCATCTGCGCGCGCGCACCGCCGGCGGCCGTTGGCGGGATTTCTCCTCCGCACATCAAAGGCGGCCAGTCCATAGGCTTGAAGGGAATCGCTACGTCCTGGCGGCCGCAGATATCACGGCCTCGATGGGCGATGATGTCCCGCTGACGGTCGAGCGCCGCTGGTTGGACGAGAGCGGCGTACTTGCGCTTCGCTTCACCCTTTCCAACCGCGGCAGCGAACCGGTCGAAGTCGGGGCGCTCGGCATGCCGATGGTGTTCGACAACATCATCACCGATCGAACTCTGGAAGAGGCGCATGCCGAAGCGGTCTTCGTCGATCCGTATGTGGGGATGGACTCCGGCTATCTTCAGGTCACCCGCTTGAACGGCAAGGGCCCGGCTCTGCTCGTAATCCCGGAGAAAGGCACTCCGCTCGAGGCGTACGTGCCGATCGCCACGGCCAAGGAAGCGCCAAAGGCAGTGTTCAACGACCGCTCGCCGCGTGCGCAGACATCGGAGGGCTTTTACGACTGGCTGGTCGCCAGCAAGGGCTTTGCCGATCGCGAATGGAAAGGCGCGGGCGAGCAATGGAACGTGCCGACCGGCTTCACGCTGGCGCCGGGAGAGAGCCGCACGATCGGCATCCGCTTCGTTCAGGCACCGGCGATCCGTGCGATCGAACAGACACTGGCGGATCAGAGCCGCCCGGTCGCCGTCGGCATTCCGGGCTACGTCCTGCCGACCGACCAGTCGGGCCTGCTGTTCCTCAAGAGTTCGAGCAAGGTGGCCCGGATCGAAAGCCATCCAGCCGGTTCGCTCACGGCGACCGCGTCCGGCAGCGTCGACGGCTGGCAGCGTTATGCCATCAAGAGCAGTGGATGGGGCCGTGCCCGACTCACCATCTCTTATGCGGACGGTAGCGTCGGCACCCTCCACTATTTCATCACCAAGCCGCTCGAGGCGCTACACGCCGATCTCGGCCGGTTCGCGACGACCCGGCAATGGTTCGACGACCCGCGCGATCCGTTCGGCCGCGCCCCCGCCATCCTCACCTATGATCGGGAGGCCAGCCGCATCGTCACCCAGGATCAGCGCGTCTGGATCGCCGGAATGAGTGACGAGGGCGGCGGAGGCAGCTGGCTGGCCGCGGTGATGAAGCAGCTCGACAACCCGAATGCGGCCGAGATCGCCAAGCTGGAACGCCTGATCGACGAAACCATCCTCGGCAAGCTCCAGATTGCGGAGGGACCCCATGCCGGCGGCGTCAGGAAAAGCCTGTTCTACTACGACCCAATGAGGTTCCCCGGCGTCTACGACAAGGATCGGGATTGGACCAGCTGGGCCTCGTGGAAAAAGGAGCAGGCCGACGATCTCGGCCGCTCCTACAATTACCCGCACGTCGCCGCCGGTCACTGGGTTCTCTACCGCCTCGCGCGCAACCATCACGGGTTGGTCCGCCACCACGATTGGCGCTGGTATCTGGAGCACGCGTTCCAGACGAGCGTCGCGATGATGCGCGATGCGCCGCATTATGCCCAGTTCGGCCAAATGGAAGGCGACGTCTTCGTCGACATCCTGAAAGATCTGAAACGCGAAGGGCTTGCCGCCCAAGCCGCGGAAATGGAGCAACTGATGCGGCGCCGCGCCGAGCACTGGCGAACGCTGCGCTATCCGTTCGGCAGCGAGATGGCGTGGGATTCCACCGGACAGCCGGAAGTCTATGCATGGATGCGGTACTTCGGCTGGCAGCACCAGGCCGACACCACTCGGGAGGTGATCCTGGGATATGATCCGAGCTTGCCGAACTGGGGCTATAACGGCAATGCACGTCGCTACTGGGACTTCCTCTACGCAGGGAAGTATCCGCGTATCGAACGTCAGATCCATCATTATGGCTCGACGCTCAACGCCATCCCCTTGTTCGACGCGTTTCGGGCCGATCCGTCCGATCTCCATCTGCTCCGCGTCGCCTACGGTGGGCTGATGGGCGGCATCACCAATGTCGACCGGGAGGGCTTCTCGTCGGCCGGTTTCCATTCCTGGCCCGATCGGATGGACTGGGATCCCTATAGCGGCGACTACGGCATGGGCTATTTCGGCCACGTTTATGCGGCCGCCACCTATTTGGTCGATCATCCGACCTTTGGCTGGATCGGCTTCGGCGGCACTGCGCTGGAGCAAGGCAGGAAAATCATGATTGCGCCGAAAGACGGTGCGCGGAGTCGGATCTTCATCGCTCCGGTCGGCGCCTGGCTCACCCTCGAAGCCGGCAAGATTGCCTCGGCCGCCTACACGCCCGCAACCGGCACGATCGAACTAAGCCTTGATCCGGCAAACGCCGCGACTCCGACGGCGCGCCTGGTGATCGAGAGGACGACCGCGGCGGGTCCGCATTACCGCCCGGATCGCGGCCGCCAGGAGCGCGGCGCCTATACCGTTCCGCTCGGCGCAAGGACCACCCGCCTGGTACTCACCCCGCAATGATCGGCCCTGGAGAAGCAGAAAATCTGGCGGTCACGAGGAGGTTGCATGATTGACACTGAACGCGCGGCTCGGAGCACATGCCGTGCCGCCTCCGCTCTCGCGATCGTCCTCTGTCTTGGAGTGGCAACTGCGCACGCCCAAGTGCCGATCCTATCCACCGCAGCCACGGCCGACGCCCGACTGCGCGCACTCTACGAACGCGAATGGGCGTGGCGACAACGCGAATTCGGGCACGTCCCGATTGGCGGTGAACGTGGCAACAATGAGGATCATCTGCCGCGCGTCGACGCCGCCAGCCAGGCGACACGACTTGCTTACTGGCGAGCGGCGCTTCGGGAACTGGATGGGATCGACGTTGCAGCATTGTCGCGGGAGGAACGGATCAACGCCGAGGTGCTCCGGGCGACGATCGAAGGCAATGTCACCGATACTGAGTATAAAAGTTATGAGGCACCGTTCAACGCCGACACCTTCTTCTGGACGAGCCACACGCCGAGGGACGGCTTCGAGACGGCAGACCAGTATCGCCGTTATATCGGCCGGCTGAACGATATTCCGCGCTACTTCGACGATCAGATCGCCAACATGCGGGCCGGATTGAAGCGCGGCTTCACCGTGCCTCGAGTCGCGACGGCCGGACGGGACAAATCGGCCGAACCCTACCTCCAGCCCGGAGAGGTCAATCCCTACTGGGCTGCCATCGCCGCCATGCCGGAAGACATGGCCGAGTCCGATCGCGCTCGCATCTGCGCCGAAGCCGAAACCGCGATCCGGGAACGCGTCATTCCGGCTTATCGGAAGCTGCTGGCCTTTCTGCGCACCGAGTACATGCCGAGGGCGCGAGAGGATATCGCTGCGACCTCGCTGCCCGGCGGGAAGGCTTATTACCAGGCGCTGATCCGCAAGTTCACCACCCTCGATCTTACCGCCGAGCAGATCCACGCCATCGGCCTTAAGGAAGTCGCCCGCATCCGTGCCGACATGGAGGCCACCCGGCGAGCGTCGGGCTTCGAGGGCAGCATGCCGGAGTTCCTCGCCTTCCTGCGCAGCGATCCACGCTTCTATGCGCGCACGCCGAAAGAATTGCTGGCGAAGGCCGCCTATGCGGTCAAAGGCGCCGATTACCGGCTGAAGGGCATCGTGGGCACGATCCCGCGTTTCCGCCACGGCATCCTGCCGGTACCGCCGGCACTCGCTCCGATCTATACGGGCGGCCGGGGCGGCCTCGAAGCCTGCCTATTCAACACCTACAACCTGCCGGTCAGGCCGCTCTACACGTTGACCGCGCTCGCCCTCCACGAAGGCACGCCGGGCCACAGCTTTCAGGCGGCCCTCGAGCTCGAAGCCCCTGCGCGCCCGGACTTCCGCAAGGCGGCGGGCTTCTCCGGCTATGGCGAAGGGTGGGCCCTGTACATGGAATGGCTCGGCACCAAGCTCGGCATGTACGAGACGCCCTATGACGAGTTCGGCCGCGAGACCTACGAGATGTGGCGGGCGGCGCGACTGGTGATCGACACCGGCATTCACCAATTTGGGTGGAGCCGACAGCGCGCGATCGATTACCTCAGGGACAACACCGCCCTCTCGGAGCATGAGATCACCACCGAGGTCGATCGCTACATCGCATGGCCGGCGCAGGCGCTCGCCTACAAGCTCGGCGAACTGCAGATCCGCCGTCAGCGCGCCGAGGCGGAAAAGGCGCTCGGCACCAAGTTCGATCAGCGCATCTTCCACGACGTGATCCTTCAGCTCGGGTCGGTGCCACTGCCGACCCTGGAGCGCGTGCTGGACGAATACATCGCAGCAGGCGGCCGCAACCCGGCACCCTGGCCGCAATCGTGACGGCGGACCGCAGAGCGGGGTTCGACCGCCGTTTCGTCCTGGGCGCCGGCGCTGCCGCTGCGGCGGTGCCGGTCGCGGCATCCGCGCCTATTTTCCGAGCGGTCGGGTGAAGAAATCGAATTGGCGGCGCTGGACATAATCGATCGGTCCGCTCGATCGGCCGACGCTATGCTCCCGCCCGGAACGACGAGCAGCTCGAAGTCCTTCCCCGCTTTGATCAATGCATCGACGACTTGGAGGGTGGAGGCGGGATCGACGTTGCTGTCCTGCTCGCCGACGATCATCAGCAACCGCCCCTGCAACTTGTCCGCATGCACGACTCCCGACGCATCGAGATAGCTCTGATCGACCGGCCAGCCGAGCCACTGCGCGTTCCAGCTGATCCCGCCTGTCACCGTACCGAGCGCCGCCGCCAGCCGACCGGCGTCGAAGGGCGACGATTTCCTGAAGGGTAACCGGATCGACCGCAACGAAGGCGAACCCGCCCGCGATCGTCTTTCGATAGACGAAGCGCTTGCCGTCGTCCGTCCCAAACCACGTTGTCGGCAATATCGCGGGTCAGCCAGCGCCGATCCTCACGAAGGTGAACCGAGCGATCGACGGCGGCGCGGTCGGGCTGTTTGGACGGGGCTGCCGCGCTCACCAGGAGAGCAAATGCGGCCAGAAGCGGAGAGCGCGGGTTCATGGGTCGGACCGCTCGAGGCCGAATGGCCGACGGAAAAGCTCCGCGCCAGGCGCGGAGCTTTTCCGAAATCAGAAGGCAGCGGACAGGCCCGCGAAGAAGCTTCTGCCGGCAATGTCGTAGACGCCCGGATAGGTGTTGCCGTTGCCGAACGCGCTGAGCAGCCCCTGGGCTATCACCGGCGGGTCCTTGTCGAACAGATTGTTGACTCCGAACCGGAAGGCGATGCCCTCCTTCACCTCCACCGAAGCCGCGAGATCGAAGTAGCTATAGGCCTTGATCTTGCTGTTGATGACGTAGGAAGGCCCGGTCAGAAACGGATCGTCGGTATTGTTGGTGAGCTTGGTCCCGCCGATATAGCGCCAGTTGAGCGACACCGAGCCAATCCGATTGGCATCCGAAAGCGTGATGCGCGCCTGATGCCGCCATTCCGGCGTCGGCTGGCCGCACGTCGGTCCGAACCGGCCCTTGCAGTCATAGGCGCCAAGGCCCGGCAGCGGCTCGTTGAGCAATTCGTTGAGCCAGGTACCGACGAAGGACACGTCGACGGCGACCTTGTCGGCGATCTTGGTCGACCAGTTCGCGCCGATGTCGATACCCGATGTCTTGAGCGAACCGGTATTCTGGGTCGTCGATTCGACGTAACCCGCTTCGCCGAACAGCACCCCCGAACGCGGATCGCGGGTGAACAGACCGCAGAAAAACGGGTCGCCGGTGGCGAAGCACTGGCTGATGATCAGCGAGGCGGGAACCGAGCTGATATAGTCCTTCACCTTGATGTTGAAATAATCGACCGAGAGGTTGAACCGCGGCAGGAAGCGCGGCGCAAGCACGATGCCGGCGGTATAGGTATCCGCTTCCTCGGGCCGCAGCCCGGGATTGCCGCCGCCCTGGGCACTGCAGACCTCGCTCGGGCATTCCGGAATACGGCCGAATTGCGCCTGCGTAACCCCGGTCAGCTGACATTGGGCAAGCGTCGCCGTCGGATTCGGCCCCGAGCAGGGATCCTGGGCCGAGACGTTGCCGATCTGCTGGGGCGCGAACAGCTCGGAAATGTTCGGTGCCCGGATCGCCCGATTGTAGCTGGCGCGGAAGCGGATGTCCTTGACCGGCGCATATTCGAACTCGAGCTTGTAGGTCGATATCTTCTTTTCCATCGAGCTGTAGTCGGAGAGGCGGTAGCCGCCGGTCAGCGCAAGCGTTTCCAGGAACGGACGGCCGGAGGCGATCGGCAGCCTGACTTCTGTGAACATTTCCGTGACGTCGAACTTGCCCTGCGATTCCTGCGTCCCCTTCTGCTGAGCCAACGCATCCGCCTCGAACTTCAGGCTTTCGCGGCGATGCTCGACGCCGAGCACCACGCCGATCCCCTCGTCCGACCAAGGGCTCTTGATTCCATAGGACGTCAGATCGGCCGTGACGGTGCCGCTGACGACCAGTTCCTTGTCGAGCCCGCGGGTGAAGGTGGGGGCGTAGATGTAGTCGAAGGCCTCGTCGCTGATTCCGTTGTAGCGGAAGACATCGAGCGGCACGCAATCGGGGTCGGTGCCATCGATCACGGAGGTGCAGGTGGGCACACCGTTGACGTTCACCACCTGCAGGCCGCGATTGGCCGCCGCCGGATCGATGTCGTTCTGATAATTCTCGTTGAACAGCACGGACGAGAACAGTCCATTCACGTCGTAGCGTATGCCCTCCGCAATCTCGCCGCGCAGGCCGCCGGTCACCCTGAAGTCCGTGTGGCGAAGATCGTCGCGGCGCGGCTTGGCATTGCCCGCGACTGGACGATAGCCGATGAACAGGTCCTGCGTCGCCGACGTCCCGGAATCGCCGCCGCACAGGGCCTGCCCCTGCTGCTGGCTGAGATAGGGATTGTTGCAGTTGATCGTGAAGGTGGTGCCCTGGAACAGGGCGGACGGGGCGACCTGCGAGAATGTGTGATCGTCCATGTACATGAAGCTGCCATAGACTTCTGCCGCCGGCGTCACCTCGTAATGGGCGAACGCGCCGGCGACGTAGCGTTTGTCCGAACGCTGGAAGTAGTTGAGCGGCGCCGTGTTGTACCGGAAGCTGCTGTCGTACGGCACCCAGCTGCGCTCGCCGTCACGCGTGTTGTTGAAGCGCAGACCGGCATTGGGTCCGGTCAGCGGCTGGAACAGGCCAAAGGGGTTGTTGCTCGATCCGCCGCAGGTCAGCGTCGAATTGCCCTCGCCCGCCGGGTCGAAGGCGCAAGCGGAAACGTCTCGGTTCGCCTGGACGATCGGCTTGACGTCGCGATAGCCGAAATAGGCGGTGACGTTGCCGCGATTATCCGCGAAATTCGCGCCGAGCGCCAGCGTGGCTTCGAACTTCTGCCCGTCGACGGGAGAGTTGAGCGCATTCGAATAGCCGTTGGCGCTGACGATATCGCGGGCGAAATCGTTGGTGTTGTGGTGCGCGGAGAAACCGTATTGGACGTCGAGCTTGGCGCCGTTCAGATCGTCGATCATGATGAAGTTGACGACGCCGGAGACGGCATCGGAACCATAGACCGCAGACGCACCGCCGGTGACGAGGTCGATCCGTTTGACGAGCGCGGCGGGGATCAGATTCACGTCCGTCGCCTGGATCGGCAGCAGCCGCTGCCCGTTCACCAGAATGAGGTTCCGGTTGCTGCCCAGATTGCGCAGGTTGATCTTGGCAGTGCCGTCGGAGCCGTTCGAGACGTTCTCGTTCGCATCGGGCGTGACCTGCGGCAATCGGTTGATCACGTTCTCGATGTTGGTCGCCCCCTGCAGCCGGATCTCGCCGGCATCGACGGCCGTGATCGGACTGTTGCTGGTGAGGCCGGGGCGCTGAAGGCGCGTGCCGGTGACGACGATATTTTCCCCGGGAGCTGCCTCCGCCGCGCTCGAGAGCGACGCTGTGGTTGCGTCAGCGGAAGGATCGGCATCGGCCGCCCCCACAGTTTGGGCCTCAGCGCCCGACGCGGCGGCGATGAGGGCGATTGCTGCACAGGATCTATGCAGCAAGCGAGTGCGGTTCCGATACGCCATGTGCTTCCCCTTGTCGTTCTCTGGGTATGGGAGACATGGATCATGAATGACTATCGTATGTCAAATATATTATACGATTTGGCTTGGCCGCACGGTGATGATGCCTTGCGTCTGCGGAAAGGCTGCCAGGACAGGGTAGATGTGGCGCGTGGACCCCGCGACAGCAACGTTGAGACGCAGAGCTGTCATGGTAAGCAAGGCTAGGAACCAGGGAGAGCGAACATGAAGAGGTGGTTTGCCATCATGGGGAGCCTCGGCATCGCTGCGGGCGCGATACCCTCCGCGGCGAAAGTGCCGCTCACCCATTATCCCGCACCTGCAGTGAGCGGCAGTCCACTGCCCTTTTCGAGCGCGGTGCGTGTCGGCGACACGCTCTATCTTTCGGGGCAGATCGGTTTGCGCCCGGACGGCACCCTGCCCGCCGGCATCGAGGCTCAGGCGCGGCAGGCGATGGACAATATCGCAGCCGTTCTCGCGTCGGCAGACGCGGGGTGGAACGACGTTTTCAAGTGCACGGTGATGATCGAGAATATGGCCGAGTGGGCGGCGTTCAACAAGGTGTATGTCACCTACTTCAAGCCTGGTGCCCTCCCCGCCCGCAGCGCGTTCGGTGCGGACGGCTTGGCCATGGGTGCGCTCGTCGAGGTGGAGTGCATAGCAAGAGCGCCGCAGCGCTGAGCGAACGCACCCGCCATCGAAGGCTGATTGCCGCAGGTCGAAGCTTTTGGCTCCGACCTGCGGTGCAAGCGGGACCTAAATCGCGGACAGGCGAGACTCGGCGCGCCTATTTGGAAGGCGCAGCCCGAAGCGCCGTCCGGCGCGCCAGTTCGGCCTTGAGCAGCTTGCTCATCTCGGGATTGCGCGCTGCCGCCTTCAGCTCGCCTTGCAGGCTTGCCGTCGGAATCTTCGACAGATCGGCACCTTGGCATCCCGCCGAAAGCGCCTTGTTGTCGCCGCAGCATACGCTTCCGCAGATTGACTTGCAGATCGCCGGATGACTCTTGCAGCAATAGCGCGCCTGGGCTTCCTGCGGCGCGACGATAGCGAAGGCGGCCGCCATTCCTGCGGCAATGAACACGGATTTCATCATCATTCTCCTGCTGCTCCCGGCTCCGCGGGCTGCGCCGAACAGAATAACGGAAATCCCCCAGCACCCAATTGCCGCGGCATGGCATCAGCGGCACCCATTCTTGCACCAGCGGAACTGAAACGCTCGGGCGGGCCGCTCGGCATCCTCGATTCAGTCGGTTTCCTTGAAACGGATGGCCGCCCCTCCGCCGGGCGCGAGGTCGAGAACCAGATGATCCCGGCTCGTCACGATCCGGTGTTCGATGCGAAGGGCATGCGGATTGGTGCGATAATCGGCCCCGGCTCCGTCAGCATAGATCTCCGCCTGGTAGCGCTTGCCCTCGCTCAGGAAATCGAGCGGCTGGTCCAGCCTCCTCCCATTCTCGTCGGTGATCGCACCGAGGAACCAGTCCCTGCCGCCGCGCGGCTGACGTGCGACGACGACATAGTCGCCGATCTCCGCCTGCAGCGTGCGGGAAACCTCCCAGTCAGTCGGGACGTCCCGAATGAACTGGAACGCGTCGAGCCGCTTCTCGTAATTCTCCGGAAGATCGGCGGCCATCTGGATCGGGCTGTAGAGCACGACATATTCCGCGAGCTGGGTCGCCAGGGTGGACTGGACCCGATGGGTGAGTTCGGTCTGACCAAAGGTCAGGTCGAAAATGCCGGGCGTGAAATCCATCGGGCCAGCGAGCATGCGCGTGAACGGCAGGATTGTGAGATGCTCGGGTGGGTTGGTCGGGCGCCCCCAGGCGTTGAATTCCTGTCCTCGCGCCCCTTCACGGCTGACCATGTTCGGCCAGGTGCGGCGAAGGCCGGTGTCCTTGACCGGCTCATGTGCGTCGATCGCAATCCGGTGGCGTGCTGCGGTCTCGGCGGCCATGAGATTGTGGCGCACCATATATTGCCCGGCAAACCATTGCCGGCCGTCGTCGCGGTCGAGGATCGTGCCGCTATGCTTGACGTAGCCCGTCTTCACCGCGGAGACGCCGACGTTCTCGTAGAGCCGCATCGCGTCTTCGATCTGGTTCTCGTAATTGACGACGGCGCCGCCAGTCTCGTGATGGCCGATCAGCTTGACGCCCTTGGTCCGGCCATAATCCGTCACTGCTTTCAGATCGAAATCCGGATAGGCCTTGGTGAAGCTGAACTTGTCGCCATTCTGGGTCCAGTCTCCGTCCCAGCCTTGGTTCCAGCCCTCCACCAGCACGCCGTCGAACCCGTATTTGGCGGCGAAGTCGATATAGCGCTTGGTGTTGGCCGTGGTCGCGCCATGCTTGGCACCGCTCGCCCAGGTCGACCGGTTGAGGTGCATCTCCCACCAGATGCCGACATATTTACCGGGCTTCACCCACGACACGTCGCCGAGCACGTTCGGCGCGTTCAGGTTGAGCTCGATGCGGCTGTCGGCAAGCGCCGCCGCGCTGGTTCCGATCAGGATCGTCCGCCACGGCGTGACGAACGCGCCGGTGCGCTTCGCCGCCACGCCGTCGGGCCAGGGCATCAGCCGCGCGCTCAGCGCACCCGTACCATCGCCGGCGAGCAGCATGCTCGGGAAATCGATCAGCGCCGCCTCGTGAAAAGACAGATAGAGGCCGTTGTCGCCTTTGAGGGTCAGCGGACTCTCCGCGATCGTGATCCGCCGCGAGTCCGTCTGCGTATAGAGATACTCGTCGCGCTCCTGGCCGAACGCTTCGTACCACCAGGCCTGGTAGGCACCCGCGGGGCGAAATTCGGTGCGCTCGCCGCGCACTTCAACCTTCTGACCCGCCGGGATCTGCCCATAGGAATAGCGAAAGCCGACGCCGTCGTCGAAGATCCGGAAGATTACGTCCACCGCGCGGTTGAGCGGCGTGTCGCCCGTGAGGGTTGCGGCCAGCTCCACGTGATTGTCACGAATCTCGCGCTGTTCGCCCCAGGGCTGCTCCCATTTGCCGTCCTTGTAGGATCTGCGCACGTTCGAAAGCGCGGTGTAGCGCGCCGCCGGCTCGCCGACGAAGCTGAGCCCGAGCGCCGAAGCGCCCAGCACCGGCGTGCCGAGCCGATTGATCGAATAGATCGCATTCCCGCCTTCGATCGAGACGCAGACTTCGATCACCTTGTTCGGCGACTGGGCGCATTCGCTTGCAACGGCATGCGCCGCTGCCGACGTGGACAGGAACATCGTGGCAATGACGGTGCGAAGGAACATGGAGCGGACCCGCTGCTGAAGAGGATGAGAATATGTGCTCGGAAGATCGGCGCTGACGGCTTTGTCTCGCCCGAAAAAGCGCGCCGCCGTGAGCTGGCACGGCGGCGCCAGGGGAGACGTCAGAACTTGGCCCGCACGCCGAACTGGAAGCGGCGGTCGACCCGGCTCCACGCGGAATCCCGGTAGACCGGAGTAGCGCCCGGCGTCGCCGGGGAGTCGCCGAAAATCTGCTGCTGATACACGCTCTTGGTGTTGAGCAGATTGCTGGCCTCGACCGACAGCTCGAGGAAGCGGTTGATCGAGAAACGGAGCGATCCGTCCAGATATCCGGCCGCCTTCTGGAACACGGGCAGGCCGATGCAGCAATCGAGATTCTGGGTCAGGTAGCGGGAGCGCCAATTGTAGGCGAGACGGAACCCGATCGGCCCCTTCTCGTACAAGGCGACGGCATTGAACGTGTGGGTCGAGATGCCGGCCAGGCGGTGGGAATCGATCACCGATCCGGTGCCGCCGAGCGCCGGCTGCCCGGCGCCGACCGCACCGACATTGCCGCTCGACGAGGCGTTCAGCAGGTTGGAATTGTTGATCCCCGACTGGTGAACGTAGGTGTAGTTGAGCTGCGTCCCGAGGCCGCTCAGGATACCGGGCAGGAAGTCGAAAAAGGACTGATAGGCCGCTTCGAAGCCGAGCAGTTCACCGCCGCCGTCTGCGTTGCTCGGGCCGAGCACACGCACCGTCTGGGTCGATCCGTTGTTGGTGAAGATGCGGTCGAACTGGCCGAAGCTGATGCTGTTGTTGAGCTTCTTGTAGAAGCCGGTCAGCGTCAGCGAGCTGCTCCGGCCCATATAGCGTTCGTACGATAGATCGAACTGGTCGGCCTTGATCGGCCGCAGCGCAGCGTTGCCGGAGTCCGCCTGGAAGACGAAATTGTAGCCGGTGACATTGGCGGCGACATGCGCGGCCGTCGGCGAATTGTAGACGATATAGGGTGAATCCGGCCCGGTGTTGATCACCGGCGCATTGATCGCAACCGTGTTGCGCAGGTAGCCGAAATCAGGCCGTGAAATCGCCTTCGAATAAGCGAAGCGGATGAAGTTCTTGTCGTCCAGGCCGAAGCGTACGTTGAAGCTCGGCAGCCAGTTCGTGTACGATGATTTGAAGCTGTCGGGGGTCACGCCGCCATTGGCGAAGGCGCGGATCGCCAGCGTCAGATAGCAGCTCGGGTTGACGATCGCGGTGCCGGACAGCGGTGTTCCGCAGGCCGGCAGATTGGCGAAGATCGTCGCCGCCGGAAAGGCCAGGCTGCCTTCGCTATTCTCGCGGGTCCGGACGACGCGCAGGCCGACATTGCCGACCACGCTGACGCCGCCGAAGATCGTCCGGTCGTCACCGCCGAAGCGCAGCATCGCATAAGCGGCGTTGGTGCGCTCGCGCACCTTCAGCACCTCTCCCGGAGTGAAGCAGTCGTCGACGGTCGCCTCCGCACGGTCGCAAATCGCGGTGTAGCCGGGCAGCAGGGGCGAATGGGTGTTTGCCCCGCTCAGCGATTGGATGAGTCCGCCGAAGTCCTTGAGCGTGGCGCGATTGAGATAGACCAATTCGCCGTTCGGATAGACCTCGCCATTGTAGAAATCGTCCATCTGGTACGATTCCCAGATGCCCGCGCCATAGCCGGCGAAATCCGGATGGCCGGCATTGTTGGCGCAATTGGGCGTATTGGTCGGATAGGCGCCGCCGGTCGTGTTGTCGGCATTGAAGCCGGGCCCGTTGCAATTCCAGCTCGCCGCAACCGGAGTCCAGTTGAACGTGGAATAGCGTACCGTCTGCTTGCGGTCGGCGTGGCGCACGCCGATCTTGAGCGAGTCCAGCCAGCCGCCGTCGCCGAAATCATATTCGGCGTCGCCGCGCAGCGCGAGCGCGTTGGCATCGTTGTCCTCGACATGGCCCTGGATGAACGGGATCCAGTAATTGTGCGGATTGGCGAGCCCGCCGGCCGCGTAATTGACGTTGGAGCCGGGCAGCAACGTGACGCGCGGCGGCCCGCCGCCTTCGGCATTATAGTCGAAATTGGCCATCGAGCCGGCGGCCACCAGGATGTCGTTATTGTAGGTCGATGCATCGATATATTGCGCGTCGAGATTGACCCGCAGACGATCGCTCACCTCCCATTTGATGTTCCCGGAAAGATCGCGCGTTCCCTCCCGGTGGGCGAAGTTGCGCGCCTCGTTCTGCAGATAAAGGCCGTCGCGCAGGGTCGCGCAATTCGCCCCCTCCCCGCAGAAATTGACGAACGGCAGGCCCGGAACGGCGGAGCCGGCATTGATCGCCGACTGGAGGCTCTCATAGGTGCCGTTGAAGCTGCCGTGCGGCTGAGTCAGCGTGCCGGATTCGAGCATCCCGTCGGCACCGAAGACGAGTGCCGGGGAGCCCGGCGCCGGCCCGAGCACGCTCGACGTGCGCGGATTGAACGCCGGCGTGCCGAAGTAATTGCCGTCCAGAATGACGTGGCTGGCACGTTCGAACCAGCCGTTGCGATAATGGGAATCGATATATTGGACGCTGGCGAGCAGGCTTCCGCTGGTATTCTCGAACTGCCCGGCAAGCGCGATGCCGCGGCGCTTGCGATCGTAATCGACCTGCGAATAGCGGATGCCGTCGGGCGCGAAGGCGAAGCCGGTGCCGCCGAACGGATTGCCGGTGCAGTTGATGCTTCCGTCCGCGTTGACGTTGCCGGCGGCCGCCGTGCCGAAGCCCGACGTGCAATAGGTATCGATCTTGTCCATGATGACGCTTTCGGTCCGCGTCACCACATGGCTATGGGCATAGCTTGCGAGCAGGCCGAAGCGCCCGATCTCGGTCTCGAAGACGTTGCTGATCAGTGCCGAATATTCCGGCGTCCAGCGGCCCGAGGCGTCACCGTAATTGTAGCGAAAGTTGCCGGTGACGAGCAGCCCCTTCTGATCGAACGGCAGGCGCGTGCGCAGGTTCACCGTTCCGGCGATGCCGCCCTCGATCATCTCGGCGGTCTGATTCTTGTAGGCATCGACCCCGGCGAGCAGCTCAGGGGACACGTCGTTGAACTGGAGGCCCCGCGCCGAATCCGCGGAAAAGCTTTCCCGGCCGTTGAACTCTGTCCGCACCTGGGTCAGGCCCCGGATCAGCACGCCGGTGGGCTCGCCCGACGGATGGGTGCTGTCGTCGGCCGATTGCAGGCGGTTGACGGTGATGCCCGGAACCCGCGCGAGCGCCTCGGCAGCCGATTTGTCCGGGAATGCGCCGATGTCGGTCGCGGTGATCGAGTCGACGAACGTGTCGGAATTCTTCTTGATGTCCTGCGACGTGCCAAGCGCGTTGCGGACGCCGACGACGACGATCTCGTCGTCGCTGCCGCTCTCTGCTGCCACGTCGCGCGTGCCTGAATTGGAGGATTGCTGCGCCTGTGCCGCCACAGCCTCGTTACTGGTTTCGGTAGCTTGCGCCTGAACGGCGCTGCCGCCTCCAATCAGGGCAAGAAGCGACACGCCCGCGTGGAGCATGACACTGGCGCAATTCGGCTGAAATGCCTTCACGATATCCCTCCTGCTGCCCGCCTGTTTCGACGGTTCGAACGGCCACTCTCCGCACGGTCGGGAACGCGACTCCGCACACCGACCGGCCCCGTGACCAACAACAGGATTGCGCAATCTTGCATGGCGATCAAGGCATTTTTTGCATAACAACCGTTCAGGAGTGCAGAATGCTCCTTACATAGCGATGCAATGTTGCATTATGTTGCACGGGTTCGCACTAGCGGCCTGGGCCGTTTTCTTGGTTGGGAATGGCGAACGTGAGCAACGCCGCAGCCGCCAGGGACGCGCCGGCAAGCGCAAGCGTCAGGATGGCCTCGCCGCCGAACATCCAGCGCACCAGGAAGCCGAGGGACGCTGCGGCGACCAGTTGCGGCAGCACCAGGAAAATGTTGTGGACGCCCATATAGACGCCCATCTTCCGGGGTGGCACCGCGTCGGCGAGCATCGCATAGGGCAGCGACAGGATCGACGCCCAGGCGCAGCCGATGCCGATCGCCGGAATCCACAACAGGCCGGGCACGTCGATCAGGACAAAGCCGGCGAAGCCGAGCGATCCGAGCAGCAGTGCGCAGCTGTGGGTGGCGCGACGCCCGATCACACGCGCCGCGCTGGGCAGGGCGAGCGCCACCAGCGCCGACACCGCATTATACTCCGCGGACAGCAGGCCGACCCAGTCGGCGCTTTCGCCGTACAAGGCCGATTGCGGATCGGTCGTGCCGTAATGCCGGGCAGCCACCGCCGGGATGACATAGACCCACAAAGCGAACATCCCGAACCAGGTGAAGAACTGGACGATGGCGAGACGCTGCAGCACCGCCGGCATGTGCAGGATGTCCTCGACGATCTCGATCATTCCGATCGAGCTTTGTCCCGCCCGCCGCAGCTGCACGGCGGCGATCTGAAGCAGCCCGAAGGCGATTGCGATGCCGGCGACGAGCTCGAGTTCGCGTCCCCAGCCGCTGCGCACCGCGCCGAAGCCGAGCAGGCACCCGCCGGCGATCCAAAGGGCGCCGCTCCGCTTCAAGGTGGCGGCGCCGGTCGAGCTCGGTATCGGATGATGGTGCGCAGCGTCCGGATCGTAGTCGAGGCATTCGGGCGGCCGCTCGCGTGTGGCGAAGACGGTCCACCCGACCGTCGCCAACAGGGCCGCCGCACCGATCGCGAACGACATCCGCACCGACAAGGGCAATCGGCCGGGTTCGGCCTGGCCGCTCAGACCGAACCAGTGGGTGAGCATCCAGGGCAAGGCCGCCGCGAAGACCGCGCCGAGACCGATGAAGAAGACTTGGGCGGCGAAGCCCGTCGTCCGCTGCGCCTGGGGCAGGTTGTCGGCGACGAGCGCCCGGAACGGTTCCATGGCGACGTTGATCGACGCGGTGAGCAGCCACAGAATGAAAGTGGCGATGATCAGGCTGTCGGCATTCGGCATGGCGATTAGCGCCGCCGCGGTCAGCACTGCGCCGGCGAGGATATAGGGGCGCCGACGGCCGAGCGGTCCCCAGCTATGGTCGCTCAGATAGCCGATCACCGGCTGCACCAGCAGCCCCGTAATCGGTGCCGCGATCCAGAGAATGGCGAGTTCGTCGACCCGCGCGCCGAGCGTCTGCAGGATTCGGCTGGTGTTGACGTTCTGCAGCCCCCAGACGACCTGGACACCGAAGAGACCGCAGCACATGTTCAGGATCTGACCGCGGCTCAGCGGCGTCCTGATTGCCTGCGCCGCTTCGCTTTTCTCCCCCGACCCTTGCAATGCCTGCCTCTCGATGTGCAATTGACGTCCGTGACGGGCCGCTTCCGAACTGGGTAACATGGGCACCAATAGCAGCAACAGCACCACGCTCCAGGATCTCGCGACTCTTGCCGGGGTTTCGCCGTCGACGGTGTCGCGCGCGCTCAACGATCATGCGCTGATCAGCACCCGCACCAAGCAACGCATCTGGGCGCTCGCCCGCGAGCACAATTACCCGTTCAAGCAGAGCATGCCGCACGCGCCGATCGGCGCCGAAGGCTCGATCGTCATCGTCACGCCGCACATGCGGGCTGCGCCGCTGCCCCTCTCCCACCCTTTCTTTCTCGAACTGCTCGCCGGCATCGGCGAAGCGGCGCGCGCCCGGGACTGCGACCTCACCGTCAGCCACACCGCGCCGGTCAGCTACGAGGATCTGGTGCTGACCACCACCACCAGCCGCGCGGACGGCGTGATCTTTCTCGGCCAGAGCATGCTGCACGACGGCTTCAACAAGCTCGTCGACACCAATGCGCGCTTCGTCGTCTGGGGCGCACAGATGCCGGGCCAGCGTTACTGCTCGATCGGCTCCGACAACCGCCTCGGCGGCCGCCGGGCCACCCTCCATCTGGCGCGGCTCGGGCGCAAGCGGATCGCATTTCTGGGCGGCAGCGATCCCGAGGCGCAGCAGCGTCGCCGCGGTTATCTCGACGGCCTCAAGGAGAGCGGCCTGGACGAGGATCCGATGCTTCTTCTGCCTGTCGAGTTCGAACTCGAATCCGCCGACGCCGCGCTCAGCGGGCTGCTGCAGCGCGGCGACCGGATCGACGGGGTCGTCGCCGCCAGCGATCTGATCGCGCTCGGCGCCATTCGTGCGCTCCGCCGCGCGGGCCGCGCAGTGCCGCGAGACGTGTCGGTGATCGGGTTCGACGACATGCTGTTCAGCCGCCTCAGCACGCCCACCCTCACCACCATCCGCCAGGACACGCAGGAAGCCGGCCGCCTGCTGGTCGCGCAAGTGCTCGATCCGAGCGCCCAGCCCCAGTCCAAGCGCCTGCCCACCGAACTGATCGTTCGCGAATCCTGCGGCGGCTGAGCGGGGGGGCACGCTTGACCCGAGATCACTCCGCTCGATCGCCGATCAGCACCGCTTGATCTCCGGTCAGCACAGTGGATTCCCAAGCGGCACCGTTCGGGCTGAGCTTGTCGAAGCTGCTCTCTTCTCGGGCGAGGATCGTGCAAACAGGGCTTCGATCGGCTCAACCCCTACGAACTTGGCAGATTGCTCTGTCAAGTGCTTGGCCGCCTTCTCATCATCAAAGCGCCTGCGTTCCGGCTCCGTAATGTTTGCGGCCTAGGCGCCACACTGGCCCACAATCGCCATTCCTGCTTCGGAACCGCTTCGTGGCGCCCGCAATCCCGGGTAGAGTCGGATCATGTCCTGGCGATGCACATTTGGGCTCCACCAGCCTTACCTCACCTCGGTGACGCGCAAGGGCGCGGGATTGCGGGCCCTGTGCGAGGGCTGCGCGACTCCGCTCGAGCGCAGCGAGTCGGGGCGCTGGAGCCCGGCCGCGCCGCTCGCCACCCGGTAGCGGTCGAGCCGCCGGACGATGTCCGGCGGCTCTCCTGATCAGGCCGCGTCGACCAGCACGATCTCGCTGTCCTCGAGAGCGGTCACGGTGATTGTCTCGAGCTTCTCGATCGCGGCACCGTCGCGGGCATTCACGCGGACTCCATTCACTTCGATCGCACCGATCGCCGGCACCAGATAGGCGCGTCGCTCGGCACCGATCCGGTACTGCGTCGTCTCGCCCGCCTTGAGCGTCGCGCCGACGACCTTGGCGTCGGTGCGGATCGGCAGCGCGTCCTTGTCGTCCGAATAACCGCTCGCGAGGGTGACGAACTGTCCGGCGCGATCGTCCTTCGGAAACGGCTTGGCGCCCCAGGCCGGCTGCTCGCCGTTGCGGGTCGGGATGATCCAGATCTGGAAGATCTGCGTTTCCTCGGCTTCCAGATTATATTCCGAATGGGTGACGCCGGTGCCCGCGCTCATCACCTGAACATCGCCCGCTTCGGTGCGGCCGACATTGCCGAGGCTGTCCTTGTGGGTGATCGCCCCTTTGCGAACATAGGTGATGATCTCCATGTCGCGGTGCGGATGCGGCGGAAAGCCCGTGTTCGGCGCGATCGTGTCGTCGTTCCAGACGCGCAGATTGCCCCATTGGACCCGCTTTGGATCATGATAATTGGCGAACGAAAAATGGTGCTTGGCGTCGAGCCAGCCGTGGTTGTCGCCGCCGAGCGTGCTGAATGGGCGCAATTCGATCATCGTAGGTCTCCTTCGCTGTCCGGTAGCGGCCTGCGGCCTTGTCCGGGCGGGCTCTCTCTCCCGCGTCTCGATGACGCTGATATGGACCTTGCCCGCTCTCCTGTTCAGTGGGATAAAGTCGCTTCCATCGTTCGAGAAAGTTGAATGGCAAGTCCTGGAACACCCACGTTCGACCAATTGCGCCTGTTTCTTGCGGTGGTCGAGACCGGCAGTTTCGGCGGCGCCGGGCGCAAGCTCAACCGCGCCGTCTCGGTGGTGAGCTACGGCATCGCCAATCTGGAAGCCCAGCTCGGCCTCACCTTGTTCGACCGCGAAGGCACCCGCAAGCCGCAGCTGACCGTCGCCGGCCAGGCGGTGCTCGCCGAAGCCCGCACCATCGCCGGCGGCGTCGACAGCCTGCGCGCCAAGGTCAAGGGACTGCTGGAGGGGCTCGAAGCCGAGGTCAGCCTCGCCGTCGACGTAATGCTGCCGACGGCGCGGCTCGGCTCGGTGCTGCGCGCCTTCCGCACCGCCTTTCCGACCGTGGCGCTGCGCCTGCACGTCGAAGCGCTGGGCGCCGTCACCGCGCTCGTCCTCGACGGCCGTGCCGGGCTCGGCCTCAGCGGCCCGCTCGCCACCGATGTCGACGGAATCGAAAGGATCGCGGCCGGATCGGTGCAGATGGTCCCGGTTGCCGCACCCGATCATCCGCTCGCGCGCATTCATCCGCTGCCCCCAGGCGCAGCGCGCGATCACATCCAGCTCGTCCTCACCGATCGTTCTCCGATCAGCGCCGGCCGCGATTTCGCGGTGCAGAGTCCACGCACCTGGCGGCTCGCCGATCTCGGCGCCAAGCATGCCTTGCTGCGGGAGGGGATCGGCTGGGGCAACATGCCGTTGCCGATGATCGAGGCGGATTTGGTCGAGGGCAGCCTGGTCCGGCTGATGATGCCCGACGATCCCGGCGGCACCTACCGCTTTTGCGCCATCCATCGCCGGGACGCGCCGCCCGGCCCTGCTTTGTCGTGGCTGCTCGAGCGCTTCGTGGAAAGCGGCGCGGAAGACGTGGCGACACCCGGCACCGCCGACCTCTGAAACGCAAACGAGCCGGAGCTGCGGCTCCGGCTCGCCCGCTCTTGCGCGTTTGTCAGCGCCGCGCGTCGAGGCTGAAGCGCCCGGCCCCGAACGCGGCCACTTGCAGCAGGCCGCCGGCCATGGCGACGTTCTTGAAGAAGTGGATGAACTGGTTCTGGTCGGCGAAGTCGGCGTGGAACGCCAGCGCCGTCACCAGCGAAAAGCCCGCCAAGGCGGCCGCGACCAGGCGGGTGCGGTAGCCGGCGATGAGCAACAGACCGCCGACGAGCTCGACGAAAACGGCGCCGGCCAGTGCGAGCGTCGGAAAGGGCAGTCCGGCCGACGCGATATAGCCGATCGTGGGATCTGGCGCGGTGAGCTTGGAGATGCCGCTGAGCACGAAGATCGCGGCGAGCCCGATCCGGCCTGCAAGCGGCAGAATCGCACCGGCGATGGTGCCGGCGGGTGCAACGCTCGAGGCGGCGGTGGGATGGAGAGTGGCGGTGGTGAGCATGGACGTTCTCCTGTCGAAAACGCTGCGCGCGCTGCGTCGGCGCTCGAAGGGAATTTAGCCGTGGCAGCTCTCCGGAGGAGTGGAATAAGATCGCACGATCCGTTCGACTTTCTCGAAGTCTCAGGATCGTTCGCCCGCACGCTGTTCATGGAGCGCGGCATCGGCCGCGCTCCATGGCAGTTCGGGATCAGCCGCGGATGAAGGCGAGCAGATCGGCGTTGATGATGTCGGCATTGATCACGAACATGCCGTGCGACAGCCCCGGATAGGTCTTCAGCGTGCCGTTCTTGACCAGCTTGATCGCCTTGTGCGCGGAATCCGCGATCGGGACGATCTGGTCATCCTCGCCATGGAGGATCAGCACCGGCACATCGATCGCCTTGAGGTCGTCGGTGAAATCGGTCTCGGAGAAGGCTTTGATGCAGTCATAATGGGCCTTGAGGCCGCCCATCATGCCCTGCCGCCACCAATTGTCGACGACGCCCTGGACGGCCGTCGCGCCGGGACGGTTGAAGCCGTAGAACGGACCGCTGGCGACCTCGCGGTAGAATTGCGCCCGGTTGGTTGCGACCGCAGTGCGGAAGCCGTCGAACACTTCGATCGGCAATCCTTCGGGATTGGCATCGGTCTTGGCCATGATCGGCGGCACGGCGCTGATCAGCACCGCCTTCGCAACCCGGCCCTCGCCGTGCTGCGCCACGTAGCGTGCAACTTCGCCGCCGCCGGTCGAATGGCCGATATGAACGGCATCCCGCAGATCCAGCGCCGCCGTCAGGGCGGCGACGTCGGCAGCATAAGTGTCCATCTCGTTGCCGGTCTCGGTTTCCGTCGAGCGGCCGTGACCACGGCGATCGTGCGCGATCACTCGGAAGCCCTCGCCGAGGAAGAACAGCAATTGATTGTCCCAATCGTCGGCGCTGAGCGGCCAGCCGTGATGGAAGACGATCGGCTGCGCGTCCTTCGGGCCCCAGTCCTTGTAGAAGATTTCGGTCCCGTCCTGCGTGGTGATGAAAGGCATGTTGGTCTCCACTGATCGCTCAGACTCGCGAACCGTCTCGCGCGCCTTGCCGCGCCGATATCCCCCGCCGCGTCCGTGACAATACCCGTTCGGGTGGTCGCGGCTGCGGCAGCATTCGTCCCGCCATGGTGCAGCGCTTGAGACAAGCAGTCCGAAACCGGTTACAGGGACGGAACGAAAACGTTGATCGGACACGAGCCCGGTGCTTATGGTCGCTTCGGAGAGGATGCCTTGGGCACGAATTGGCTTGGGAGCCGAATGTGACTGAGGCTTGTAGAGTGACGCCGGCACCGATCCGGGTGCTGGTCGTCGACGACGACGCGGCGGTGCGCGGGGACATCGTCGCAGCGCTGGCGCGCCACGACGACATGGTGGTGATCGGTGAGGCTGCCGATGGCGATGACGCAATCACCAAGGTCGCCCGCCACCGGCCCGACATTGCCTTGCTGGATCCGCGTGCCGGAGTGCTCGAGTCGATCAGGCAGCTCCGCGCCGACGCTCCGTCGGTACAGATCGTCCTGCTCGCCGCTCCGGGCGACCCGCTGGCGCTGCAGGCACGTGCCGCCGGCGCGGCCGGCACCGTGCTGAAGGACCGGCTCCGCAAGGATCTTCCGGCGACGATCCGCGCGGTCCATGGCGGCCGCCGCGCGATCGTTGCCGAAATCGCGCTTCAACGTGCCGGTGCGGCCGAGGAGGAACGGCTGAGCGAGCGCGAGATCCGGATCCTCAGCCTGGTGGCGGAGGGCCAGGCCAACAAGCAGATCGCCTGGCAACTTGCGCTGTCGATCGACACGATCAAGGCGCATTTGAAGACGATCTTCGCCAAGCTGGACGTCGCCGATCGCACTCACGCGGTGGTGACCGCGGCACGCCGCGGCTTCCTCCGCATCTAGGAGGGCGATCGAACATGCGCTGCGATCCCGGGCAATCCACGCCTTCCGGATACGATCGTCCTGCGCCCGCGCGGCCGACCTTGTCCCCGATCGGGGCATCGGAACGGACGGATCCGCTTGCCCCAAAATTGCTTATTGTTCACAAGCAACCGCAAATACCGCCTTTCGACTACTGTGAAGATAGCCCTATCGCCTTACATCTAAAAGCCTTGGCCCGCCGCAGGCACCGCGTGCTCACGCCGGCCGATCGCACCTCGCCCTCGGCGGGATCATTGCCGCGCGAGTATGCCTGTTGAGCGAAGCACCTGCCGTTTACATCGTCGAAGATGATTCCTCCGTCGCGAAATCGATGATGATCATGCTTGAGCTCACCGGTTTTGCACCCATTCTCTTCGAAACCGCCGACGATCTGTTGTCGCAGATCGGCCAAGTCGCGCCGGGCTGCCTGGTCATCGATCTCAATCTTCCGGGTACGGACGGCCTCTCCGCGCTTCGCGAACTTCGGCGACGCGGAGTGACATGGCCGGTCCTGATGATGACCGGCGCCCGCGCTGGCGAGATCGAGGGTGAGGCAATCGGGCTCGGCGCATCCGCGGTTCTCGAAAAGCCATTCTCGACTGAGTTGTTCCTCGCCGAGGTCCGGCGCGCGCTCGGAGCGGCAATCCTGGCGGTGTGACGGCGCGTCACGGTCGTTGCGCCGCGTCCGCCGCGAGACTAAGCATCTGGAGATTGGGGGATCCGCCATGCTCCAGCCGCAATTCGCCACTGCCGAAATGGGGTCGGATTTCTACCGGCTGGGCTACGTCGTGGCGCCGCTGCTGACGCCTCGAGAAGTCGCCGAGACGCGGGGCGCACTCGCCGCCGCGATGCAGAGCCACGAAATGTCCGGCCGGTCCGAAGATGATCTTCGGCAAGGCCATATCAGCTACTACAACGACAACGGCGCCTATCAGGAAGACGTTGCGGCGCTGGTCCGTGCCGCTCTGGCGCCGGCGCTACCGCGGATCGTCTCCGGCTATCGGGTCTCCGCCGGAGGCGCCTTCGTCAAGCCTCCCGGCGGCGGCGAGATGGGTGTCCATTGCGATTACCGTGCGACCAACGATCCGGACGCGGTAACCTTTACCATCTGGTGCGCCCTCGATGATGCCGACGAGGAGAATGGCGCCCTCTGCATGCTGCCGGGGAGTCACAAGGTCGAGGGACAGATCATCGGGCCGGGCGTGTCGCCCTATTTCGAAGCCTATCCTGATCGCATCAAGCCGAGGTCGCGCCCGGTACCGGTTCGCGCCGGCGAGGCGCTGCTGTTCCAGACCGGCATGATTCACTGGTCGCTGCCCAACCACAGCGACCGGCCGCGCCCGGCCATTCACGCGATCGCTCTCCCCGAACAGGCACCGCACGTCATCTACATGCCACGCGGGGACGCCCCGCCGACCAGCTTCGAGATTCTCGATCTCAGCCGGCTTCTCGCATTCCACCCCGGTGTCCACCCGCCGAGCCTCGGCCACATCGAGCATCGCAACCTGCCGCTCGGCTGGGGCGCGCTCGAGACGCTGGTGGACGAAGCGACGGGGCGGCCCGCACCGGCGGCCTCCCCGGGTCTGCTGGCCCGCTCCCGGACGTTCCTGCGCCGAACGCTCGGTGGAACGCCGGCCTGACTGGATCGAGACTCGCCCGACGAGATCGGCTAAACGTTCGGGGCGAACCGCCTGTGACTTGCTGCTGGAGGTCAGGATGAAGCCCATCGCATTTGCCGTCGCAACCCTGCTGTCCGTGACTGCGGTCGTTGCCTCTGCCCATCATGGCTGGAGTTCCTACGACGAGACCAAGCCGATTACCCTCACCGGATCCCTCAAGGACGTCTCCTGGAGCAATCCCCACGGCACCGCCCGGATGCGCTGGCAGGGACAGGATTGGGACGTCGTGCTCGCGCCAGTCGCCCGGATGGAGTCGCGCGGTCTCAGCAATGCGATGCTCTCCGGTGGAAAGAAGGTGACGATCACCGGCTATGCCCGCCGCGACGGTATCCGCGAGCTCCGGCTCGAACGGATCCGGGTCGGGGACCGGATGGTCGAGCTGCGCTGAGGCGTGAACGGGGCACTGGGCGCTCTCGCCGCCTTTGCCGAAGCGAGCGGCTTCGGACCCTGGGCGCGTTCCTCGCCAGCGGTCTACCCGCTCGCCAACATCGTTCATCTGCTCGGCCTAAGCATGCTGGTTGGTGGCATCGGCATCCTGGATCTGAGGATCATCGGTCTCTGGCGCACACTTCCGCTGCCTGCCCTGGCCCGCGCGCTGACTCCGGTGGCGATTGCCGGCCTGCTATTGCTGGCGGCGAGCGGCACCATCTTGTTCGCCGCGGACGGAAGGGCGCTCGCAACCTCCTTCATGTTTCGACTGAAGCTGCTGCTGATCGCGACCGCACTCGCCAATGCTGTGCTGTTCCGCTGGAGCTGGCGGGATCTGGCCGCGGCGCCGTCCTGGCCGATGCGCCTGCTGGCCACGGCGTCGTTGCTTCTCTGGCTTGCCGTTGGCAGCGCCGGCCGGATGATCGCCTATAGCTGAAACCGACCGCCGCAGGCGCGCTTACGGCGATTTCGTTTCGGCGCCGGTTCGGCCCGTTTTGGCGCCAATAGGCCTGAGCTCCGCCTGCGGACGTGATACAGAGGGGCCGCGGGCCCAAGGCACCGCAGCGATCCGGCAGACCGAGAGGGGTCACGCCGGATTGACGAAAACAAAAGGGGAGACGCATGCGTACCACTCGTTCCTTTACGTCGGCGTTGCTCTACGGCATCGCCCCACTCGCCGCCACCGCACCGGCCGCCGCGCAGCAGGCGGCGGTGCCGGAGTCGCCACAAACGGAAGGGGCCGACACCGCTGGCATCGCCGACACGTCCGCGGATCAGGACGAGATCGTCATCGTCGGCACCGCCGGCGCTGGCACCCGCCGTCAGGACGCCGCCTTCGCGGTGACCACGTTGAGCAATGCGGCGATCGAACAGGCTGCGCCTAACAGCACCGCCGATCTGCTGCGAACGGTTCCTGGCGTGAGCGCGGAAAGCTCCGGCGGCCAGAACGGCGCCAACATCTTCGTTCGCGGCTATCCTTCCGGCGGCGATGCGCAATTCGTGACCTTCCAGCTCAACGGCGTACCGATCTTCCCGCCTCCGACCCTGTCCTTTCTCGAAAACTCGCAGCTGGTTCGGCTCGACGAGACGGTGCAGCGGGTGGAGGCTGTGCGGGGCGGCACGGGCTCGCTCTTTTCGAGCGGGCAGCCCGGCCTGACCGTCAATGTCGTCCAGCGCGAGGGCAGCGACACGCTTCACGGCCTCGGCAAGATCTCCTACACCGATTATGACGAGCTGCGCGGCGACGCCTTCATTTCCGGGCCGATCAACGACGACACCTATTTCATGGTCGGCGGCTTCTATGCGCGCGGCCACGGCCTTCGCGACCCCGGCTTCCGTGCCGAGGATGGCGGCCAGCTCACCGCCAATCTCCGCCACGATTTCGGCAACCGCGGCTCGGTGCTGATCTACGCGCGCTACCTCAACGATCACGGCCAATGGCTGCTGCCGATCCCGATCATCCAGAATGGCGACGACATCAGCGAGTATCCGGGATTCGATGCCGGCACCGGTGCGCTCGCCGGACCGGATACCCGTATCACAACCAACAATGTCGGGCGCACGCTGGACCTTGCGGAGGGCCGCGGCGCCAACGTCGGCAACATCGGCGTGACCTTCGATTACGAGTTGGTCGACAATCTTCGCCTGCGCGAGCGGATGAGCTGGCTCGGCGGAAGCGCGGATACGGTCGGGCTGGTGCCGGTCGATCCTCCGTCGAGCGCGGCAGCGATGGCCGTCACGCTCGGCGGCCCTGGCGCGACCGTCGGCAGCCTGAGCTTCGCCTCGGGCGGCGGCTCCACTCTTCCGGCCGGTCAGCAGGTGATGCGTGCAGGCGCCTGGGAAGTGCGCAAGGAGATCCAGTCCTTCGTCAACGATCTCGCGCTCGAGCTCAAGACCGGCGGCAACATCCTCACCGCGGGCTTCTACTATGCCGATTTCGATACCCGCGATCGCTGGGCGCTCGGCAACCAGATGCTGCTGACGGCGGAGGAGAATGCGCGCCGGCTGAACCTGGTGCTTGGCGACGGCCGATTGGCGACCCGTGACGGATTCACCTCGGGCGCGACGTTCGCCGTGAATGCATATTATACCGGCACCGACTACGCCTTCTACGCGGTCGACGAGTTCCAGATTACCGATCAGCTGCGAATCGACGCGGGTGCCCGCTGGCAGCGCCACGTCGTCGACGGCCGCATCGAAAACCTGACCACCAACGTGGACACCGACGGCAATCCGGCGACCCTGTTCAACAACGGCACCTCGGTGCTGAACGGCAGCTTCCGCACCGTCGATTTCAGCAAGTCCCGCTGGTCGTGGACCGCGGGCGCGAACTTCGATTTCACCGACCGGATCGGGGTCTTCGCCCGGTACAGCAAGGGCCGCAGCTTTCCGCAGTTCGACAATCTTCGGGACAATCTCACCATTACCGCGACCGTCGACACGTACGAGGCCGGGCTCAAGCTCTCCATGCCGTGGCTGAACCTCTACGCCACTCTGTTCCACAACAAGTTCCGCGGGCTCGCCAGCACCCAGATCATCGGCAACCAGCTGGTGGAGTCGATCGGCGGCGCCAAGGCGAACGGAGTCGAGCTCGAAGGGGTGGTTCGTCCCTTCCCCGGCTTCTCCCTGAGCGCTTCGGGAACCTGGCTCGACGCCACCTACCAGGATTTCTTCACGGCCGGCGGCACGATCGACAACAGCGGCAACCGCGTCCAGCGGCAGCCGCGCTGGCGCTGGCGGGTAACGCCTTCCTACGAGGTGGATCTCGGCAGCATCAAGCCGGCGCTGTTCGCCACGCTCGAATATCTCGGCGATCGCTTTTCCGATCCGCAGAACCAGCAATTGCTGCCGCATTTCTACCAGCTCGACGCCGGCGTCTCCGTCGATCTCAACGATCGGCTGCGGCTGCAGGTGACCGGCAACAATCTCACCAACGAGATCGGCCTCACCGAAGGCAATCCGCGGCTGATCGGCTCGCAAGGCAGCGGCCCCATCCTCGCCCGTCCGATCCTCGGCCGCTCCTTTCGTTTCAGCGTGGCGTACGAGTTCTGAGGAGGCGTTCGTGACGGAAACTCCCCTCCACGACTTCGTGGAGGGGCCGCGGGTGGCTCTTCCTTTCTTGGACAAGTTCGAGAGATGTGATCACCCCTCCCTTTACTGCCCTCCCAACAGATCCGGATAACGCTCCAGCAGCGCGCTCGCGACCCCATTGGTCCAGCCGAAGCCGTCCTGCAGCGGATATTCGCCGCCGCCGCCCGGGCGGCGCTCCTCGACATCATATTTCTCGAGCATCTTGCCGGTCTCGCCGTAGGTACGGGCAATCGTGTCCAGCCACCGCCTGGCGATGTCCCGGGCCAGCGTCGCCTCGCCGTTGCGCCTCAGGCCGTCGATCGCCACCCATTGCAGCGGCGCCCACCCGTTGGGCGTATCCCATTGCTGGCCGGTGCGGTGGGGTGTGGTCCGCAATCCGCCCGGTGCGAGCAGAACCCGCTTCACGGTGGCCGCCACGGCGCGCGATTGCTCCGGTGACGCGGCGCCGACGAACAGCGGGTAGAGCGTCGCAGCGGAGACGATCGTCGTCGGCCGCCGCGACCCGCGATCCCAATCGGCATAGCGGCCTTCCGCCGCAACCCACAGATACCTGTCCATCGCCGCCTTGCGGCGCGCTGCCAGCCGCTTAAACTCCTCGGTGCAGGCCCGGTCCCCCGCCGCGTCGCAGCGCCGCGCGATCCTTTCCTCCATCGCCAACAGCAGGCTGTTGAGATCGATCGGCACGATGTCGGTGGTTCTGACGCTCGCCAACGATGCCGGATCGGCGAGCCAGCGCGAGGAATAATCCCATCCGCTCTCGGCCCCGGCGCGCAGATGCCGGTACACGGTCGTGGCAGGGCGCCCCTCTGCGGCCGCCGCGGTGGCGACATCCTCCCGGTAGGATTCGTCGCGCGGTGTGTCGCGATCGTCCCAATAGCGGTTGAGCAGGCTGCCATCGGGCATCCGCACGACGCGCTGGCACACGCCGTCGAGATCGAGGCAGGCCGCACCGGCCATCCAGAACAGATGCTCGCGGCGGAGCGCCGCCAGCCGCCGCGCCGCGACCTGTGGATCCGCGTTGCCCGAAAGATCCAGCATCAGCGCGAAGAAGGGCGGCTGCGATCGGCTGAGATAATAGGTGCGCATGCCGTTGGGGATCCGGCCGTGCCGCTCGATCGCCGCGACGAAATCGTCGAGCATGGATTCGACCAGCGCCCCCTGCCCGTCGGCGGCAAGGCCGAGCATGGTGAAATAGCTGTCCCAATAATACATTTCGCGGAAGCGCCCGCCTGGCACGACATAGGGTGCCGGCATCGCCAGCGCGGAGCCGCCTGGCTGTGCCTCGCCCGGCTGCCGAACCAGCGTCGGCCACAATGCGCGGATGTGTCGGCGCAGGTCCTGCGGCTGGTGATCGTTGACGCCGGGCACGGTGAAGTTGGTCAGCACGAAGGCCCGCAGCGCCGCCGCTCCCGCGGGCCGCTCGCGTGCATAATCCGCCATGATCTCGGCCGGACTGCGCCGCGGCACGGCATCGACGAAGGTCTTGCCGTCCTCGAACACGCGCGCGCTCTGCACATCGCGGAACAAGGCGCCATACAGATCGGCCGGCGAACCCTGCGCCCACGCCAGGCCGGCCCAGCAGAGCGCGCAGGCGATGCCGAGCGTGGCCCGCCAGTAGGAACCCTTCATCTCACCTCCGCCGACGACGTGATTCTCATGCATGCATGGATACCGCCGGCCGCGGCAATCTGCACGTCTCCGGCGGGACCGCCCTGCTCCGAAACGGACCGGTCCGAGAGTCACCGCCGCACGCAAGCGGCGGAATCGCGCCACCACCGGGGAGAGCGGCCCCGGACTACCGTCGAAACAGATTGAACTCCGCACGCAAAGCAGCCCGCGCCGAAACGGCACGGGCTGCTCTGCGTCGGCGCCTGGAATGACGCATCGACGAGGGGATCTGATTGGCAGCGCCTTAGAAGGACAGGCTCAGCGAGGTCGAGATGGTCCGGCCATTGTTGGCGCGGCCCCAACCGATGCCGTTGGCGGGCACGGTGGCCTGCGAGATCTCGTAATAGCCAAGTGTGTTGAACAGATTGTTCGCGTTCACGCTCAATTGCACCCGCTCGGTCGGGTGAAACTGGACGAAGGCATTCACCACGGTGAAGCCGGGCATACGCAGCTGGTCGGTATCCTGAGCATAGCTGCTCGTCACCGTCACGGAGCTGGCGCCGAACGTCGCATAGCGGGTGCTCACCTGCGGCATCAGCTGGAACGTCCATTCCGGCTGGTGGCGCGGCTCGAGCCCGGTCACCGCAGCATTGAGGAAGTCCTTGGTGATCTTCGCCTTGGTGTAGGTCGCCCCGGCATTCAGGCTGAACGGACCTCGGCGGAAGCTCCCCTCGAACTCCGCGCCGTAGGCGCGGTAGAGACGCGACGTGCCGAGCCCCGAGCCGGACTGGATGTTGTCGTCTTCCGATTTGGCGTGGAAGCCGGTGAGATTGAGCGCCAGCCCGTTCTGACGGAACTTAACGCCGCCCTCCAGCTGCTTGACCGTATCATAGGCGTTGGACGAATCCGGCAGGTCGCCGCTGTTGTAGTCGATCGCCGAGGTGAACAGGATCTTGTCCGCGTTGGCGCGCGCGCCGCGGCTGTAGCGCGCGAAGATCGCCAGCGGCTCGGCGATGCGATAGTTGATGCCCGCCGAATAGCTGAGGTAGCCATAGTCGTAATTGACCGGCGACGGCTGGGTGAGCGGCAGGATCGCGGTGCGGGATTCCGCCACCGAGATCACCCCATCCCGATTGAAGTCGACCGACGTGATACCCGGGCGACCGCCGCCCAGGTCTGCACCATAGACCTGGCCGTTGACGCTGCCGATGTCGTAGCGGACGCTGCCGCCGATCGCGATCTTGCCGAAGCGATAGTTGATCGAGCCGTAGGGCGCGGTGATGTCGTAATCGACGTTGAATGCACGATGGAGCAGGCTGAGCCCCTGGATCGAGAAGGCCGAATAGCCGTTCTGCGTGACCTTGGTGCCCGCTGCATTGACCACGTCGACCAGCGACGCCTTGCCGCCACCGATCACGTCCTGGATTGCGGTCGAGTACAACCAGTCCATGTCGATGGTCTGCATCGACTTGTAGAGGCCCGCAGTCACGGTCAGATCGCCCGCGCCGAGCTTCCAGACGCGGTTGGCGCGCAGATCGTTGGTGAAGTTGTCGAGCGCGTGCAGCTTGACCTTGGCGAGATAGACGCTCGCCAGCAGGCCGTTGCCGTTGAGCCCGGCCAGGTCGGTGATCGCTTGGCCGGAATTGGGGCCGCCGGCATAGCGCAATGTGGCGCCGGCACCCCCGGTCGCCGCAGCAATCGTCGCCGCAGGCGCGATGCTGCCCGGGACGAGGCGGTAGAGATCGCCCGAATTCGCCGAATAGCGGGCGCGCTCGGTGACCGACCATCCAGCGATTTCGAACTGCGCCTCGAGGCCGACCGACTTCGACTTCGCATGCATGCCGGCGTGGAAATTCTCGGCGACCGGCTGGTTGTCGCGGTCGAGGGAGAGGAAGGTCCCGATGTTGCTGGAAAGCAGCGAATCCTTCTTCGGATCGAAATTGGCGATCTTCTTGAAGTCCGGATCCTTGTCGGTGCCAGTGATCATCACCGGTGCGGGCACATATTGCGGCGAGCGGTCGTCGAGCAGCTTGCCGTAGAGCCGGACGAAACCGCTTTCGAACTGGCGGGTGACGTTGAACTTCACCTGGCCGCCGCGATAGCCGTTATAGCCGATGTCGCGTGGACCCTCGCCGCTGCGATAGAAACCGCCGACGTGGAAGCGCAACGTTTCGCTCAGCTTGGTGCCATATTCGAAATCGATGCGCTTCTCGCCGTAATCAAGTCCCGTGGTCGCCTCGACGGTGCCGCCCTCGGCATCGCCGGTCTTCGAGATCAGGTTAATCACGCCGCCGGGCGAGTTGGAGGCGAAGGTGGAGGCGGAGCCGCCGCGGATCGCTTCGATCGCCGCGAGGTTCAGGTCTGCGCGGATGAAAACGTCCGATCCGGCATTGAAGACGTCGCCGAATTCCAGCACCGGAAGGCCGTCTTCCTCGATCTGCAGATATTTGGATCCACCCGAGGCGAGCGGCAAACCGCGGATCGTGTAGTTGGAATTGCCTTCGCCGGACGACGCTTCGACGCGAATGCCGGGCAAGGTCCGCAGGATCTCGGCGAGCGACCGCGCGCCGAGCTTGTTGATTTCGGCGGACTTGAGCGAGCTGGTCGAAATGGCGCTGTCGAGAATGTCGCGCCCCTTGGCGACACCGGTCGAGAATACCTCTTCTTTCGCCTTGCCGGAGGCCGCACCCTTGGTGTCCTCCTGCGCCGCGTCGGCCGACACGGCTGCCGTCTCGCCGCCGGATGCGGCGGAGGCGCTCGCCGCATGCGCGGCATAAGCAGGCATCGCAAGCGCCAGCGGCGCAGCGGTAAGGAAGAGGATACCCCGTTTCATGATCAAATACGCTCCCGGACAAAAACTGTGTCCGGCTATTCATAGGAACGACCCGCCCGGCGCGAACGAAGCACCGACGGGATTTCTCGGCCGATCGTCTGCAGACTTCGGCTCTGCTCTCGTGAAATCGATGCTGCCTCCGTAATCGAGCGGAGGCAGTGATCGGGGTTTTATTAACCAGAAGTTGTTCGGCTCGAAGTGAGTTCTTTCAATCTCTGTGGACGAACACGTTTTGATCAACCACTGTCTTTATAGCCCCAAATGCTGATACCAGTTCGTTTCTGCTATGTTTTTCCGGCGCTGGCGGCGGTCAGCCAGACAGCATCCGCGAACCTGGAGACAAGGCGAGAGCGTCGATGCGCCGCCCGCGATCATCCTCGCCGGGCGGCAATCATCGCGCATTCCCCCCGCGTGGTCAGGCACGGCGTCCGAATGACGGCGGGCGCTCGGCCTTGGCGGCACCGAAGTGCGAGGGCTTGGGTCCCATCTCGAAGACCAGCTCTCCGCCCTTGATGATGTCGGCATGGGCGATCCAGTTGCGGCGCCACGAGCGGCCGTTCCAGCGGATCGACTGCACGTAAGGCCGGTCGGGTGCGTTGCCGGGCGCTCTGACCGTCAGCCGCCTGCCGCCGCCAAGATCCACCTCGGCCTCGTCGAACAAGGGCGATCCGAACACGTAGAGGGCGCTCACCGGATCTACGGGGTAGAGGCCGAGCGCGCTCCAGATGAACCAGGCACTCATCTGACCGCAATCGTCATTGCCGATCACCCCGTCGGGATCGTCCTTGTACATCTCCGTCAGCAGGCGGCGCACCATCGCCTGCGTCTTCCAGGGTGCCCCGCAATAGGCATAGAGATAGGGTGCGTGCTGATCGGGCTCGTTGCCGTGTGCATATTGGCCGACCAGGCCGGAAATGTCGGGCGGGGCGTTCGCCGGCAGGGTCGAGGGCCCATTGAAGAAGCCGTCGAGCTTCTTCTCGAACTTGGCGTCGCCGCCGAGATGGTCGATCAGGCCGTAAATGTCGTGCTGGTTGAGGAAGGTCGCCTGCCAGCCATTTGCCTCGGTATAATCGCGCCACCAGGGTTTCGGCATATGGCCGATCTGGATCGGATCGTAGGGCGCCCACCATTTACCGTCCGCGAACTTGGGACGTGCGAAGCCGATCTTCGCGTCGATCACGTTGCGGTAGTTGAGGCTGCGCTTGCGCAGTGCGGCGGCATCGTCATGCGCCCCCGCGGCTTCGGCGAGAACCGCCATCGCCCAGTCGTCATAGGCATATTCCTGGGTCCGGCTGACCGATTCCCACACCTTGTCGGCCGGAATGTAGCCGAGATCGTAATAGAAGCCGCGACCGAGCGAGCTGTCGCTGTCCTTGAAATCGCGGTCGAAGGCACGCCGACGGATGTTCGGCCATGCCGCGGCATAATCGGCCTCGATGCCCTTTGCCCTCGCCTCGGCGAGGACGACCACCGAATGCCAGGCGGTCATCGTGCCGGTCTCGACGCCCTGCAGCGGCCACACCGGCGGACCGTAAGGGCTTTGCTCCGTCTGGCGGATGAGGTCGCGGGTGAACATCGCCGCCTGCTCGGGGCGGACCAGCGTCATCAGCGGATGCAGCGCGCGGTACGTGTCCCAGAGCGAATAGGTGCTGAACGCCGGCGAACCGGCCGGTGCCTGGTGCACCGCGCGATCGAGGCCGACGTAGCGGCCGTCGCGATCGGTGAACAAGGTCGGCGCCAGGAAGGCATGGTAGAGCGCGCTCGCCATGATGGTTTGCTGCGCCTCGGTGCCAGCCTTCACCCGCACGCAATCCAGCGTTCGCGCCCAGATGCCACGCGCGGCGTTGCAGGCCGCGTCGAAATCCCAACCGGGCGCTTCGGCCGCGAGCGCTGCCTTGGCGCCAGCAAGGTCGATCGCCGAAATCCCGGTCTTGATCAGGATCGGGTCGCCGCCCGCATCGTCGAAGAACAGGGCGACCTTAAGCTTGTTGCCGGTGACAGCCTTCGCACCTGCCGGCGCCGGAGCGTTGCCGTCCCCGAAGAACTGCACCCGGCTCGGCCGCCGCGACAGCTGCATCGCGAAATGGATCTGCCGTCCCTTGGCCCAGCGATGGGTCCGGCGGCTGCCGGTCAGCATGCCGTCCGCGTCGATCGCAAGCGACGCCTGGTCGATGATCGTGCCCTTGTCCCATACGTCAAGGATCATGTGGGCGAAGTCGATCAGGATGTGGCCCGGCCCGGTAGGAAAGCGATAGCGGTGGAGACCGGTTCGCTCGGTAACGGTCAGCTCGGCGAGCACGCCCGATTCCAGCCGCACCCGATAATAGCCCGGCTCCGCATGTTCGTCGGAGAAACGCTGGCGATAGCCCTTGTCCGGGCCGTCGAGCGGGCCCGGATCAAGCTCCAGTTTGCCCCGGGTCGGTACCACCAGCACGTCGAGCATGTCGCCGATGCCGGTGCCCGAGAGATGGGTGTGGGAGAAGCCCATGATAGAGCCGTCGGTGCGGTGATAGCCCGAACAGGCATCCCAGCGCGCATTGTCCGTGTCGGGGCCGAGCTGGACCATGCCGAACGGCAGGGACGGCCCGGGAAAGGTATGACCATGGCCGCCGGTGCCGACGAACAGATCGGGCTTTGCGGCCGCCGGCGCCTGCGCGAAGGCGGCGCCCGGCGCGGCCGCGCCGAGCAAGGCCATGCCGCTGCCGGAAAGGAGCTGGCGGCGGGTCGTCTTCATATCTGCCTCCGGGCGTTCAGTAGCGGGCCGCGAGCAGGGCCGGCCTGCGGCGCTCGAGATCGAGGATGAGATCGCCGAACAGGCCGTTTGCCCAGGCGAACCACGAGCGGGTGAACTTGGTCGGATCGTCCTTGTGGAAGCTCTCGTGCATGAAGCCGGTGCCGCCGTGGGTCGTCTTGAGCCATGTGAGGCATTGACGGATCAGCGCATCGTCGTCGCTGAGCAGGGCGCGGGTGATGATCGACATGGGCCAGATCAGGTCCATGCCGGCATGCGGTCCGCCAATCCCTTCCGCGGCGCTGCCGCGGAAGAAATAGGCATTGCGCGGACTCCAGGCGAGCGCCGCCGTGCGGCGGTACAGCGGATCGTTGCGCTCCGCCGACCCGAGCAGCGGCAGCGCCGACAGGCTCGGCACGTTGGCATCGTCCATGAACAGCGCGTTGCCGAAGCCGTCCACTTCGAACGCCCAGACCTCGCCGCCCTGGCCGTCCGTCATCTTGCCATGCGCATCGAGCGCGGCGCGCACCTCGGCCGCGAACGCCTCGCAGGCTGCCGCGCCGGCGCTATCGCCCCGCGCCTCGCGCAGCACCACCGCGAGCATGCGCAGCGCCGACACGGCGAACAGATTGGAGGGGATCAGGAACGGGAACACGCAGGCATCGTCGGACGGGCGAAAGCCGGAGTGGATAAGGCCCACCTTGCGCGTCGGCGCGCCATACCCGCCAAGCATCAGCGTCTCGGTCGAAGACGTATCGCGGCGCTGGAAGCGATAGGGCCCCGGTCCTTCGATACGCTGCTGCTCCCGCAGGGTCGCCACTGCTTTCGCCATGCCCTCCGCCCAGAGCGCATCGAACGGCGCCTTGTCGCGGGTCGCCGTCCAATAAGCATGCGCCAGCCGCATCGGGTAACAGAGCGAATCGATCTCCCACTTCCGCTCGGCGACGCCCGGCTTCATCTCGGTCAGATCGTTGCGCGCCCCTAGATTGGATTTGGCCGCCGGATCCTTCATGAAGGCGTTGGCGTAAGGATCGATCAAGATGCAGCGCGCCTGGCGCTGCAAGGCGCCGTGGAAGACGCGCCGAAGACCGGCATCCTTGGGCGTCAGGTGAACATAGGTCTGGAGCTGCGCCGAGCTGTCGCGCAGCCACATCGCATCGATGTCGCCCGTGATCACGAAGGTGTCCGGTTTGCCGTCGACCTCGTCCAGCTGGACGGTGGTGTCGAGCGTGTTCGGATAGCAATTCTCGAACAGCCAGGCGAGTTCGGGATCGGCGATCTTCGCCTTCACCCGCCTGATCTCGGCCTCCACGACCGGGCTGCTGAAGCCGCGCTTGGCGACAGGCGGACGATGGCTTTCGAAGCGCGTGGCCGCCGCGGCGGCAGCGCCGGCCGGGAGCATGGCGGCGAGCGCGACGGTACCGGCTCCGGACATCAGGTCGCGGCGGTTGAGCTCCATGGCAATCAATCCTTCTCTTGATCGGTACGAGGTCACCGCGTGGCCGGTGCGCTCATCGAGAACGGCGCGGCGGCTTTGCCGCTCGCCCATTTCGTGTTCGGCTTCGGTCCCATCACGAAGCGCAGCGTCCCGCCCTGCTGCAACTGCTCGCGCGAGAACCATGTTTTTTCGTGCGGGCGCCCGTTGAGGGTCACGGACTGGATGTAGATATTCTCCGGGCTGTTATTCTGCGCCTCGATGGTGAGGATCTTGCCGCTCGGCATCGTCATCCGCACAGTGCGGAAGAGCGGGCTGCCGATCGCATATTGCCCGACCGCCGGCGTGACCGGATAGAATCCGAGCGCCGAGAAGACGTACCAGGCCGATGTCTGGCCATTATCCTCGTCGCCCGGATAACCGTCCGGGGTCGCCGCGTAGAGCTTCTTCATCACGTCGCGCACGTGATATTGCGTCTTCCACGGCGCGCCCGCCCAGTCGTAGAGATAGATCATGTGCTGGATCGGCTGGTTGCCATGGGCATATTGGCCCATGTCGACGATCTGCATCTCGCGAATCTCGTGGATCACCTGGCCGTAATAACTTTCGTCGAACAGCGGCGGCGTGGTGAAGATCGAATCCAGCCGATCCACGAACGCCTTGTCGCCGCCCATCAAATCGGCAAGGCCCTGCACGTCCTGCATCACCGACCAGCTGTAGTGGAGCGAATTGCCCTCGGTGAAGGCATCGCCCCACTTCAGCGGGTTGAACGGCGTCGCCCAGGATCCGTCCTGGTTCCGGCCGCGCATCCAGCCGGACTGGCTGTCGTAGAGCTTGCGGTAATTCTGCGCCTGCGCGGCATATTTCTTCGCGTCCTCGGTCTTGCCGAGCGCGGCGGCGAGGCGCGACAGCGAGAAGTCGGCCGTCGCATATTCGAGCGTCCGCGCGGCATTCTCGTTGATGCCGACGTCGTAGGGAACGTAGCCGAGGCGGTTGTAATATTCGACGCCTTCGCGGCCGACGGCGTTCACCACCCTGCCCCGCTCGTCGGTCGGCCGTCCTTCCGACGTGGTCGCATTCTTGACCATCGCTTCGTAGAGCGTCTCGACGTCGAAGCCGCGGACGCCGTTCAGATAGGCGTCGGCGATGATGTTCGCCGAATTGGAACCGATCATCACGTTGCGGTGGCCGGGGCTTGCCCATTCCGGCAGCCAGCCCGATTCCTTGTAGGTGTTGGCGAGGCCCTGCATGATCTGGCCGTCGAGCTCGGGATAGGCCAGGGCGAAGAATGGGAAGACCGAGCGCCAGGTGTCCCAGAAGCCGTTGTCCGTGAACATCGGGCCCGGATGCACCTTTCCGTCATAGGGGCTGTAGTGCACCATCCGGCCCTGCGCGTCGGTTTCGTGGAACATGCGCGGGAACAGCAGCATGCGGTACAGCGCCGAATAGAAGGTGCGGCGGTTGTCCTGGTCGGGATCGCTGACCTGGATGCGCTGGAATTCGGTTTCCCACGCCTGCTTGGCCTTTGCCTCGGTCTGGGCATAGCTGTCTCGGCCGATTTCCTGCGCCAGGTTGCGCTCGGCCTGTTCGAGACTGATGAACGACGACGCGACCTTGACGCCGATCTGCTCGCCCTTCTTCGTCTTGAAGCTGACCGCGGCGCCGACATGACCGCCTTCCGACTTCAGATCGTCGCGCAGCTGCCAATTCTGGTCCCAGGTGCGGGTGACGGTGAAATCGTGGTCGAATTCCAGCACGAAATAATTGTGGAAGTTGGCTGGCACGCCGCCGCTATTGTTGCGCGCATAGCCGGTGATCCGCCGCCGCGCCGGATCGATGTTGACCATCGAGCCTTCGTTATAGGCGTCGAGGACGATGTGGGCGTCGTCGCTTTCCGGAAAGGTGAAGCGGAACTGCGCAGCGCGGTTGGTCGGCGCCACTTCCGCGGTTACGTCGTGATCGGCGAGGTAGACCTTGTATTTGTAGGGCCGGCTCTCCTCCGCCTTGTGGCTGTACCAGGACGCGCGCTCGTCCTGGCGGATGCGCACCGGCCCGGTCACCGCCATCAGCTCGAAGGCGGCATAATCGTTCATCCAGGGGCTCGCCTGGTGGGTCTGCTTGATGCCGCTGATCTTGGTGTCGTCATAGGTATAGCCCCAGCCATTGCCCATCTTGCCGGTCACCGGAGTCCAGAAGTTCATGCCCCAGGGCACGGCGACGGCCGGATAGGTGTTGCCGTAGGACAGAGCGTAATTGCTGTCGGTGCCCATCAGCGGGTTGGCGAGATCGACCAAAGCTTCGCTCTTCGCACGGCCGCCGCCGCCCTGCGCCTCTCCGGCCCCCGGCATTGCGATGCAGAGGGCGATCAGCGCGGTCGAAGCACCCCGGAAAACTCTGTCCAAGCCGTTCCTCAAAGTCCCTCTCCCTGCTTCACTTGCCGTTCGGGCGGGCGGCGGCGGCGATCGGCCGCGGCGCGACGCCTTCGTTGGTCATCACGATCGGACGGATCGTGCCGTCCGCGTTGAAGTGCATCCTGTCGATCGCGACCTGGCGATGCTCGCCGCGGTCCGTATCGAGCGGCCGGCGATGATAGGCGATGTACCATTCGTCGGTGCCGGGCACGTTCACCACCGAATGGTGGCCTGCCCCGCGCGCGATCCGGAAGTCCTGCGCCAGGATCTTGCCCATCGGCTTGAACGGTCCGGTCGGGCTCGGACCCATCGCGTAGGCGACGCTGTAATCGGGTCCGGTCCAGCCGCCCTCCGACCACATCAGGTAATAGGTGCCGCCGCGCTCGATCACGAACGAGCCTTCGACATAGCCGGGCGGCGTGATCTCCTTATACGTCGTGCCGTCGGGGAACGGCACCACCGATGTGAGGTCGGGGCTCAGGCGCACGACGTTGCAATGCTTCCAGCCGCCATAATAAAGATAGACCTGCCCGTCCTTGTCGCGGAATGCGAACGGATCGATCGGCTGTGCGCCGTTGTGGAAGGCGTCGATCAACGGCTTGCCGAGCGCATCCTTAAAGGGGCCGGCGGGCGTGTCGCTGACCGCGAGGCCGATCCCGCCGAGCTCCTTGTCGCTCTGGATGTCGTTGGCGCTGAAGAACATGTAGTAGCGCCCGTTAGCGGCAATCACCGAAGGCGCCCAGATCGCGTACGCCGCCCAGTCGGCATTCTCGACGTCGAAGACGTGCGAATGCTTCGACCAGTGGACAAGGTCGGGCGAGGAGAAGGCGTTGAAGAAGGTCTGTTTGCCGTAGGAGGGGCGAACCGTCTTGCGCTTGCGCGCCTCGGTCTGCGCGGGCGTGAAGTGCTTGGTGACGTCGGGCGCCCCGTAATCGTCGGAATAGGTCGGGTAGATCCAGTAACGGCCGTCGAAGACCCGTATCTCGGGATCCGCATACCAGCCCGGAACGATCGGGTTGGCCGCGCTTGCAGTGCCGGCACCGCCGAGCGAGGCGGCGAGAATGAGCGCCGCATGCGCGGATCGTCGAAACATCAGCCGTGCTCCCGTTTGAATCATAACATCATGCCCCGCTTCTAACCGCCCCTGGCAAAAAAGGGGGGTGGTTCCTTGCGGAACCACCCTCAGGGGGGAGAGCCAGAGCTGGAGCCTCAGAAGTTGTAGGAAAGCCCGACATAAGCGCGCCGACCGAAATAATTGCGGTAGGTGAAGCGCGCATCGGTATCGCTGCCGAGATGGCGGCTCTCTTCCGACTTGGTGAGGTTGATCACCGACGCCGTCAGCATCAGGCGGTCGTTGAGCGCGTAGGAGGCGTTGAGATCGATCTGCTCGTAAGGATCGGTAAACTCGTTCAAGCCGGAGACGAGAGCGCCGACCACCTTGCCGCGACGATTGTAGGAGGCGCGCAGCAGCAGGTTGTCGTTCTCGTAGAAGACCGACGCATTGACCTGGGTCTTTGCGCTTCCGACCAGCGCCGACGAACCGACCTTCTGGCCGTCGAGCGACACGTCCGCCACCGAGGTGTCGTTATAGGTGAAGTTCACCTGGGCGCCGAGGCCGAACGACAATGTATGCTGGGCGTACAATTCGATGCCCTGCGACCGGGCGTTCGAACCGTTCGCCAGGGTCGAGTACGGCTCGATCGCGACCTGCTCCCCGGCAACCTCGCGGGTGACGTCGATCACCAGCGGCACGACGAAATCCGATACGTCCTTGCGGAACAGGGTGGCTCCAAGCACCGAGCCACGCTGGAAGTACCATTCGATGCCGACGTCATATTGCCAGGCCGAGAACGGATTCAGTTCGGGATTGCCGCCGCTGCCGGACCATCCTTGGAATTCGCCGAACGTGCCCCGGTCAAACGCATATTCCGGCGAACGATAGGTAAGCGAGCGTTGCGAGCCGAGATCGTTGAAGGAGGGGCGTGCGATCACCTTCGCGACCGCCCCGCGGATGATCAGGTCGGGTGTGATCTCATACGACGCGTTGAAGCTCGGCAGCCAGTCGGTATAGGTCTTCGACTGGTCGACCCGCGTGTTGACAATGGTCTCACGGACGCTGAGCGGCAGCACCAGGCAATTGCCGTCGGCCCCCAGCGGCCGGTTGGGATCGAAGGGGCCGCCGGGGCCGTCGGTGCAATAATCGTTGAGATATTGCAGGCGATCCGATGTGTTGCCCGATTGCTTGGTATTGGCAACGCGAAGCCCGACATTGCCGCGGAAGCCGCCGCTTTCGAAGTTGAGCTGCGCGTAGCCGGCGAAGACACGCTCGCCGAGATCGTAGATGAAATCCTTTTCCTCGACGCGCACCGACGGGCCGTAGGTCGTGTTCAGATAATCGAGATAATTTTCGAAATTGATGCCTGGGAAGGAGCTCGCGTCGAAGCCGCCGCTGATGTTCCCGATCGGCTTGTCGTAGAAGAATTCCGGCAGCGCGACGGCGCCTTGGGGCGTATCCTGATAGCGGCGCTGGGTCGCAGCATCCGCATACCAGTCATTGCGACCGGTCTCGCGGTGGATGCTGAGATCCCGCCACTTGCCGCCGACCTGAACCGACTTCAGGAAGCCGTCGAAACTGTAGGTCAGGTCGAGCTGGGCGTAGCGCTGCGCCAGTTCGCTGTTGATGAAGCTGGATCCCGTCGAACCGGTGTCGATCTGGGCGATGCCGTTGGTGATGTTCTGCTGGAGCTCCGGCGAGAATTCAAAAGTCGGCTTGCCGTCGGTGATGTCCCACACGCTCAGCAGATTGCCGTTCCGTTCGGCCCCCGCGACGGTGAGCCGTGGCTTGGCGGCGACGTTGATACGCATCGAGGGGCCGCCGGTGGCCTTGGTCTTGCCCATCTTCAGCACCGCATCGAAGCGATCGGTGTCCCAGCGAACTTCGGTGTCGAAGGTCTGCGACGTCTGCTTCTCACGGCTGTACGAGCCGGCAAGCTGCGGCGTCTCCATGGTGCAGGGAGTGCGGTTGGCAAGGCAGCCGGTGCCCGCCGCCGGCACCTGGAACTGGGCGGACTGGAAGATCGTGCCGCTGTCGTCGAACGTCGCGCCGGTGAAGAAATTGTCATAGCCCCATTCGGGGATCTTCAGCACGTTGCTGGTGAAGTCGCTCTTGTAGCCGAAGCGGAAATAATTGGCGGTAACGGTAAGATTGTCGAGCGGTCGCGCCTGGACGGTCGCCTGGATGCCGTAGCGCTCGCGCTCTTGGTCGAAGACCTGAGCGTTGACCGACTGCGGCGCCCAATAGCCGGAATAATGGGTGCCGTCCCGGGCCGTCACGCCGGTACCGGGCCAGTAGGAAATCGCGTCGTCATTCTCGAACGGATTGCCGTCGACGTCGGTCGCCGGCGTGAGCACCTTGCCGGTGGGATCGCGATCGCTCCACCAGCGCCAGGTCTCGGTCGACGCGCGGAGCTCGCGGTTGGATCGCTTCTGCCAGGTGCCGCCGACGAGGACGCCGAGCGTCTCGTCGGCATTCTTCCAGCTATACTGACCGGCGATCTGCGGCTCGAACTTCTCGGTGGTGTCGGAATAGGTACCCTCGACCGACAGGAAGCCGGTGCCGGACTTCACGTCGAACGGCCGGCGGGTGTTGAGGATGATCGTGCCGCCGACGCCGCCTTCCTCGAGCCGCGCCTCGGGCGACTTGTACACTTCGGTGCTGGCGATGAAGTTGGACGGCAGCAGCACGTAGTTGAACGAGCGCTGGGGATCGCCGCTGTCGGCACCCGCCAGGAAATTGCCGTTGAGCAAGGTCAGCGTAAGGCCCGATTGCAGGCCCCGGATGCTGACTCGGCTGCCTTCGCCCCCATCACGGGTGATGACGACGCCGGGCACCCGCTGCAGCGCGTCGGCGACGTTCTTGTCCGGGAACTTGCCGATATCTTCGGCGGTAATCACGTCGACGAAGGCGTTGGCTTCACGCTTCTGCGTGAGACTCTGTTCGATCGAGCGACGGTACCCGGTTACGACGATCCCTTCCGCGTCGCTCGCAGTCTGATCGCCGACGCCGGCAGCGTCCGCGGCACCGGCCTGATCGGCGTCGGCAGCGGTCTGGGAGGCACTCAGATCCTGCGCAAAGGCCGTGCCGCCACAGCCGGCGAGGATGCTGGCGGAGAGCAGAAGGTTGCGCATGGCGCCACGCTGGGCGAAGCCGCGGTACAGATTCCGGCTGTTCATGTCTGAAAATCCTCCCTTTTTGCGGGCCTTCTTGGGACCCTCGCCTTTTGTTCTTGCCGCCCTCGCCCCGGGATTTTCCCCATCGACGCGCTGTGCTGAACGTAAAATCCTATTAATTAAAGCAACTTGTCAATTTAATTATTGGTCCTATGCCAAGCGCCTCGGAAGCGCTTCCAATGGTATGGTCGAAACGTGTTCACCGACTCGGCCCCAAGGGGGCGGCATCAGCGGCGGGTGTCGTCCTCCCACAAGGGTGCGGCGATTTCTCTGAGCGCTTCGGCCGGTGCCTTGGCGGACGCCCGGTCGAACGTCAGCAGGCCGTTGATCTCGTCCTCGACGTCGGTGGTCTGGGTGTAGACCGCGGCGCTGAGCCCGTGCTCCTTCGCCTGGCGGATCACGCCGTCCAGCTTGCGCCGGTAGCGCGCCAGATAGTCGCCCTCGTCCCTGGCCGCCTGATAGCCCCAATTGTCCTTGCCGGGCCGCCACAGGTGACCGGCCACCGGCAGGCCGATGCCGCCATACTCGCCCAGCACGATCGCGCGCCGGCTCTGGCGCTGCGGCGTGTTCGGCACATCCTCATAGGTGTGGATGTCGAACACGTCCGAGACGTCCGGGGCGACGTCCAGCCAGCCGCTGTCGGCGTTGACGAGACGTCCCGGATCCATGCCCTTGACGTAACGGGCGAGCGTGGCGGAATCATATTGCCCCCACCCTTCGTTGTTGACCACCCACATCACGATCGACGGAAAGGCGCGCAGGTCGCCGATCATGTGGGTCAGCTCGTTCTGATGCTGCGCCATCATGTCGGACGACATCACCGCCTGGCTCTTGCTGTTGCCGGTGACGAACTGGTCCTCGCCGCCGCCGGACGGCATGTCCTGCCAGATCAGTATGCCGAGCCGGTCGGCATCGTAATAATAGCGCGCCGGTTCGACCTTGATGTGCTTGCGAACCATGTTGAACCCGGCCTTCTTCAGAAAGACGAGGTCGCTCTTCATCGCCTCTTCGGAGGGCGGCGTCCACAGCCCGTCGGGCCACCAGCCCTGGTCCAGCGTTCCGTTCTGGAAATAGGGCTTGTTGTTGAGCAGCAGGGCCGGCTGTCCGGCGATCGTGCCGGGACCGACCGAGATCTTCCGCATCGCGAAATAGGTCGCGACCCGGTCGCGCGGACGGCCGACCACCTGCGCCTCCGCGTAGGTCTTGCGCTCGCCCGGCGTGAACCGCGCATCGTAGGCGGTGCGGTTGCGCTCCTTGGCGCCCGCATAGGGATCGTGCACCGTCACCAGTTCGGCGGTGACGTCGTACAGGAACGGATCCTCGGGCGACCACAGATGCGGCTGCGGGATTGCGATGCTGGTTTCGCGGTTGGCCCGGATGATGGTGGAGCCGATCGTCCTGCTTCCGGATCGAACGGTGATCCGCACCGCGTCGGTATCCTCCGCCCAGCCGCTCAGCGCCACCTGCAGGTCGACCATGCCACGGTCGATGTCGGGCGTGGCGCGCACGTCGGCAATGTGGAGCCTCGACACCGGCTCGAGCCACACAGTTTGCCAGATGCCGCTCACCGCCGTGTACCAGATGCCGGACGGATCGAGGATCTGCTTGCCGCGCGGCTGGCTGCCGGCCGAGTTCGGATCGACGACCTGGACCAGCAATTCGTTCTCGCCGGGACGAAGCTGGTCGGTGATGTCGAAGCCGAACGTGTTGAAGCCGCCCTGGTGCGCGCCGACCATCGCACCGTTCACCCACACGTGCGCCTCGTGATCGACCCCGCCGAAGTTCAGCATCACCCGCTGCCCCGACCAGTCGGCGGGCACGGTGAAGCTGCGCCGGTACCAAAGGCGATCGTCGGGCTCGATCCGGCGGGCAACGCCCGACAGCCGGGATTCGACCGGAAACGGTACCAGGATCTTGCCGTCCATGCGGTCCGGCCGCGCCGCGGCGGCGCCGGTGATCGCATAGTCCCAGCGGCCGTTGAGGTTCTGCCACGCCTCGCGCCTGAACTGCGGACGCGGATAGGAGCGCCAGGCATTTTCGGGCGTGACCTTCCGGCCCCATTCGGTCGTCACCAGCCCGGTATAGACCGGCGCGCCGCGCGTCTGCGTCTGTGCCTGCCCCTGCCCGGCATCGGCGGCGACGCTCGTCGCAAGCAGGGCGGCGCCGAGCAAAAGACCGTTCATCCTGCGCATCTTCTCTCCTGTCCTGTGCATCATCGCCCCGCCTCCGACATCGATGGCGGCGCGGCCTCGGGCGCGCTGCCCCAGGCGGTGTTCGGCCTCGGACCCATGGTCAGCACCATCCTGGCGCCGTTCTTGATGTCGTCGTGGCTGAACCACGGCTTGTCCCATCTCTTGCCGTTCAGCGTCGCCGACTGGATGTACATGTTCGCTGCGGAAACGTTCTCGGCCACGATCTCGAGCGTGCGGCCGTTGCCGAGAGTGAGACGCACGTCGTCGAAGATCGGGCTGCCCAGTACATAGATCTGGCTGGACGGGTCGACCGGATAGAAGCCCATCGCACTCATCGCATACCAGGATGAGGTCGATCCCTGGTCGTCCATGCCGGGATAGCCGTAGCCGGCGGCATCGCTGCCGTAGAGCTCGTCGAGAATGCGGCGAACCAGCGCCTGCGTCTTCCAGGGCTGACCGCTCCACGCGTAGAGATAGGGCGCATGCTGATCGGGCTGGTTGCCCTGGACATATTGGCCGATCACGCCGGTGCAGTCGCGGCAGATGCCCTTGGGCGCGTAGGGCGTCGCGAAGAATTGGTCGAGCTTGGCGTTGAACCGGTCGCGTCCGCCGAGCAGGCTGATCAGGCCATGAACGTCGTGCGGCACCAGCCACAGGGTCGACCAGCCCGACGCCTCCTTCATCATATGGTTGTAATAGGGCTCGCGCGGGTCGAACGGCTCGATCCAGGCGCCGTCGGCGGTGCGGCCACGGACGAAGCCCGTCCCGCGATCGAAGACGTTGGCATAGTTGCGCGCCCGCGCCTCGAACATGCGGGCGTCCTCGGCCTTGCCGAGCCGGCGCGCAAAGCGGGCGAGCGCATAATCGTCCCACGCATATTCCAGCGTCTTGGCGGCGCCGGCCTTGCCGCCGGCGTGCGGCGGGCTCGGATTGCCCTTCGGGATTTCGTCCGAAATCCAGCCCTGCCGCTGATATTCGGCAAGATAGTCGCGCGGTCCCTCCGGGTCGGTCGCGTTCTTCTTCAGATATTCGTAGGTGCCGGCATAGTCGAACGGAATGCCGCGCTCCCAGGCGCCGAGATACAGGAACACGGCATTATCGGCGTGGAAGGACGTGTTCATGAAGCCGCGCTCGCGTGCCATGTCGAGCTCCGATCGCATCACGTTCTGGACAAGTTCGGGCTCAAGCAGTTCGAGGAGAACCAGCTGGTTTCGCCCAGTATCCCAGAACGGCACCGGCGAGTAGCGATCGTAGCCTGCGGTCTGCATCCTGCCGTTGGCATCGCTGAACGTCTCGCCCTTGCGCGCCACCAGTCGCGGGCTTGAAAAGGACTGGAACAGCGTCGAGTAGAAAAGCTTGCGCTGCTTGGGCGTGCCACCGCTGACCTGGACCCGGCCGAGCAGATCGGCCCAGGCGGACCGCGCATGGTCCTGCACCCGTTCGAAATCCCACCCGGCATTTTCACTGCGCAGGCGCTGTTCGGCCTCGGCATAGCTGTCGCCATGGGCGATCTTCATCTGGATCTGCTCGCCCTCGGCAGTGCCGAAGCTCAGATAGGCGCCAGCATATTTGCCGTTCACGCTGCGCACCTGCGGCGCCACGTCCTTGTCGCCGATCCCCCACGCCGCATCCTCGCCCGGAGACTTTCGAAACGTTCCGAAGCCGGTGAACGGCCGGGAGAATTCGGCGACAAAATAGGGCCCGTCGGCGGAGCCGTTGGCGCGCCCGTCGCCGGAGACGCCCCGCACGGCGCGATCTCCAATGATCTCTACGCTGCCGCCGTCGCGGGGCAGGTTGACGAGCAGGTTCGATCGGTCGCTCTTTGGGAAGGTGAAGCGGAACAGGCTGGTCCACTGCGTGGCGGTCGCCTCGACCTTGGTGCGCATCGTGTTGAGGTAGACGGAATAGAAACCCGGCGCGGCCTTCTCCGTCGCCTTGTCGTACCACGCCTGGGTGTAGGCCGGCGGCACCGTCCAGTCGCCGACCACCGGCATGATCATCGGCCTTGCCCGTCCGCCATAGGTGGCGCCGCCGCCGCCGGTGAAACCGATCATCGTCGGGTTGGGATAATGGTAGGGCGCTGGCACCCCGAACGGATAGCTCAGCTCCAGATTGACGTTGACCGGCGCAGCCTCCGTCGAGCTGTGCGGCAAACGTGCGCCCGGCGAGGTCTGCCCCGAATAGACGGGTTCGCCCGGCGGCGGCGCGTTGCCGATCAGACCCTGCCGATCGAGCGGCGCGGTGCCGACGAGCGGATCGGCAAGATCGACCGGAGCTGTCGACGCCGCTGCAGCGCCCGAGTGGGCAAGCAGCATGTCGGCGGGGAGTGCACAAAGCCCGAGCAGAGCGGTCGCGGCGAGAAGATGTGTGCGGCGCACCCGGCCGCCGATGACGCAAGACGCACGAAGCACTGCCACCAGCCCTCTTTGTCGCGGGGCTCCCGACCCCTCTCCTGAACCTCTATGGCGTCGACCGGCTTCCTCTTCGGGAAGGCTCGACCACGCACGAGAACGTTCCCATTAATAAAACAAGTTGTCAATTGAAAACGGTTACACACTTGCAGGTCGATGTGACGCCTCTATGCGCGCGAAAGGAAGGAGTGCAGGAATGACTCTGCTCGAAGTGGTTGTGGAAGACGTTGCCGGCATCTCTGCGGCGGTGGAAGGCGGCGCCGATCGACTGGAATTGTGTGCCGCGCTGGCGCTCGGCGGCCTCACCCCGCCGCTGTCGCTGATCGCTGAGGCGGCGGCAGCGCCGATCCCAGTCCACCTCCTCGCCCGTCCACGCGACGGCAATTTCCGCTACTCGGCCGCGGAGGCCGCTTTGGTCGCGGCCGATATCACCGCCACGGCCGAGGCCGGGCTCGCCGGACTGGTGATCGGCGCAAGCCGAAGCGATGGCCGTCTCGACACGGATCTGCTCTCCGCGTGGATCGGCCATGCCCGCGCCGCCGCGTCTAAGCGCGGCAAGCCGCTCGCCCTGACCCTGCACCGTGCCTTCGATCTTTGTCCCGATCAGATCGAGGCGATGGAAACCGCGATCGAACTCGGCTTCGACCGCATCCTCACCTCCGCCGGCGAGCCGCGCGTCGCCGACGCGCTCCCTTCGCTCGGCCGCCTTGTCGGGGCCGCCGGCGATCGCATCGTCGTCATGGCCGGCAGCGGCGTCGACGCTGCATGCCTGCCCGCGATCCTGGAGACTGGTGTTCGCGAAGTCCACGCCTCCTGCCGCGTGCCGCTCGACGACGCTGGCGCGGCCGAGCAGCGCTTCCGCTTCCAGTCGGGCCCGCGTCAGGTCACCAGTGCCGACACCGTGGCGCGGATGAAGTCGATCCTGGCCGCCTGAAACCTACAGCCGCTTCTTCTTCGCGGCGATCACGGCAGCGGCGTGGCATCCGGAGGGGCCCGCAGGATGGTCGCCGTCGCGCATCGGAATGCGCAGCTTCACCGGCGGCGCGCTGCCGCACATCGTGATCAACACGCTACGGGCATGAACCGGCGTCGCAACGCCGAACAGCATCAGCGGCGCGAGCGCGATCATGGCAAGGCTAGATCGCACTGCTGAACCGCCTCCCCTCGGGGTGCCGATAGGCGTCGAAGGCGGCTGCGATCGCACGCGCGTACGGCCGGCTTTCCTCGGTGAGATGGAGCATCGTGCCGTGCCAGGAGAGCAGGCCCCGCGCTTCGAAGGGCGCGAGCTGCGCGACCAGATCTCCGGTCCGGTATGCGCCGACATCGGCGTTGCCGGTGCAGAGCAGGGCTTCGATGATCCGCCCTCGCGCACGGTCGTCCCGGTCCCGGAACACGCCTCTGGCCGCGGGGAGGCTCCCGCCGCTGGCCAGCATCCGGTAGCGGCCGCTATTCTTCTCGTTCTGCACCAGCAGTGACGGGAATTGGCTGATCGCGCTGGCGCCGAGCCCGATCAGGATCTCGGCATCGTCCTCGGTGAATCCCTGGAAATTGCGCGCGAGTGTCCCCTCCCGGGCCGCGACGGCGATGGCGTCGCCGGGCAACGCGAAATGGTCGAAGCCGATCGCCTGGTAGCCGCCCGCAGTCAGGAATACGTGCCCGAATTCCGCCTGAAGGAAGCGCGTCCCGACATCCGGGAGCCGGCTTCCGTCGATCCGCTTCTGGCGCGGGATCATGTGCGGCACGTGGGCATAGCCGAACAAGGCGATCCGCTCGGGCGCCATCTCCGCACTCGCCTCCAGCGTTGCGCGAAGCTCCGGCAGCCCCTGTCCGGGCAGACCGTACATCAGGTCGAAATTGATCGAGCGGACTCCCGACCGGCGCAGCCCGTCCACGGTGCGGCGGATCAGCGCCTCCGGCTGCACCCGCCCGATCGCCGCCTGCACGGCCGGATCGAGGGTCTGGACCCCCAGGCTCGCTTTGGCGATCCCGGCCTCGGCGACCGCGGCGAACCATGGATCGGTCAGGGTCCGCGGATCGAGCTCGATCGAGACCGGCGCCACGCCGGCGTCGAACGCCGCGCGCACCTGTCCGAGCAGCCCGGCGAACTGGGCGGGGCTCAGCGCATTGGGGCTGCCGCCGCCGAACGCGATCCGGCCGATCCGTCCGCGCCCGCCGAGTGCGGCCGCGACCAGATCGATCTCCGCGCGGAGCGCGCCGAGATAGGACTCCAGCCGCTGGCTGCGATTGGCGGCGCCCGTGTTGCAACCGCAATACCAGCAGATTTCGTGGCAATAGGGGATGTGCAGGTAGAGCGAGATGTCGGCATCGGGCGCAACGCTGCCGAGCGCCGCTACCATGTCCGCGGGCGCGATCCGGTCGTGGAACTCGGCCGCAGTCGGATAGGAGGTGTAGCGCGGCACCGGTCGGGCGAGCAGTTCCGGATGATAGGTCCAGCTCATTGGGCGTCTCCCGCATTGCGGCCGGGCAGCGGCGCTTCGTCGTCGATGAGGATTCGAAGCGCGGCCCCGTCCATGTCCTCGAACTGCCCGACCTTCATCGCCCAGAAAAAGGCGGCAAGTCCTGAAAGGCCGAGCAGCAAGGCGATCGGAATGAGAATGACGAGGCCGGTCATCGGGCGGCTCCCCTGAGACGAAGTGCGTTCAGGACGACGATAACGGAGGAGCCCGACATCGCCAGCGCGGCAACCAGGGGCGTGACCAGACCGGCGAGCGCGAGCGGCACGGCGACCGCATTATAGGCGATGGCGACGATGAAGTTCTGCCGCACGATCCGCATCGTCCGCCGCGCGACCTTGATCGCGGTCGCCACGGGCGCCAGGCTGTCGCCGAGGAACACCGCGTCGGCGGCGGTCTGGCCGACGTCGCTCGCCGAGGCCGGCGCCATCGACACATGGCCGGCGGCGAGCGCGGGCCCGTCGTTCAGACCGTCGCCGACCATCAGCACCTTGGCGCCGGCGCCGGACAGCCGCGCGATCGCGTCCAATTTGTCCTGCGGCTGCATTCCCGTCTGCGCGGTGAGGTGAAGCGCCCGCGCGACCGGCGCGACGGCATCGGCACGATCGCCCGACACGATCGAGGAGACGAGGCCGAGCCGTTGCAGCGCGTCCACGGTCTCGCCCGCCTGCGGCCGCAGCGAATCCCGGAAGCGCAGCGTCACCAATGCCTCTCCGTCGACGACGAACGCGCAGCTGAGCGCGGCGCCCGCAACCCCGTCGGACCGGCCGAGCCGGACCGGACGCGCGTTCCAGAGCCCGATCATCCCGGAGCCCGGCTCCTCCCGCAGTGCCGCGAGCTTTGCCGGCGCGACGCCGTCCGCCTCGAGCGCCTGACGCAAGGCCTGGCTGAGCGGATGGCGGCTCGCGCGCGCCAGCGCGAGCACCACCGGCTTGTATTCCTGCGGCAGCGCTTCGGGATTTTCGAGCGCCGGCCGGCCGAGGGTCAGCGTCCCGGTCTTGTCGAACAGGGCACGGTCGGTCTCGGCGAGACGCTCCAGCGCGGAGCCGTCCTTGACCAGCACACCGGCCCGCATCAACGCCGCCGCCGCAACGATCTGCGCCGCCGGCACGGCAAGGCCGAGCGCGCACGGGCAGGTGATGATCAGCACCGCCGCGGCGATCAGCAGGGCCTCGTGCCAGCCGGCGCCGGCGATCATCCAGCCGACGAACGACAAAGCCGCCAGCATGTGCACCGCCGGCGCATACAGGCGCGCCGCACGGTCGGCGATCCGGACGTAGCGCGAGCGCGGCTGCGCCGCTTCCTCCATCAGTCGGGCGATGTCGGCGATCGCCGTGTCGGCACCTGCCGCCGTCACCCGCACGATCAGCGGCGCATCGAGGTTGAGCGTGCCGGCGAGCACCTCATCGCCCTCGCCTGCCTTCACCGCCGCGCTCTCGCCGGTGATCAGCGCACGGTCGAGCTGGCTCTCGCCGCACACGATCACGCCGTCCGCCGCGAGCCGCGCGCCGGCGGCAACGATCATCCGGCTGCCGGGTACGATGGCCTGCGCGTCGGTCCAGCGGCTGCTTCCGTCGGCCTGTTCGATCAGCGCGCCGGGCGCCGTCTGCTTGAGCAGGGCGGTGACCCCGTCGCGGGCGCGATCGCGCATCACGCTGTCGAGCACACGCCCGACCAGCAGGAAGAAGAGCAGCATCACCGCGCCGTCGAAATAGGCATGCGGGCCGCTTGTCAGTGTCTCGAACAGGCTGAGGGCGGTGACCAGCAGCACGCCGATCGAGATCGGCACGTCCATGTTGGTGCGCCCGTTCTTCAGCGCGGCCCAGGCCGATCGGAAGAATGGGCGGCCGGAATAAGCGACCGTCGGGATCGCGATCAGCGCCGAAAGTGCATGAAAGAGATCTCGGGTGGCGCCCTCCGCGCCGGACCAGACCGAGACCGACAGCAGCATCACGTTCATGGCCGCAAAGCCCGCGACGGCGGTCGCCTTGAGCAGGTCGCGGCTTTCGGAAGCCTCGTTCAGCGCTGCACCGGCGCGGATCGGCTCGGCATCGAAGCCGATCGCCGCGATCGCGTCCTTCAGCGCCGGTACGTCCAGATCGGGGTCGTGATCGATGATGAGCTGCCTCGCGGTGAAGTTGACCCGCGCCGAGGCGATCCCCGCAACCGGGGCGAGGCCGTTCTCGAGCTTGGCGATGCAGCCGGCGCAGCGCATGCCGGGCACCGAGAACAGGCTCCGCGAAGCCGCCGCAGCGGCCTTGATCTCCGCCTGTGCGGTCATTGCACGGACTCGATGAAGTCGGCTTCGTCCCGGCCGTGCACCGCCTGAAGGTGCAGGTACCAGCGCCCGGCCGGAAGCGGACGATCGCTCTCGTAGCGGCCGGGGCCGGCCGAGACGAAGCGCAGAGTCACTTCAGCCTCGCGGCCGAGCGGGTGGCGCGCCACCCCGCGCAGCGTCGCCCCCGCCAGCGGGGCGCCGGCCGCAGAGATCGAGACCGTCAGCACGCGGCGGGCGTCGAGGGCGATGGAATGGCTCCAGCCGAGCGCCTTTTGCGCGCGTGCTTCCTTCAGCCAGAGGTTGAAATTCTGGCTTGCGACATAGCTGTTCTCCACCACCTTGCCGCCGAAGGTGCGGGTGGCGAAGGTCGCCATCGTCAGGTTGACCGCGATCACGACGCCGAAAAAGGCGATCAGGATGCCGGTCATGTGCCATCCGGTAAAAGGCCGTTGCATGCGCGTCCCCTCAGGGCCGCTCGAACACGGCCTTGGTGCTGTCGCTGCCGCCTTCCGGATCGAGCGCCCGGACGGTGAAAGCGAATTCGTCACGTGTCTCTTCGCCCGGCGGGGCGATCACGAATATACGGAATTTCCCGAGGGCATCCGGGGCCACCTCGGCCGTGACCGTGCGGTCGGCCCGGTCGCGCGCGCCGGTCTCGAGCCACATGGTGGCGCCCGACAGGCCTTCGAGGCCGATCGCGAAGCGCCTGGGCCGTGTCTCCATGTTGCGGATCTTGACCGTGAAGGCGTTGCGGATGGTGCCGTCGGACAGCCGCACATAGACGGGATTGCGCTGCTGCTGCGCACTGATGTCGAGGCGGGTGCGCTCGCCGAGTGCGAACAGCATGCCGAGGCCGATCGCGGCCCACAGGGCGAAGTAGAGAATCGTGCGCGGCCGCAGAAGCGTCTTCAGCACCGGCTTCGGCGTCTCGCCCGCTTTTTCCGCTTTCGCGTCCTCGAACGTCGCATAGTCGATCAGTCCACGCGGGCGACCGACCTGCGCCATCACCTTGTCGCAAGCATCGATGCAGAGCGCGCAGGTGATGCAGCCCACCTGCGGCCCGTTGCGGATGTCGATGCCCGTCGGGCAAACCGCGACGCACTGGTTGCAGTCGATGCAGTCGCCGAGCTTCAGATCCTCCAGCGTCGCCTTCTTGGTGCCGCGCTTGCGCGGCTCGCCGCGCCAGTCCTTGTAGGTGACGATCAGGCTCTTCTCGTCGAGCATCGCGGTCTGGATGCGCGGCCACGGACACATGTAGATGCACACTTGTTCGCGCAGGAAGCCGGCGAGCAGGAAGGTGGTGGCGGTGAGGATCGCGACCGTCGCATAGGCGACGAACGCGGCGTTGCCGGTGGCGAAGTCACGCGCCAGCGTCGGCGCGTCGGCGAAATAGAAGATCCAGGCGCCGCCCGTCGCCAGCGAAATGGCGAGATAGACTGTGTATTTGAGGCTCCGCCGGGCGATCTTGGACGCGGTCCACGGCGCGTTCTGAAGGCGGATCTGGGCATTGCGGTCGCCATCGATCAGCCGATCGACATGCTGGAACAGATCGGTCCAAACCGTCTGCGGACAGGCATAGCCGCACCAGGCGCGTCCCACCGCTGAGGTGACCAGAAACAGGCCGACCCCGGCCATGATCAGAAGGCCCGCGACGTAGTAGAATTCGTGCGGCCAGATCTCGATTCCGAACATGTAGAATCGGCGGCCGGCAAGGTCGATCAGAACCGCCTGATCGGGTGCCCAGGCGCCGCGGTCCCAGCGCAGCCAGGGCGTGACGTAATAGATGGTCAGCGTGATCGCCATGATCGCCCACTTCAGCCGCCGGAAGCGGCCGTCGACCGCCTTTGGAAACACCGGCTCGCGCTTGGCGTAGAGGCTCTTGGGCTTGGTGACCCCGGTGAGATCGGACGGGCTGACCATTATTCTATCTCCATTCCTCCCCGAGCAAAGCTCGGGGAGGATGCTTTTACTTCGCCGCCGTTTCGACAGGCGCCGCGCCCTCGCCGCCGCCCAGCGAATGGACATAGGCTGCAAGCATCTTGATCGTTGCCGGATCGAGCCGGCCGCCCCATTTCGGCATCACTCCGAAGCGGCTGTTGGTGACCGTCGCCTGGATGGTCTCGGCATCGCCCCCGTAGAGCCAGATCGCGTCGGTCAGCCTGGGGGCACCCACCGCGCGATTGCCCTCGCCGCCGGCACCGTGACAGGAGGCGCAATTCTGGGCGAACACCGCGCCGCCTCTGCGTGCCGCGGCATCCGCTTTCTGCTGGTGCGAGATCGTCCGGACGTAGGCCGCGACATCGTGTATCTCGTCCCCCTTCAGCATCCCGTCGCGGCCGAAGGCCGGCATCTGCGAGAAGCGGGTGGCGTCGTGGTCGGGCTGCCGGGTACCGTGGGTGATCGTATATTCGATCGCCTTGAGGTCCCCGCCCCACAGCCAGTCGTCGTCGTTGAGGTTGGGATAGCCCTTGGCGCCGGCCGCGCCCGAACCGTGGCAGGCGACGCAATTGACCCGGAAGGCGGCGCGGCCGCCCTCCACCGCCGCCTGCAGCAGCGCCGGGTTGTTCGGCAATTGCTCGATCGGGGTCGCCGCAAGCGCCTTCAGCACCGGCGCCTTCTTGGCCTGCTCCGCCGCGAGTTCCTGCTCGAGCTGGCCCCGGCTGGTCCAGCCGAGCGTGCCCTTGGTGGCGCTGCTCAGCATCGGCCAGGCCGGGTAGAAGACCATGAAGGCCAGGCCCCAGACGATGGTCGCGTAGAAGCTCCAAAGCCACCAGCGCGGCAGCGGCGTGTTGAGCTCCTCGATTCCGTCCCATTCGTGGCCCATGGTCTCGGTGCCGGTGGGGACATCGATCCGCTTCTTGTCGTCAGCCATGGTCGCTGTCCTTGAAGATCATGGTGGCGGCAGCCTGGTTGCGGCCGCGATTGCGGGGCAGGAAAGCCCAGCCGGTGAAGGCGAGATAGACGAGGCCCATGAACACGAGGCCCCAGCTGTCGGCGAAGTGGCGGAAGCTGTCGTAGCTCATTTCGCTGCCTCCTTTTCTTGCGGTGCGGCCGCCTCGAAATCGACCAGGGTGCCGAGCATCTGCAGATAGGCGACGAGCGCATCCATCTCGGTCAGCCGCGACGGATCGCCATCGAAGTCGCGCACTTGCGACTTGGGGTAGCGGGCGGTCAGCGCCTTGGTGTCGGCATCCGGATCGGCCTGATTTCTGAGATCGTCATTGGCCGCCGCGATCGCCGCCTGGTCGTAGGGAACGCCGACCCGCGACAGCGCGGTCAGATCCTGGCGCATGTCCCCGGCTTTGAGCTCCCGCTCGGCCAGAAAGGCGTAGGCCGGCATGATCGATTCCGGCACCACCGCCCGCGGATCCTTGAGGTGGGTGACGTGCCACTCGTCCGAATAGCGGCCGCCGACGCGGGCGAGATCGGGCCCGGTGCGCTTGGAGCCCCACTGGAACGGATGGTCGTACATGCTCTCGGCGGCGAGGCTGTAATGGCCGTAGCGCTCGGTTTCGTCCCGGAACGGCCGGATCATCTGGCTGTGGCAGCCCGAACAGCCTTCGCGGATGTAGATGTTGCGGCCGGCGAGCTCGAGCGGCGTGTAGGGGCGCACCCCCTCCACTTTCTCGATCGTCGAGTCGATCCAGAAGAGCGGCGCGATCTCGACGATGCCGCCGATCGCGACGGTGAGGAACGCGAGCACGCCCAGAAGGGTGACGTTGCGCTCCAGCCGCCCGTGGTCGAGGAACTTGGTTGCCATTTCGAAAGGTCCTTGCTTGGCGACTGGATTATTCGGCTGCGATCAGCGGCTCGGCCGGATCGTTGGCCGGCGCGGCGGTCCGCACCGGCGCCGTCTTCGACAGCGGCCGGTCGGCGGCGGGATTGAAGGCCGCGTCGGACATCGGCTTCTCCTCGCGGAGCTTGCCCTTCACCGTCATCCAGACGTTGAACACCATGATCAGGAAGCCGGCGAGGTAGAGCAGACCGCCCGCGGAGCGGATCACGTACATCGGGAACATCGCGGCGACGACTTCGGAGAAGGCGTAGACGAGGTAGCCGTCGGCGCCATATTCCCGCCACATCAGGCCCTGCATGATGCCGGCCGTCCACATCGCGGCGGCGTAAAGGACGATGCCGAGCGTCGCGAGCCAGAAGTGCCAGTTCACCATCCGCAGCGAATAGAGCCGGTGGCGGCCCCACAGCCGCGGCGCCAGATAATAGACGCAGGCGAAGGTGATCATGCCGTTCCAGCCGAGCGCGCCGGCGTGGACGTGTCCGATGGTCCAGTCGGTGTAATGCGACAGGCTGTTGACCGTGCGCACCGACATCATCGGGCCCTCGAAAGTCGCCATGCCGTAGAAAGCGAGGGCGATTACCATCATCCGGATGATCGGATCGGTCCGGATCTTGTCCCATGCCCCGTTCAAGGTCATCAGGCCGTTGATCATCCCGCCCCAGCTCGGCATCCACAGCATGATCGAGAACACCATGCCGAGCGTCTGCGCCCAATCGGGCAGCGCCGTGTAGTGGAGGTGGTGCGGACCCGCCCAGATGTAGAGGAAGATCAGCGACCAGAAGTGGATGATCGAGAGCCGGTAGGAATAGACCGGCCGCTCCGCCTGCTTCGGCACGAAGTAATACATCATCGCCAGGAAGCCGGCGGTCAGGAAGAACCCGACTGCGTTATGGCCATACCACCATTGGGTCAGCGCATCCTGGACGCCGGAGAAGGCAGAGTAGGATTTGGAGCCGACCAGGCTGACCGGGATCGTCAGATTGTTGACGATGTGCAGCATCGCGATGGTCACGATGAAGGCCAGGTAGAACCAGTTCGCCACATAGATGTGCGGCTCGCGGCGCTTGACGAGGGTGCCGACGAACACGGCGAGATAGGCGACCCAGACGATGGTCAGCCAGATGTCGACATACCATTCGGGTTCGGCATATTCCTTGCTCTCGGTGATACCAAGCACGTAGCCGGTCGCCGCCAGTACGATGAACAATTGGTAGCCCCAGAACACGAAGCGGGCGAGGCTCGGGAAGGCGAGCCGCGCACGGCAGGTGCGCTGGACGACGTAGAAACTGGTCGCGATCAGGGCGTTGCCGCCAAAGGCGAAGATCACCGCAGAGGTGTGCAGTGGCCGCAGCCGTCCGAAGCTGGTGTATTCGAAGCCGAGATTCAGTGCCGGAAAGGCAAGTTGCATCGCGATGAACAGGCCTGCCCCGAAACCCGCGACGCCCCAGAACAGTGTCGCGATCACGCCCCAGCGGATCGGCTCGTCGTCATAGACGCTCTGATCGGGCGACACCTTCGCGCGGCCGGAGGCAAGCGCGTCATAATCTGCGCTCTTCATCGTCCACGCCATTGCCGCCAAAGCGGCGATGGCGACGATCGTCAGATGCGCCGAGAAACCGAAATCGGCCGAGATGCCGACCAGCAAGGCCGCCACCACCGCCAGGAGCAGCCACAAGCCGCTCTTCATCACCAAAGTGTCCATGTCCGTCCCCGCCCGGCCCTGCCGGTCTGTTGCGCAGCACAGGACACCCTGTGCGGCACCGGATCGGCTAGCCTCGAAAGGCTGGTTTGGGACTACGGGATGTCCCCTATTCGGCCCGGTCGCAAAGAGAGACGCTGCGTCCGCTAGGTATTCTTCCGGAAGCCTCGCGCAGGTTCTGGCCGAATCTGGCTATCGTTGTTGTGCTTCGTATCGAAGCGCCAGGTTATCGTTGCTGCGCAGGCGGCGAACCCGGCTGCGACCGCCAGACTGCCGCCGAGCCCGAGCCAGGGCCGCGCCGATGCGCCACCGATCGCACCGGCCAGAAATCCGGTCCAGAGCAGCACGAGACTGGCCCAGCCAGGGCGTATCGTTCCGCGCAGGAGTGCGGCGATGCTTTGGCCGAGCTTCACGAGCGTCCCGCTCATGTAAGTGAGACCGATCCGCACCTCCCCCTGCTCCTCGAAAACCGCGTTCTCCGCGCCCATGGCAAGGGCGACCAGCGCTGCGGCTGCGAAGCCGCCGAACAGAATTCCGATTGCCGATCCGATCGCAAGTGCGCCGGCGACCAGCGCCAGCACCGCGGCGCGCCGATTCCCACCGGCGGCTTCACCGATCAGGGATCCCAACGCGGCGCCGGCCACGAACGAGGCGATCAATCCTGCTGCGATCCATGCCGAAGGCGAAAGGTGCGCGACGCCGACCGCAAGACGGGTCGAATTGCCGCTCATGAACGAAACGAAGAACCCGCCCAGCTCGAGAAAGGCGATCGCGTCGACATATCCGGCCATCGCGGAGAGCAGGATTGCGAGCCCCCGAAGCCGGGTATCGTAGCGCATCATCTCCGATCAGGCGTCCTGCGCCTCGTCGCCGACCTCCGCATCGTCGCCGAGCCCCGCGGCGAAAGCGATGCGCAGCGCATCGGAAAGGCTCGGCACCTCCAGCTTCTGCATCACGTTGGCGCGATGGATTTCCACGGTGCGCGGGCTGATGCCCAGGTCGTAGGCGATCGTCTTGTTGGGATGTCCACGCACGAGACCTTCCAGGATCTCGACCTCCCGGCCCGTGAGCACCTTGAGGCGCGCTTTGGCTTCCTCGGCCCGGGCACGCCGTCGACCGCTCTGCTCCAGCCGGGCGAAGCCCTCCTCCAGCGCTGCGATCATCGTCGCTTTCTCGAACGGCTTTTCGATGAAGTCGACTGCCCCACCTTTCATCGCCTCCACGGCGATGCCGATGTCGCCGTGGCCGGTCATCACGATCACCGGCAGGAACACGCCATTGTCGCGCAGCGCCTTCTGGACTTCGAGGCCGTCCATCTCGGGCATGCGCACGTCCATCAGGATCACGCCCGGAGCGATGTCGCGTCCCAGTTCGAGCATTGGAACGCCGGACGGATAGGTCTTCACCAGGAAGCCGGAGGTGCGCAGCATGAAGCTGGCGGAGCGGCGGATCGCCTCGTCATCGTCAACCAGGTGAACGATTCGGCCGTTCTCAGACATGACATCTCCCGAGGCGTTGATCATAACGCACGGCACGCCGGGCCCACAGACCCTTCGCACCGCAGGCCTTCGGGTAGAGCCCTCCTCCATCTCTATCAATGTTCTTGTTCGGACGGTACAGCGGCGAAATGATCGATCGCGCGTCGACACCGTTTCGCGGCGCGAGACCCTTTTGGGGTGATTGACGCGGCGCGATGCAGTCGCAAGCAAGCGCAGGAACATATTCGGGAGGGCAGAATGGCTAAGCGGATGCTATTGGCAGCGAGTGTTACGGCGGGGCTGCTGCTGACGGGGTGCGGCAGCAAGGACGAGCACAGCTTCAAGACGGACGAGGGCGGCGAGGTCAAGGTCGCAACCGACGGGGACGGCGAGGCGGCGGTGATCACGACCACCGCGCCCGACGGCAGCCAGTCGCGGATCGAGACCGGCGGCAGCTGGCCTACCGCGCTTGCGGCGATCGCCCCCGCTTACCCCGGCGCCAAGCTCTCGACGACGATGTCGGGCAATCGCGACGGCTCGGACGGCGCGATGGCCGCCTTCGACACGTCGGACCCGCCGGCCAAGGTGATCGACTTCTACAAGGCGCGCTCCGCCGCCGCCGGCCTCACTGGCACGATGAACATGGAGAGCGGCGAGACCCGCATGTTCACCGCCGCCGACGACAAGACCGGACGGACCTTGTCGGTGCAGACCAGCTTCCAGGACGGCAAGACCAGCGCGATCGTGACGGGCAGCACCAAAAAGCCCTGAAGCCCCGGCCCGCGATCACGCCGGCAGCCACAGCCGGAAAATCGTCGCCACCCCCGGCTCCAGCGTCAGGCCGCCGCCGTGCGCGGTGGCGACCTGGCGGGCGAGGCTGAGACCGATACCGGATCCGTCGGGCTTGCTGGTGTGGAACGGCCTGAAGATGTTGCGCGTGGCATCGGGCGGGATCCCGGGGCCATTGTCCTGCACGTCTACGGCAAGCCCCGCTCCAGCCCGTTGGATCCGCAAGCAAACGGCCGCATCCTTGTCGGCCGGAGCCGCCTCGGCCGCATTCTGCAGCAGCGCCCAGACGGCCTGGTTGATCTGGTCGCGATCGAGCGGCCACGCCAAATCCTCCGGTACGTCGACCTCCAGCGTCACCTTCGGCCAGCGGCCGGCGAACAGACGCGACAGGTCGAACGCGAGATCCGCGAGCCGAACCGGCCGGATCGCCGGGGCGGGCAGCCTGGCGAGCGCCCGATAGCTGGCGGTGAAGCGCTGCAGCCCGTCGGCCCGCCGCGCCAACGTGCCGAGGATCTCCCGCAGCAGCACCGGGTCGTCGGCGGCGGCGAGACCGCTCTCCGCCAGCGACACGATCGGCGACAGGCCATTGAGCAGTTCGTGACCCAGTATCTGGATCAACTCGGCGCCGGCCCGCGCTTCCGCCGCCCGTTCCTCCTGCTCGATATCGATCAGCGCGGCGAGTGCCGCCGGCCCGCCGGTCTCGCGCATCTCGACCCGGTCGATCCGCCAGCGGCGCCCCTCGAAGCCGAAGTAGGCAGCGTCGGCATCGAGCAGCGCTGCAGGCGTCGGAACGATGCGATCGTCGGTCGCGAACAGGCGGCGCCCGGCACGGTTGAGGGCGCGTGCCGAACTGCCCTCGATCGCCACCAGCGGGGTCGGCAACGCATCGAGCAGCAGGCGCAGCGCAAACGCGCTGCCCGGCTCCGGTGCCGCGACCGCCACTTTCGGCGCACGTCGCTCCGCCACCTCCCATCCGATCAGCGCGGCGAGCCAGAACGCGGCCAGCATCGCACCGGTGAGCAGACCCCAAAGTCCGTGCCGCCACGCCACGTCACCGAGGATGCCGCAGAGGACCAGGCCGAGCGCGAACAGGAACGCGCGCAGCCCTGATCTAGAGCCCATGGCGGGCCATTCGCCGGTAAAGAGCGCCGCGGCTGAGACCGAGCGCATCCGCGGCGCGGGTGACGTTGAAGCGATGCTCCCGCAAGGCCGCTTCGATCACCTTCTTCTCGGTCTCGTCGAGGTCGTATGGCGCTACCGGCTGAGCGACCGTCTGCCCAGCGGCCGGCAGCGCCAGTGCCGCCGCATCGATCCTGCCATCGTCGGCGAGCAGGACGGCACGCTCGATCGCCAACGCGAGCCCGCGCACCTCGTCTGGCCAGGCCGCGGCGCGGATCGCAGCCTCCGCAGCCGGGCTGAGCGATGTGGGCGGACGGCCGAACCGTTCTGCTGCTGCCGCCGCGAAATGGCGGGCCAGCAACAATATGTCGTTGCCGCGTGCGGCAAGCGCGGGCACCGGTATCTCCACCGTTGCGATCCGCCGCCGCAGTCCGGGGGACAGCCGAACGGCATCGTCGACAATCCCGATACAGCGAAGATCCGGCGGCAGCCGCGCGAGCAACCGCGCCTGGTTGACCGCGTCGAGGCTGTCCGGATAGCGCAGCAGCACGCTGCCATGGGCGGCGTCGAGCAGCGCCCAGGCGTCCGGATCGCGCAGATCGACGCGGACGAGCGGGGTCGCGGCGTGCGCAGAGGCGGCATGGATCGCTGTCGCCGCCAGAGTGCGGCCCGACCCTGGCCTGCCGGTGATGGTGATTCCGGCCGACGTAGGCGCGACCCGCCGGATCATCGCGCGGAGCGTCTCGATGGCCGGGCTGTCGCCGAGGAGCCGCGCCGGTCCCGGCAGCGGCCGCGCCGCCGCCGCCGCCGCCGGGCTGGCGGGCCCGCCACGCGCGATCGCCGCCTCCATCTTCGCGATCAGTTCGGCGTTGCGCCACGGCTTCATCACGAAATCGCGTGCGCCCGCCTGCATCGCCGCCACCGCCACCCGGATGCCGCTGTGGGCGGTGATGACCACCACGCAGGCGGCCGGATCCTCCGCGAGGATCCGCGCCAGGCAGGCGAGCCCTTCGGCACCGCCGGACTCGCCAGGGGCGAAGTTGAGGTCGAGCAGGATCGCGTCGAAGCGCCGGCGGGCCAGGCGTGAATGCGCCTCTTCCGGGGAAGCGGCGCGTTCCAGGCCGTGCCCCGCCAGAACGAACGCGATCTCGAGCGCTCGGGAAACGATCGGATCATCGTCGATCAGCAGAATCGTCGCCCTGCTTGACGCTTCGTCGGACCGTCCATTTCCGGACGAAGTGTCCGCCGCCGGCCGGTCAGCTCGCCCAGCATCCTGAAAAAATCTCGTTTCCATAATCGGTTAGGCTTTCGGCGGCGGATCGGTGACACTGTCCTCATGATGACCGAACCATCCGCACACGCAACCGTCTCTTTGCCGGAGGCTCCATGATCCGTCTCGAGAAGATCCAGCGTCGCTATCGTTCCGACGAGGTCGAGACCACCGCGCTCGACGCTATCGACCTATGCGTCGAGGCCGGAGAGTTCGTCGCGGTGATGGGCCCATCGGGCTGCGGCAAGTCGACCTTGCTCAACGTCCTCGGCACCGTCGATCGGCCGACGGCGGGCAAATACCTGTTCGCTGGTCGTGATCTTGCCGATCTTGGCGAAAAGCAGCGCGCCCGCTTTCGCGGCGAAACCCTCGGCTTCGTCTTCCAGAGCTTCAACCTGATCGACGAGCTGACCATCGCCGAGAATGTCGCGCTCGGCCTCGCCTACCGGGCCATTGGCGATCGTGCCGCCCTGGTCGCCGCCGCCATGGACAAGGTCGGCATCGCCCACCGCGCCCGTCACTTTCCACACCAGCTTTCGGGCGGACAGCAGCAGCGTGCCGCCATTGCCCGCGCGATCGTTGCGGGGCCGCGGCTGATCCTCGCCGACGAGCCCACCGGCAACCTCGATACCGAGAATGGACGCCAGGTGATGGACATGCTCGCCGGGCTCAACGCCGAGGGCGCGACCATCGTCATGGTCACCCACTCGCTCAGTCACGCCGATTGCGCCGGCCGCCGCATCGACATGCTCGACGGCCGCATAATCGCCTCCGCCGCCGGCGCCCTCTAGGCTCGAGCCCTTCAGGCCAAACCCCGTCAGGAACACCGCCGATGAACCGCTTCGCCCTGCTTGGCCTGTACCGCGCGCTGACCCGCCACAGGCTCTACGCCGCTCTCAATATCGGCGGGCTCGCGCTCGGCATCGCCATCTTCCTCGTTCTCGGGCTCTACGTCCGGTTCGAGACCAGTTACGAGACGTGGCTGCCGCACCATGACGAGCTCTACCGCGTCCAGATGCGGCTCGACTTTCCCGGCAGCCCGTTCAACGGCGACTATCCCCTGACGATGTCGGGATTGCTCGAGCAGATGCACGACGATTTTCCGGGCGTGGCCGGCACCCGTCTGCGCGGCGGCAAGGCGGGCGGCAGCGTGATCCGCGACGGTCAGGCGGTGAGCGAGGATGTCGTCCAGGTGGACAAATCCTTGTTCGACATCCTCGATCTTCCGATGGTGGCCGGGGACGGCCGCCGCGCGCTTGCCGATCCGGCCGCGGCCCTGATCAGCCGCACCGCCGCACGGCGCTATTTCGGCACTTCGGATCCGATCGGCCAAACTCTGACGATCGCGTTGGACTCGCCGGCGGCCTACCGCATTGCCGGGATATTCGAGGATCTTCCCGCCAACACCGATCTCGTCGCCTCGATCCTGATCCCGATCCCTGCAACTCCGCCGCCGGCGGAATGGACCTGGTACAAATGGGGCACCGCATCGCTCACCACGATCCTGCGCTTCCCGAACCCGGGGGAAGCGCGTGCGTTCGAGCGCAAGCTGCCCGCCTTCATCGATCGCCGCGCCACTGCCGACATCGGCCCCCAAGCCTCCAAATGGCTGTCGCTGAAGCTGCTGCCGCTCGCCGAGACCCATCTCCAGCCCACCGGACCGGAAAGCGCCGGCCGCAAGCTCATGGTCGCGACGCTCGGCATCGTCGGCCTCCTCACGCTGCTGATCGCGATCGTCAATTACGTGAACCTCGCCACCGCCCGCGCCGGGCTTCGGGCGCGTGAGGTGGCGATCCGCAAAGTGGTCGGTGCCGATCGCGGCGCGCTCATCCGGCAATTCCTCGGCGAGTCGATCGTCACCGTCGCCGTGGCGGCCCTGCTCGGCCTGATCCTCGCCGAGCTCGGCCTGCCGTTCGTCAACGCCGTCGGCGATCTCAGGCTTGCCATTCCCTACGGCTTCACCGTTGCGACGCTCGCCCTGCTGACCCTGCTGATCGGCCTCGCCGCCGGTCTCTACCCGGCGCTGCTGCTGTCGCGCTTTCCCGCTGCCGCCGTGCTCGCATCGGCGTATGCGCCGGGCGGCGGCCGCTCCGGCAGCCGCCTGCGCGAGGCGCTGGTGGTGCTCCAGTTCGGGCTCGCCATCGCCTTCATGGTCGCCACCCTGGTCCTTGCCGCCCAGATGCGCCACGTCCGCAATGCCGATCTCGGCTTCCGCCGGGAGGGCCTGATCACGGTACCCTCGCTAGCCGATACGCGGCTCGGTGCCGATCAGGCGAAAAGCCTGCTCGCCGCATTCCGGGCGTTGCCGGGTGTCACGTCCGTGGGCACCGCCAACGCCAGCCCCGGTGACGGCGGAGGCGCTGTCGACGTGATCGAGACCGCCGGTGCGCCGATGGGCGGACCGATGCTCCGACTGACCGGCGTCGGGCCCGATTTCTTCCGCACCTACGGCCCGCGCCTGCTTGCCGGGCGATTGCTCGACGACGCACACGGCGCCGATGATTCCACCGATTGGCGACGCTGGAACGAAGGCCGCAACATCATCGTCAATCGCCAGGCGCTGGCGGTGCTCGGCTTCCGCTCGCCGCAGGAAGCGGTCGGCAAGACCGTCGGCGGACCGCGTCCGCGCACGATCGTCGGCGTCATCGACGAAATGCGCTTCTTCTCGCCGCGCATCGCCGACAATGCCGGCCATTACATCTACTATCGCGATCTGCCGCCGCAGCCGATCGCCGCAATCCGCTTCACCGGCGATCCGCGCGCAATGCTCGATCGCGTTCGCGCCGTCTGGCGCCGCCTCGCGCCCGAAATCCCGCTCCGCGCCGACACCGCCGATGCCAGGCTCGCCGAGCTGAACGAAGCCGACGAGCGCGCCGCCCGCCTGTTCGCGATCGGCTCCGCCCTCGCCATGCTGATCGGCTGCGTGGGCCTCTGGGGTCTCGCCGCGTTCAACACCGCGCGGCGGGTCAAGGAGATCGGCATCCGCAAGACGCTTGGCGCGTCCTCCACCAACATCGTCACCCTGCTGCTGGGCCAGTTCCTCCGCCCCGTCCTGATCGCCAATCTGCTCGCCTGGCCGCTCGCCTGGATCGCCGCACGAACGTGGCTCGCCGGCTTCCCCGATCGCATCCCCCTCTCCCCGCTCTACTTCGCAGGAGCCAGCCTCCTCGCACTCGCCATCGCCCTGCTCACCATCCTCACCATCGCCCTCCGCGCCAGCCGCGCCGCCCCCGCCGCAGCCCTCCGCCACGAATGACCCCGCGGCAGCGCCCAAAGCGGGGACACTATACCTATTTCCGCGCTCTCCCTCGAAGGGCTCTCAAGAGGCGCGCGCTGACGAGGGCCCTTACCCATGGACGCGCGACCGATTGGCGCCAGGCGACCGATCATGGTAGCACCGATCATGGCCCGGCTCGCCCGCATCGTCATCCCCGACGTCGCCCATCACGTCATCCAGCGCGGCAACAGGCGGCTGCCGGTCTTCTTCCAAGAGAGCGACCGATCTTTCTATCTCAGCCTCGTCGCCGCCGGCTGCGAAGCCGCCGGCGTGCGCTGCTTCGCCTGGTGCCTGATGGACAACCACGTTCATCTGATCCTCGTGCCGAAGTGCGCCGACGGACTGCGCGCCGCCCTCGCCGAAGCGCATCGCCGCTACACCCGCCAGATCAACGAACGCGAGGGCTGGCGCGGTTACCTTTTCCAGGGCCGCTTCGCCAGCTATCCGATGGACGACGCGCATCTGATGGCGGCGATCCGCTACGTCGAGCGCAACCCGGTCGCCGCCGGGCTGGTGGCGCGCGCCGAGGATTGGCGCTGGTCGAGCGCGCGCAGCCACATCGCCGGCCGCCGGGTCAGAGACGATGTGCTGACCGATCTCGCAGGGCTCACCGACCACTTTCCCAACTGGCGGGCGATGCTGCGCCACGGCCTGGAAGCGGGTGACGCCGCGCCCGATGGCGAAGCGGTGGCAGAGGCGATCGAGGCGCGCCTACGCACTGGCCGGCCGCTCGGTTCCGAGCTTTGGATTGCGGCACAGGAAGCGGCGCTCGACAGGCCGCTCCGTCCGGCACGCCCCGGCCGCAAGCCGGCGCGCGCCGTCCCCGCTAATCAGTAAAGTGTCCCCGCGAAGCTAAAGTGTCCCCGCGAAGCTGAAGTGTCCCCGCGAAGCTGCCGACCGCATCGCCATCGCCCTGCTCACCATCGGTCCCCGCGCCGGCAGCGCCGCCCCGCCCTACCCTTCCGCCACGAAGAGGCGCGATCCTCGAGAGAGCCGTCAGGCGGGTTGGTCCGGGGCAGCAATGAGCATCGGGGCCGGCGTCAGCGCCGCGGCCCGCGCTTCATAATCCTCGGCCATTTCGATCAGGCTGAGCGCGAGCGGATCCGCGCCCATGCCCGCGGCGATCCGGCGGCAGGTGGCAGCTTCCGCCAGAAGGGCCTCCGCCGAGTGAGTCATGATGCGCATGTCCAATCCTAATCGAGATCAGTCTCGCGCCGCATTCACATAGGTTGGAATGGCGAGGCCGGCGAGCGATGGCTCATTCCGGATCATGAAGGATCGACGGGCGCAGACTGGCCGTCGCAATCGCGATTGCCTGCTGATCCCTGCCTTGAGGCTGCCGCTAGGATGAAAGACGGTGGCGCACCCGACAGGATTCGAACCTGTGACCTCTGCCTTCGGAGGGCAGCGCTCTATCCAGCTGAGCTACGGGTGCGTGGTGGGGAGGCGCTTAACAAAGCTTTCGGCGCACCGCCAGAGCTTTTGCCGGCTCCCGTGCTTTTGCGGTCGGTCGGGTCAGCCTCGCCCGCGCTTGGCCGCGATCACCTTCGCCTCGGCGTCGCCTCCGGGCGGCGGCGTCTTGGGTTCGTAGCGGCAGAGGTCCGCGACCACGCAGCGCCAGCATTCCGGCTTCTTCGCCTTGCAGACGTAGCGGCCGTGGAGGATCAGATAATGGTGCGCGTCGCGCCGCCACGGCTGCGGAGTTTCGGCATCGAGGATCGCTTCGACCGCATCGACGTCCTTGCCGGGCGCAAGACCGGTGCGATTGGAGACGCGGAAGACATGGGTGTCGACGGCGAACGTCTCGGCGCCGAACGCGCAGTTCATTACCACGTTCGCCGTCTTGCGCCCGACCCCGGGCAAAGTCTGCAGCGCATCGCGGTCGGCGGGCACCCGGCTGCCATGAGTGTCGATCAGCGCCTGCGACAGCGCGATGACGTTCTTCGCCTTGGTGTTGAACAGGCCGATCGTCTTGATGTGCGCCTTCAGCCCTTCTTCGCCGAGCGCGACCATCGCTTCGGGCGTGTTCACGGTCGCGAACAAGGCACGCGTGGCGAGATTGACGCCGGCGTCGGTCGCCTGCGCGGAAAGCACCACCGCCACCAGCAGGGTGTAGTCGTTGACATATTCGAGCTCGGTTTCAGGATTGGGCGTGCGGTCCGCGAGACGCCGATAGAATTCCGCAACCGCCTCCGGCGACAGCTTCGGCGTGAGCTTCGGCATCGCAGCCTTGCCGCCGCGTGCCGGCTTTTTCGACGGCGACACGACCTCCACGCGCGTACGCTTGATCGCCACGCTCAGAATCCGAGCACGTCGGCCATCGTGTAGCGGCCCGCCGGCTTGCCGGCGAGCCATGCCGCTGCCGCGACTGCGCCGCGCGCGAACACGATCCGGCTCTCGGCCCGGTGGCCGAGTTCGATCCGCTCGCCGTCCGCGGCGAGGATGACCTGATGGTCGCCGGCAACGCTGCCGCCGCGTAGCGCCGCAAAGCCGATATGGCCGCTCGTTCGTGCGCCGCTGATCCCGTCGCGGCCGCGATCGGCGACCGCATCGAGATCCACCCCGCGCCCCTCGGCGGCAGCGCGGCCGAGCAGCAAAGCGGTCCCCGAGGGCGCGTCGACCTTCATCCGGTGGTGCATCTCGAAGATCTCGATATCCCAGTCGTCGCCCAGTCGCGCCGCCGCCTCGCGCACCAGATGGGACAGAAGATTGACGCCGAGCGACGTGTTCGCCGCCTGGATCAGCGCGACGCGCTCCGCAGCGGCATCGATCGCGCGCTGGTGCGCGGCTTCGAGGCCGGTAGTGCCGATCACGATCGGCGTGCCGCCCGCCACGGCCGCGTCGAGATGCGCATCGAGTGCCGCCGGCACCGAAAAGTCGACGAAGACGTCGCCGCCATCAGGCACGATGGCCACGTCCGCGCGCTGCCCGGCGACCTCTGCGATCGCCCGCCCCATCCGCCCCGAACCGCCGAAAAGTGTGATGCTGACCATGGCGATCTCATGGGCGAGCAAGAGCAACGGTGCAACGGGCAGATTTGAAGGCGGCGCCGAGGACCGTCCCGGTATTCTCGGGCCCGAGGAGAGGGCTAGAGGATGCCCTGTTCGACTGCCCGCCCCCGGAGTTTCGTCCCGAAAAAGACATCCCACCGCCTTTGTGCGGTGTTCCGCCTCCGGAACCTTTGCCCTGCACCGAACGCTTTGATGGTTAAGACTTCACATCGATCCTAAGGACATATGGCCACTCTCTTTCAATGGTCGCCCGCGGCGGAACGCCGCACCCTTCCCTTTACCGCGGACCAGCAGCGACGACTCGCGCACTGGAACCACGATCGCCTCGCACCGCAGTTTCCAACCGCCGATTGGCGCGACGATCTCGAGCGCGAATATGACATGCGCCGAACGGAGGTCGCCTTCCTGGAAGCCCTTCGCGCGGAGATCGCGGACGAGGCGGCCACGGTGCCGACCGACGTCGAAGGCTTCATCGCCTGGTTCGAAGCCCTGCAGGACAACGGCCCCGGCCAGGGCGACCCACTCTTCCCCTGGATCGCGGAGCAGGCGAGCCTCGACGAGATCAAATGGTTCCTCGAACAGGAAGCCGCCGGCGAGGCTGGTTTCGACGATCTCGTCGCCTACACCCAGGTCAAGATTCCTGAGCAGGCCAAGCTCGAGCTCGCCCGGAATTATTGGGACGAAATGGGCCGTGGCAATCCGAAGGGCATGCACGGCCCGATGCTGCACTATCTGGTCGAAGCGCTCGGCCTCACCCCGACGATCGAGCGCACCGCTGCCGAAAGCCTTGCGCTCGCCAATGCGATGACGGCGATGGCGACCAACCGGCGCTACGCCTGGCATTCGATCGGCGCCCTCGGCGCGATCGAGCTGACCGCGCCGGGCCGCTCCGCCGCGACGGCGGCAGGTCTTCGCCGCCTCGAGCAGACGCCGAAGGTTCGTCGCTACTTCGATCTTCACGCGACCCTGGACGTCAAGCACAGCGAAGAGTGGAACCGCGAAGCGTTGCGCCCGCTCGTCGCCGAGGATCCGGCCAGGGCTACCGCAATGGCCGAAGGCGCCCTCATTCGCCTCACCGCCGGCGCCCGCTGTTTCGCCCGCTATCGCGCCGAATTGTGGGGCGATGCGGCAGAGGTGGCGGCACCGCAGGCGGAGCCGGTCGCGCGCCGTACGCTGTCGATCGTGACCGCTCGCTCATGAACGCGCATCGCACCGGAACTCTGGGAGCGCCGGCGCGGCAGCCTTCATCCGTCGACGATGTCGGAATATTCGGGATGCTTGACGTAGAAATGCGCCATGAACGGGCACAGCAAGACGGCTTTCCGTCCACTCGCCCGTATCTGCTCGAAGACCTGCGTGGCGAGCCGGGTGCCGATGCCCTGACCACCATGATCGGACGGAACTTCGGTGTGGGTGAGGACGAGCCGGCCGTGCGGATCGATCCTGTAATAAGCCGCGGCGATGCTGCCGTCCCCGAGAGCGAGTTCGAACCGGTGCCGATCCGTATTCTCGACGACGCCACCTTCGTTCCCGTTCTCGGGCGCCGCGGGGCGCGCAGGTCCACTTTCCATGTCGGTCTCCCGGTTCGCGTTCATGACGGCCGTTCGGTGCCGATCGGGCGGACCGCCGCCGCCTGATCTTCGCGCCGTCCGCCGCTCAGGCGTGCGCGGCCACTCGCTCCACGATCACCTTCGGCTGATCCTGTTCCGCGAGATAGGCGTGGATCGACGCGACCGCCTGGGCACCGTCGCCGACCGCTGCGGCCACCCTCTTGACCGACTCGGCGCGAACGTCGCCCACCGCAAAGATGCCGCGCCGGCAGGTCTCCAGTGGCAGCCGTGCCGCCCCGCAGGACGCACCGGTGCGAACGAAGCCCCGCGCGTCCATCTCCAGGCCCGCATTCGCTAGCCAGTCGGTGTTCGGATCGGCACCGATGAACAGAAACAGCTGCCGCGCCTCGCGCCAGCTCTCCGCGCCGGTTCGCCGGTCGCGCAGCTGGATCGCGTGCAAGGCCCCGCCCTCACCTTCGAGCGCGCTGATCTCGGCACCGATGACGACTTCGACATTGGGAAGGCTAGAAATGCGCTCGATCAGATAGGCCGACATCGTTTCGGCAAGCGGCCGCCGCACCACCATGGTCACCCGGGCGGCATGTTCGGCAAGGTAGACCACCGCCTGACCCGCCGAATTGCCGCCGCCGACGAGTGCGATCGACTCGCCCCCGCACAGCCGCGCCTCCTGGGGCGATGCCCAATAATGGATCGAGGCGCCTTCGAACCGCTCGACATCGCGGACAGGAAGGCGGCGATAGCGGGCTCCGGTTGCGATTACGATCGTCCGCGCCCGCACCCGCTCGCCCTCGGCAAGGCGTACGAACAGGCTGGTCTCGTCCTCGTCCAGGGCCATGCATTCGTCGGGTATCGCCATTTCCACGCCGAATTTCTGTGCCTGGTTGAAGGCACGGCCCATCAGTGCCATGCCGGAAATGCCCGTCGGGAACCCGAGATAATTCTCGATTCGCGCCGAAGCGCCGGCCTGGCCGCCGAAGGCGCGGCAATCGAGCACCACCGTCGACAGCCCCTCCGATCCGGCATAGACCGCGGTGGCGAGCCCGGCCGGCCCCGCGCCGACCACGGCGACATCGAACAGGTGATCCGGATCGATCGGCCGGACCAGCCCGATGCAGCGGCCAAGCGCCGCTTCCGTCGGATTGCGCAACAATTTCCCGTCGGGGCAGAGCACGATCGGCAATTGCTCCTCGGTCACTTCGAATCGCTCGACCAGTGTCGCCGCGCAGCTGTCGGTCGCGGGATCGAGCGTGGAGTGGGGATGCCCATTACGCCCGAGGAAGTTGGACAGGCGCAGCACGTCCGCGCTGCCGGCCCGGCCGACGATGACCGGACCGCCGGCGCCGACTTCGATCAGCCCCATCCTTCGCAGGATCAGCGCCCGCATGATCCGCTCGCCGAGCGTCGCCTCGGCGATCAGCACGTCGCGTAGTCGCTCCGGCGGGATCGCGAGCAGCTCGACCTCGTTGACGGCATAGGCATCGACGAGAGACGCTCGGCCCGAAAGCTGGGCGAGTTCGCCGATGAAGCCGCCCGGCAAATGGGTGACGATCGGGGTGCGCACGCCGCGGTCGAACTGACTGATCTCGACCGCGCCGGAGAGCAGGACGGAGAGGCCGTGCCCGGTCTCGCCGACCTGCACGATCGCATCGCCGGCTCCGAAGTGGCGGACGCTGCCGAACCGCCGCAGCCGATCCATCTCGGCTGCGGTCAGGGTCGGGAACATCTGCGCTCCGCGGGTGTCGATCAGCGTCTGCCGGCTTGCTTGCGTCATGATATCCTCAGGCGTTGACCGGCGTCGCCAGAATGAACGGCCGGCTCTGCGCTTCGCCTTCCTCGATAAACTGAAGCAGGTCCGCATTGAAGATACCCGAATGGGTTTGCGGGAAACCATGGCCGCCGCCGGGATATTCCTTCAGCCGCGCACCCGGCACCAGCTGCACCGCGGCACGCGCCGCGGCGCCGATCGGCACGATCTGATCGTCGTCGCCGTGCAGGAACAAGGTCGGAACGTCGATCCGCTTCAGATCCTCGGTATAATCCACTTCGGAGAATTCGTGGATGCAGTCGTAGAGGCCCTTGATGCCGCCGATCATGCCCTGCAGCCAGAAGGATTGACGCACGCCTTCCGAGATTTCCGAACCCGGTCGATTGTAGCCGTAGAAGGGATCGGTGAGATCGAGGAAGAATTTGGAGCGATCGTCGCGCGTGCCCTGACGGATGCCGTCGAACACCGCGCGCGGCAGCCCGCCGGGATTGGCCTCGGTCTGCAGCATTAGCGGCGGCACCGCGCCGACCAGCACGATCCTGGCGATCCTGTCGGTGCCGTGGCGGCCGACATAATGAACCACTTCGCCGCCTCCGGTCGAGTGGCCGACCAGGATGAGGTCACGCAGGTCGAGCGCCTCGATCAGCTCGGCGAGGTCGTCGGCATAATGATCCATGTCGTTGCCGTCCCAGGTCTGCGACGAGCGGCCGTGGCTGCGACGATCATGCGCGATCACCCGAAAGCCGCGCTCGCCGAAGAACAGCATCTGATTGTCCCACGCATCGGCGCTGAGCGGCCAGCCGTGGGAGAAGAGGATCGGCTGCCCGCTGCCCCAATCCTTGTAGAAGATCTCGGCATTGTCTCGAGTGGTGATCGTCGGCATGTCACTCTCCTTCTTGGGTGGGTCAGGCAGCGAGCGGTTGCTCGGTTCGTTGTGGGCGGGCGTGCCGCAGCGCCCAGTCGAGGGCGTAATCCGCGACCGCTTCCCAGCCCTCGTCCATGCAGGTCCAGTGGGATCGGTCCGGGAAGGTCTTGAGTTCGGTCGTGGACGGCGCTCTGCGCTGTTTGCGGAAGATCGCGCGAGTCATGCTCGCATCGGCGATCAGGTCCTTGCCGCCGGCGATCAGCAGCAGCGGTGCACGCTTCGGATTGTCCCAGCGTATCTTGATCGGCTTAAAGATGCCGTCCCAATAGACCTTGCCCGGCGTCGGCACGATGTAGCGGTCGTAGAGCATGTCGACCCGATCCTTCCGCGCGGTCTGCGCGAAGCGCGTGGCGAAGAATTTGCGCGACATCGTTTTCGCCCGCTTCCAGCTGCCGAGATCGAGAAACACGGGCAGCGCCGAAACGATCGCGTGGACGCCAAGCGGCACGCCCGGCGTCGGCGCCGGATCGATCGCGACCCCGGACAATCCGAGACCGCGGTCGAGCAGATGCTGCACGATCACGCCCCCGAACGAATGTCCGATCAGGATCGGCGGTTCGGGCAGCGCCCGCACCGCCCGCTCGTAATGGTCGACGATCTCGCGCTGGCCGAGCGTCGCCAGTTCGACGCGCGGCTCCGCGCGCAGCTCGGCCGGGCTGCGATCGTCATACGGCCAGTCCGGCGTCACCACCTTGTAGCCGAGACCCTCGTAGCGGCGCCGAAATCCTTCCCAGCTCGCGCTGTTGAGCCAGGCGCCGTGAATCAGCATGATCGTGGTCGACATCGGTCCGTCTCCCTCGACGGCGGCGGCGTCCCTGTGCGCCTGCCCGCTCCGTCCGGTGCAGAATGCGTCGGACCGGAAGGAGGCGATAGTCTACATCCGGCTAGCGCCGTCATACGTTGGTATGGGGATGGCGCCTCGCGGATCGGTTGCGGCCGGCAGCGTCACGACGAAGGTCGCGCCCGGCCCATCGCTGCGCCGCACCGCATCGATCGTCCCGCCATGCGCCTCGGCGATCGAACGGCAGATGCGCAGCCCCATGCCCATACCCGAGGCCTTGGTCGTGAAGAAGCTGTCGAACAGCCGCTGCTCGGTACCCTCTGCGAAGCCCGGCCCTTGGTCCTCTATGCTGATGCGCACCGCGTCACCCGCCACGGCGGTGCGGATGCCAAGGCTTCGCCGCTCCACCGGCAGCTCCGCCATCGCCTGGACGGCATTGACGGCGAGATTGACCAGGATCTGCTGGATCTGGGTGCCGTCACCCGCGATCGACGGCAGCCTCGGAGCGAGGTCGAGCGACACGGCGATCGCCTGCGCTCTGAGGTCGTGCCGCAGGAACAGCAGCACCTCCTCGACCAGCGCATTGACGTCGAGCACCGTCCGCTCCGGCGCGCGCTGCTCGGCCATTGCCCGAACCCTGCCGATGATCTCGGCCGCGCGCCGCGCGTCGGCGATGACGCGGCCGGACAAGGCCCGCACCTCCTCGATGTCCGGTTCGGGGCGGTTCAGCCACCGCAGCCCCGCCTCGACATTGGTGGCGATCGCCGCCAGCGGCTGGTTGACCTCGTGCGCGATCGAGGCGGTGAATTCCCCGAGCATCGAAATGCGCGCCGCCCGGGCAAGATCGGCCTGCAGCCGGCCCAGCGCCTCCTCCGCCCGCTTGCGCTCGCTAATATCGATCACGCCCAGCAGGATCACGCCTTCCTTGCGACTCTCGGGCGACCAGGAAACGGTGAACAGGACGTCGATCAAGTCGCCGCCGACCGTCAGCAGCCGTGTCTCGGTGAGATAATGAGGCCGCTTTTCCGCGGAAGCGACCACCGCCTCGACGAACACCGGCTCGCTTTCCACCGGCCAGAAGCGCTCGACCGAGCCGCCGACGAGCTCCTCGCTCGATTGTGCACCGAACAAGGCAACCGCCTTCGCATTGACGTCGCGCACGCGCGATCGTGCCATCGCCTCGCGGATCAGCGCGCGATTGCCCAGCATGTGCGCGCGCAGGTCGGTGACGCCTGCGGCGAACGCCGTGCGCAGCATGTCGCCGACGCCCGTGAAGTCGATCTCCCAAAAGGCGACTGCCATGGCCTGGAACAGATTGCGGTAGCGATATTCGGTGAGCTGCGCCTCCGCCTGGGTCCGGCGGCGCTCCGCAATGTCGCGACTGGTCTCGACGATATGCAACGGCCGGCCCTCGGCGTCGCGGCCGAGTGACCAGCGCGCCTCGACGCTCACCGCCTGCCCCTCTCGGCCGCGCCGCTCCACCTCTCCCTGCCAACGACCGGTTTCAAGCAATTCCAGCTCGGCGGCCTCAAGCGACCTGGCTTCCGCGCCGTGCAGCAAGGCGCCGAACTTCCGGCCGATCGCCTCCCCGCGCGGCCAGCCGTAACAATGCTCGGCAGCGAGGTTCCACTGGATGATCCGTCCGGAAAGATCCCGGACGATTATCGCGTCGTGCACGAGATCCAGAATTTCGGAGGCATCCGCACGGTCGAGCCTGGCCATGTTCGCTCCCGGACAATCGGAAACCTCATCCTGCCGCGAGTGCACGCGCCACACAATCGAGCAATTGGTCCGCCTCGAACGGCTTGGTCAGTACGCACAGGACGCCTTGCGCCCGTGCGGCATCGGCGATGGTCGGGTCGGCACCGGCCGTGATCACGATCACCGGTCTCTGGTAGCCGAGCTTCCGCAATCGCCCGATCATGTCGAGGCCGCTCTCGCCCGGAAGCCGAACGTCGGTGATCACACAGGCGCAGGCACCGTCCTGCACCGCAAGGAATTCCTCGGCGGAGGCGAAGCCGCGCCCGGAATAGCCGGCGGCGCGCAACAAACCGATCAGCGCGGTACGCAGAGATTCGTCGTCTTCGACGATCGAGATCACGGGCTCGGCGTGCACAGCTCATCCCCTTGGGCCGCAACGGCCGGTCGTCCGGCCATTGCAGCTGGCTTCGCCACGCCCGCGTAACCTTCTCGTCTTCTTGCGGAAAAATCCGCCGGATCGAAATCATACATGGGTATGACGGCGATCTATCAGACGCCCTTTCAGCAGGCCGGCGGCTGCTCCGCCTGCAGGCCGAGCGCCTCGGCCATCCGGACGAGATCGGCGAGCGTCCGCGCACCCATCTTGCGCATCGCCGAGCCGCGATGGATCTTGATCGTGATCTCGCTGAGACCAAGCGCACCGGCAACCTGCTTGTTCATCTTGCCGGCGGTCACCGCGGCCATCACTTCGCGCTCGCGCGGAGTCAATGCGTCGTAGCGGGCGCGCAGCCCCGCCGACCGCGCCGCGCCCTCCCGCTGCGTCCGATCGCGCGCCAGCGCCTCCGCAACTGCGTCGAGCACGTCCTGATCGCGGAACGGCTTGGCGAGGAAATCGACGGCGCCCGCCTTCATCGCGCGCACCGTCATCTGGATGTCGCCATGACCCGTCATCAGGATCACCGGCAGCGTGATCGCATGCTCCGCAAGCCGGGCCTGGAAATCGAGCCCGCTCGTTCCAGGCAGGCGGACGTCGAGCAACAGGCATCCCGGCCCGGGCTGCGCCGGCGTGTCCAGAAACTCGGCGACCGATCCATAACCGTGGGTGCGCAGACCCACCGACCGGAACAGACTGTCGAGCGCCGTCCGCAACGACTCGTCGTCGTCGAGAATGTGGATCGTCGCCGCGTCGGTGTTGGGATCGGACACGCACTCGCCTCGTTCGTTCCGCAAAAGGCTGACATTGGTCCGCGCGGTCGTCAACGGGCGGATCGCTTTCCACTTCCGGCAGCGCCCCCGCGTCGACTAAGCTTGCGCCATGCACCAGCGAGAGATCCACAACGTCGTCATCCTTACCGGGGCGGGCATTTCCGCCGAAAGCGGTCTCGCCACCTTCCGCGGTCCGGACGGTCTGTGGGAGGGCCATCGCATCGAAGACGTGGCGACTCCTGAGGCGTTTGCGCGCGATCCCGACCTCGTCCAGGCCTTCTACGATGCCCGTCGCGCACGGCTGAAGGCGGTGGAGCCGAACTCGGCTCACCAGGCCCTCGCCAGGCTCGAAGCCGAGTGGCCGGGCAAGCTGCTTCTCGTCACCCAGAATGTCGACGATCTCCACGAACGCGCCGGCGCTGCGGGAGTGCTCCACATGCACGGCCAGCTCACCTCCGCCTGGTGCCTCGCCTGCGACCATCGTGTGCCGTGGACGAAGGATCTGGCGGACAATCCGCCCTGCCCCGTCTGCAACGTGTCGGGTTCCCTGCGCCCGGACATCGTCTGGTTCGGCGAGATGCCCTATCAGATGGACCGGATCGACGCCGCTCTGCGCGACGCCGATTTGTTCGTCTCGATCGGTACCTCGGGCGCCGTCTACCCGGCCGCCGGCTTCGTCCAGACCGCCCGCTACTGCGGCGCCCAGACTCTGGAAATCAATCTCGAGCCAAGCCTCGGCAGCGTCTACTTCCAAAAAAGCCGAACCGGACCGGCAAGCGCGCTCGTGCCGGCCTGGGTCGAGGAGATGCTCGCGGGAAATTGAACCGCCCTCGCCGTGCCGGGACTGGCCGGACTCACCCCGAGGAATGGGAAGGTGAGTGCGGGTCTAATCGACGGAGTTGCGCGCTCTAATCAGAAATACCGATTTCGGCCGATCTCCTCCCCGGTGTAGCGTGAGTCACCCCACAAGGAGAGGTGCAGGAACATGGACGCAAAAACCGGTGATATGGGCTGCCCGGTCGGAAAACCGACGACGGTGCGCTCGCTGCTCGGCCGCACGAACCGCGACTGGTGGCCGGAGCAGCTGCCGCTCGACATCCTTCACCAGGGCGGGCTCTCGCCCGATCCGATGGGCGCCGACTTCGATTATGCCTCGGCCTTCAAGGCGCTCGATTACGACGCGATCAAGGCGGATTTGCGCGCGCTGATGACCGACAGCAAATCCTGGTGGCCGGCCGATTACGGCCATTACGGGCCCTTGTTCATCCGCATGGCCTGGCACGCCGCCGGCACCTACCGCACCGCCGATGGACGCGGCGGCGCGAATAGCGGCCAGCAGCGCTTCGCCCCGCTCAACAGCTGGCCGGACAACGGCAACCTCGACAAGGCGCGGCGCCTGTTGTGGCCGATCAAGCAGAAATACGGGAAGAATATCAGCTGGGCCGACCTGTTCATCCTCACCGGCAACGTCGCCATCGAATCGATGGGCGGCCCGGTGTTCGGCTTCGGCGGCGGCCGCAAGGACGTGTTCGAGGCCGAGCGGGACATCTATTGGGGCTCCGAGGAGCAGTTCGTCGGCCACCCGGACAACAAGACCCGGATCATCCCCGAGGAGCAGCTGGAGCTTGAGCATCCGCTCGCTGCGATCCAGATGGGTCTCATCTACGTCAATCCCGAAGGCCCCGGCGGCGATCCCGATCCGCTCGGCTCCGCCCGCGACATCAAGATCACGTTCGAGCGGATGGCGATGAACCACGAGGAGACGGTGGCGCTGACCGCCGGCGGCCATACCTTCGGCAAGGCGCACGGTGCCGGCGATCCGAGCCTCGTCGACGCCGCGCCGGAAGCCGCCGACATCACGCTCCAAGGCCTGGGCTGGGCGAGCGCGCACGAGAGCGGCTATGGCGAACATACCATCACCAGCGGCATCGAGGGCGCCTGGGTGAACACGCCCACCGAGTGGTCCGAGAATTACTTCCGGCTGCTGCTCGACTATGAATATGAGCTGGTGCGGAGCCCGGCCGGCGCCAAGCAGTGGCAGCCGATCAACCAGAAGCCCGAGGACATGGCGCCGGCGGCGCACGATCCGTCCAAGCGCGTGCCGACGATGATGACGACGGCCGACATGGCGCTGAAGGTCGATCCGGAATTCCGCAAGATCTCGGAGAAGTTCCGCAACGACCATGAAGCGTTCAAGGACGCCTTCGCTCGCGCCTGGTTCAAGCTCACCCACCGCGACATGGGACCAAAGGTCCGCTATCTCGGGCCCGAAGTTCCGGAGGAGGATCTGATCTGGCAGGATCCGGTGCCCGCCGGCACCAAGCCGTCCGATGCCGATGTCGCGGCGTTCAAGGCGAAGATCCTCGACGCCGGTTTCAGCGTCGGCCAGCTGGTCAAGACCGCCTGGGCCTCCGCCTCGACCTATCGCCGCTCCGATCATCGCGGCGGCGCCAACGGTGCCCGCATCCGCCTTGCGCCGCAGAAGGACTGGGCGGTCAACGAGCCGGAAGAGCTTTCGCGCATCCTCGCCACGATCGACGACCTGCGCGGGTCGCTCTCCGTCGCCGACGCAATCGTGCTCGCCGGCACCGCGGCGGTCGAGAAGGCGGCGCGCGATGCCGGCTTCCAGGTCGAGGTACCGTTTACCGGCGGCCGCGGCGATGCGACCCAGGAGTGGACCGATGCCGACAGCTTCGCGGTGATGGAGCCGGTGGCCGAGGGCTTCCGCAACTACCTCAAGACCAAGCATTCGGTCCGCACCGAAGAGCTGCTGATCGACCGCGCCTCTCTGCTAGGCCTGTCGGTGCCTGAAGCGGCGGTCCTGCTCGGCGGTCTGCGCGTCCTCGGCGCCAACCACAAGGATGCGCCGGAAGGCGTGTTCACCCAGCGCAAGGGACAGCTGACCAACGACTTCTTCGTCAACCTGCTCGACAACGACACCTTCTGGCAGGTGATCGACGAGTCGGCGGACGAAGAGTTTATCGGCTACGACCGGGGCGGCCGGCAGGAGAAGTGGCGGGCCACCCGCACCGATCTCATCTTCGGCGCCAACAGCCAGCTTCGCGCCACCGCCGAAGTTTATGCCGAGCGCGGCAACGAGGAGAAGTTCGTCCGCGACTTCGTCGCCGCCTGGACCAAGGTGATGAACGCCGATCGATTCGACGTGCCCCAAAATCCGGACAGCGTCGAACCGATCGGAATCGCCGAACCGGCGGCGGTTTGATCAACCTTGCCCCGGCGTGCGCCCCTCGGGTGCGCACGCCGGAGTGCTGCTTGACCCGCGCAACGACGCGACGGGTTTGCCGCGTCTCTTGAGACTAACTTCCGCCAGCCCTACACTACCAAATATTGGTAACCTGCGGAGACGTTATGCCGAAGAACACGTCGGTAAGCCTCAGCGATCACTTTGATCGCTTCATTGCGGAACAGGTGAAGGCGGGTCACTACGGTTCAGCGAGCGAGGTCGTCCGCGACGGCCTCCGATTGTTGGAGGAGCGTCAGATCCGCATGCAGGCGCTGAGGGCTGAGCTCCAGGCCGGCTTGGACAGTGGAATCGCGGAAGAGTTCGACATCGACGAGTGGCTTGCGGAGAAGACCAGCGAGACCCCCAGACCAAGATCGCCTCAGGCTGTACCAGCCTGAGACGTAAATCTTGGTCTCAACCCTACGATAGAGCATGATCCACGTCATCGTCGGAAGCGCGACGCGCTTCCACCTCCGACGATCATGCTCTGGTGGCGCGGCGGCTTGAATTCACCCGCAAAGCCAGCGCGGACATTGAAGGAATCTGGGCATATACGAGCCGGCGATGGGGAGCCGAGCAGGCGCAACGTTACGTGAGCACGATCCGGGACCGCTGCCGTGCACTGGCAGGTGGCGAGTTCCCCGCTACGCAAGTGGACGTCGGCGGCAGGCTGTTCCTCAAGTTACGAGCGGGTTCACATGTCATCTTCGGTCTCGAGACAGAGGCCATGTTCCTCGTCGTGCGGATCCTTCACGTCCGGCAGGATCCGGACACCGGCTTCGCCTAGGGTCGGCCACCACCGCGCCACCGCCGTCACCCTCCCGAGCCTGACGACTTGCCCCCCATAAACGACCGCCAAGGTTCCCCGGAGGACGGAGTCAGGCCGCCCATCCCGGAACGGAAGAGGCATTAGAAGCCGCCTTTTCTCCCTCTCCCTTCAGGGAAGAGGGAGGGGCCCGCCGCGAAGCGGTGGGAGGGTGAGGGCCCGCCGGTGCCGCCGCGAAGCGGCGGGAGGGTGAGGGCCTCGGCGCCGGCGCGGAGCGACGCGACGGCCCGCCCTCACTCCACCCAGTCGAGCCCGATCTCGCGATAGAGGCCGCGATCCTCCTCCCACTTGGGGTGGACCTTGACGTGGAGGAAGAGGTGGACCTTGCGGCCGAGCAGCTCCGACAACTCTTTGCGGGCGGCCTCGCCGATCGCGCGGATTCGGGTGCCGCCCTTGCCGAGCACGATCGCCTTCTGGCTGTCGCGCGCGACCAGGATCTGCTGGTGGATCGCGGCCGATCCGTCCTTGCGCTCCTCGAACTTCTCGGTCTCGATCGCGCTCTCATAGGGCAGTTCGGCGTGGAGCTGCAGGTAGAGCTGCTCGCGGGTGACTTCGGCGGCGAGCATTCGGTCGGTGGCGTCGGACACCTGGTCCTCGGGGAAATGCCACGGCCCCTCCGGCATCCGTGACGCCAGCGCCGCCTTCAGGGCCGGCACGCCGTCGCCGGTGGTCGCCGAGACGAAGAAGATCTCCTCGAACGCCAGCCGCTCGTTGAGCTGTGCCGCGAGCGCCAGCAACGATTCCTTCTTGGTCACGTCGACCTTGTTCAGCACCAGGAATTTGGGCTCGCGCCGCTCCTTCAAGCGCTCGAGCATCTCTTCGAGCCGCTTGGAAAAGCCGCGCTCGGAATCGATCACCAGGGCGATCAGATCGGCATCCTGGGCGCCGTTCCAGGCGGCCGCGACCATCGCTCGGTCCAGCCGGCGCTTGGGCTCGAAGATCCCGGGCGTGTCGAGCAGCAGGATCTGGCTCTGCTCGTGGATGGCGATGCCCATCATCCTGACCCGCGTGGTCTGCGCCTTGGGGCTGACGATCGCCACCTTCTGGCCGACCAGGGCATTCACCAGGGTCGACTTGCCCGCATTGGGCGCGCCGACCACGGCGATCGCGCCGCATTTCTCGGTCACTTCAATTGCTCCATCAATTTCGCGGCGGCGGCCTTCTCCGCCTCCTGCTTGGACGTTCCTTCGGCGCTTGCGGTTCCGACGCCACGTATCTCGACCTCGACGACGAAGGTCGGCGCATGATGCGGCCCTTGGCGATCGGCGAGCTGGTAGACCGGCGGCTTGCGGTTGTTCGCCGCCGCCCATTCCTGCAGCGCCGACTTGGGATGCTTGGGCGCCTTGTCGCGGGTGCTGACCTTGTCGTCCCAGGCGCGGCGGACGAACGCCGCGGCACTTTCGTAGCCGGCCTCCAGATAGAGCGCGCCGATCAGGCTCTCGGTGATGTCGCCGAGCACGTTCTCGCTCTCGGACGCGCCGTCCTCGCGGGCCTGCTTGCCGAGGCGAAGCTGGCTGGCGACGCCGAGTTCGCGCGCCACTTCGGCGCAGCTGTCGCGGTCGACGAGGGCGTTCAGCCGCCGCGACAATTTGCCTTCCGGCTCGTTCGGAAACAGTTCGTAGAGCCAGCTCGCGATCGCCAGGCCGAGCACCCGGTCGCCGAGAAATTCGAGTCGCTCATAATGGTCCTCGCCGAGGCTCGAATGGGTCAGCGCCCGCTCGAACAAGGCCGGATCCCTGGCGTCGTGGCCGAGCACCCGTTTCACCCATTGCGCCACATTTTCCATCAGAAGGTGCCTCCGATCCGCTCCCAGCGGGCGGCGGTGAACCAGGTCCACGGCTTTGCCCACGAGGCGCTGCCGTCGGTCGAGAAGAAGACGATCAGCGCCCGGCCGATCAGATTGTCGCGCGGAAGGAAGCCGATCCCCTCGCGCGCCAGCGGGTAGCGGCTGTCGGCGCTGTCGTCGCGATTGTCGCCCATCATGAAATAATGGCCGGGCGGCACCGTATAGACGCCGGTGTCGTCGCCCTCGCCGCGCCACTGGTCGAGCACTTCGTAGGAGCGGCCGCCCGGCAGCGTCTCGCGGTAGCGCACATAGCGGCAATAGGTCCTGCCGTCCTCGGTGACGGTCGGCAGCTCCGCCTGCTGGACGACGTAGCGGCAAGGGCTGTTGGGGGTCCGCTCCATCAGATAATCGGCGATCCGCACCTTCGGCACCGCCTTGCCGTTGAGAATCACCTGGCCGGCGCGCATCTGAATGGTGTCGCCGGGCAGACCGATCAGCCTCTTCACCCAATCGTCGTCGCTGCCGGGATAGCGGAAGACGATCACGTCGCCCCTCTCGGGCTCGCCGCCGAGAAACCGCCCCTTGAGATCGGGGGCGACGAAGGGCAGCGCGTAGCGTGAGAAGCCGTACGGCCATTTCGCCACGAACAGATATTCGCCGATCATCACCCGCGGCAGCATCGATCCCGACGGGATGACGAACGGAGTCACCACGAAGGTTCGCAGCAGCAATGCGAAGAGGAACAGCAACAGGAGAAAGCGGGTGGTCTCGCCGACGCCGCCGTTTTTCCCGTTCGCTGACTTGGACTTGGTCGCCATTGCGGCGCTTTCGCTTGGGCGACCCGGCGGGTCAAGGACGCGATTGCCGCCGTCGCGGCGCGCGCGTCCCACTATCCATCGTCCTGCCTCGCTCCTAGATAGGCGCCGCGTATCCAAAAGGGAGATCGAGTTATGAGTGCGTGGACGTCCGTGGAGCAGCTCGAAGCGAAGACGCTGAAGGCGCTGTTCGCTGCCGAGGACGATCGCCTGCAGCGTTTCACGCTCGAGGAAGCCGGCATCCGCTTCGATTTCTCCAAGACCCATCTCTCCACTCAGGCGATCGCCGCCTTCGAGCGGCTCGCCGAAGCCCGGGATCTCGCCGGCGCCCGCGAAGCGCTGTTTTTCGGCGCCGAGGTCAACCCGACCGAGGGCCGCGCCGCCGAGCATAGCGCCGAGCGGGGCCAGGGCGCGCCGGAGAGCGTCGCGCGGTCGGCCTCGTTCCACGCCCGCATGCGCGCGCTGATCGATGCGATCGAGGCGGACGCGTTCGGCCCCATTCGGCACATCCTCCACATCGGCATCGGCGGCTCGGCGCTCGGGCCCGATTTCCTGATCGACGCTTTGGGCCGCGATGCCGACCGTTACGAGGCGAAGATCGTCTCCAACGTCGACGGCAGCGCGCTCGAGGAAGCGGTCGCCGGCTTCGATCCGCACGCGACCGTGATCGCCGTCGCGTCCAAGACCTTCACCACCATGGAGACCCTGCTCAACACCCGCTCGGCGCTCGCCTGGATGGAGCAAGGCGGCGTGTCCGATCCCTACGGCCGGGTGATCGCGCTCACCGCCGCCCCGGAGAAGGCGGTCGAGTTCGGCGTCGACGAGACCCGGATCCTGCCGTTTTCCGAGACGGTCGGCGGCCGCTATTCGCTCTGGTCCTCGATCGGTTTTCCGGCCGCGCTCGCGCTCGGCTGGGAAGCGTTCGAGCAATTGCTCGAAGGCGCGGCGGCGATGGACCGCCACTTCCGGCTCGCGCCGCTGCACCGCAACGCGCCCGTCCTCGCCGCCTTCCACGACCGCTATTACGCCAACGTCCGCAAGGCCCAGACCCGCGCCGTCTTCGCCTATGACGAGCGCCTTCGCCTGCTCCCCTCCTACCTCCAGCAGCTGGAAATGGAATCGAACGGCAAGTCGGTGACGCTCGACGGCGCACCCGTGGGCCGCGAGACCTCGCTGATCACCTGGGGCGGGGTCGGCACCGATGCCCAGCACGCCGTCTTCCAGCTTCTCCACCAGGGCACCCATCTCGTGCCGGTCGAGTTCGTCGCCGCGGTCGAGCCGGGCCACGCGCTCGACGACGAGCATCACCGCCAGCTGCTGATCAACTGCTTCGCGCAAGGGGCGGCTCTGATGGCCGGCAAGGGCAGCGACGATCCGCACCGCAATTATCCCGGCGACCGCCCGTCGACGACGATCCTGCTCGACCGCGTCGATCCGTTCACCGTCGGCGCCCTGCTCGCTTTCTACGAGCAGCGCACCTTCGTGAACGCGGTGCTGCTCGGCATCAATCCGTTCGACCAGTTCGGTGTCGAGCTCGGCAAGGCGATGGCCAAGGCGATCGACAATGGCGAGGATCTCGGCTTCGATCCGTCGACCAAGGCGCTGATGGCCCGCGCCTTCGACGAGTGAGCCGAAACGCATTCCCGATTCCGATCAACGCCGCCCGCGGCCGGAGCTGTATGACATGACCTACGATTATGATCTCTTCGTCATCGGCGCCGGCTCGGGCGGCGTCCGCGCCGCGCGCGTCTCCGCGGCTTATGGCGCGCGCGTCGCCGTCGCCGAGGAGCACAAGGTCGGCGGCACCTGCGTGATCCGGGGCTGCGTCCCCAAGAAGCTGCTCGTCTACGGCGCCCACTTCGCCGAGGATCTCGCCGACGCCCGCCGCTTCGGCTGGGACGTGCCCAAATGCGATTTCCATTGGCCGACCTTGCGCGACAACGTCCTCGCCGAGGTCGACCGCATCGGCGGCCTTTATGCCGAGACTCTCGAGCGCCACAAGGTCGAGATCCTGCGCCAGCGCGCCACCGTCTCCGGCCCCAACCAGGTGACGCTGGCCGACGGCCGCACGGTCACCGCCAGGACGATCCTGATCGCGGTCGGCGCCACCCCGGTGATCCCGAACTTCCCCGGCGCCGAGCACGGCATCACCTCCAACGACGCCTTTCACCTGGAGGCGTTGCCGAAACGGGTGGTGATTGCCGGCGCCGGCTACATCGCCAATGAATTCGCCGGCATCTTCCACGAATTCGGCGCCCACGTCACCCTGGTCAATCGGAGCGACGTGATCCTGCGCGGCTATGACGAGACGATCCGCGATCGCCTGCTCACCATCTCGATGATGAAGGGCATCGAATTCAAGTTCCACGCCGCCTTCGAGCAGGTCGAGAAGCAGGAGGACGGCAGCTTGCGCATCCAGATGACCAATTGCGAGCCGGTCGAAGCCGATCTCCTGATGTTCGCCGTCGGCCGCCGCCCCAACACCGACGGGCTCGGCCTGGAGAGCGCCGGGGTCAAGCTCGACGATCATGGCGCGATCGTCGTCGATGCCGACAATCGCTCGACCGTCGACAGCATCTACGCGGTCGGCGACGTCACCAACCGGGTCCAGCTCACCCCGGTCGCGATCCGCGAGGGCCAGGCCTTTGCCGACACATTGTTCGGCAACAAGCCGACCCGGGTCGATTACGAGAATATCCCCTCGGCCGTGTTCAGCCACCCGCCGATGGCCGGAGTCGGCCTGACCGAGGGGCAGGCGCGCAACAAGATCGGCTCGATCAAGACCTACACCGCCGATTTCCGCCCGATGAAGAACGTCCTCGCCGGCCGCAACGAGCGCGCGCTCTACAAGATGATCGTCGACGCCCAGACCGACGAGGTCGTCGGCCTCCACATGATCGGTCCCGACGCCCCCGAAATCCTCCAGGCCGCCGCGATCGCAGTCAAGGCGAAGCTGAAGAAGAGCCAGTTCGACGAGGTCGTCGCCCTCCACCCGACCATGGCCGAAGAACTGGTGCTGATGAAATAGGGGCGGGTGCCGACACAGCCCAGCCTTCTCCTAATTTCGTCATCCCAGCGAAAGCTGGGATCTCAGGACGGAAACGCGCCGCCGTTCATGAAAGCCTCGGCGACTTTTCTCCACGAGATCCTCGCTTCCGCGAGGATGACGGCAGGGAACCGAAACTCTAAGGTCCAGCACGCGCCCCTGACTGCCCATTTGCACGCGAAAGCCACATTGTCCCCACCCCGCGCACCCTTCGCGTCCTTCGCGTCAAGATACGGTCAGGTTGCCACACCGAGCCTTCGCGAAAGGACGTATGCTATGGCTCCCGAAAGCTAGGGCTTCGCCCGTCACGCGCTGCCCGCTATGAGCGTCCCGACGCACGTCAACGGACGGCGGCGCGAGCAGCGAGAGGATCGATGAGCAGTCACCCCGGCTACATGAGCGGCTTCGGCAACCATTTCGCCTCCGAGGCGGTGCCCGGCGCCTTGCCGGTCGGGCGCAATTCGCCGCAGAAACCCGCCTTCGGCCTCTATGCCGAGCAGCTCTCCGGCACCGCCTTTACCGCCCCGCGCGCCGAGAACCGCCGCTCCTGGCTTTATCGCCTGCGCCCGTCCGCCGAGCATCCGCCCTATCGCCGCTACGAGGGCGCAGCCCTCTTCGCCCCCGGCACCGCCGACGAACCGATCGCGCCCAACCGCCTGCGCTGGAACCCGCTCGACTGGCCCGAGCAGCCGCAGGATCTGCTCGACTCGCTGGTGACGATGGTCGCCAACAAGGATCCGGCCGATCTCTCCGGAGTCGCCGTTCACATCTACCGCGCCGCCCGCGACATGGACCGCTATTTCTTCGACGCCGACGGCGAATTGCTGTTCATCCCACAGGAAGGCCGGCTGAGCCTCCTCACCGAAATGGGGCGCCTCGACATCGCGCCCGGCGAGATCGCCTTGGTCCCCCGCGGCGTCCGTTTCCGCGCCCGCCTCCCCGACGGCCAGGCGCGCGGCTATGTCGCCGAGAACCACGGCGCCCTGTTCCGCCTGCCCGATCTCGGCCCGATCGGCTCCAACGGCCTCGCCAACCCGCGCGATTTCCTCACCCCCGTCGCCGCCTTCGAGGACCAGGATGGCGAGATCGAGCTCGTCCAGAAGCATATGGGCAGCCTGTGGACGACCACGCTCGATCACAGCCCGCTCGACGTCGTCGCCTGGCACGGCAATCTCGCGCCGTGGAAATATGATCTCTCCCGCTTCAACACGATCGGCACGGTCAGCTTCGACCATCCCGATCCGTCGATCTTCACCGTTCTCACCAGCCCGTCCGAAACACCGGGCCGCGCCAATGCCGATTTCGTCATCTTCCCGCCGCGCTGGATGGTTGCCGAGGACACGTTCCGGCCGCCCTGGTTCCACCGGAACGTGATGAGCGAATGCATGGGCCTGATCCACGGCGCCTACGATGCCAAGGCGGACGGCTTCGCGCCGGGCGCCTTGTCGCTGCACAACCTTATGGCCGGCCACGGCCCCGACGTCGCCAGCTGGCGCGGCGCGTCGGAGGCGGACCTCAAGCCGCACAAGATCGAAGGCACGATGGCGTTCATGGTCGAAAGCTGCTGGCCCTTCCGCCCCACCCGCTTCGCCCTCGACACCCCCGCCCTCCAGCGCGACTACGACCAGGCCTGGGGCGGCTTTCCAAAAGCCCAGCTTCCCCCCTCTCCCCTTTAGGGGATGCGGCACGCATCTGGGCTCAGCGCGGGGCGCTGAGCCGCGTGCCGCATGCAGGGAGAGGGGCAAACTCTGGAACGGGTGCCGCTTAGTCGAATCCTAGCCGACCTCATCTCGCTCTAGCCCTCCTCTCCCCTTCATGGGAGGCGGCACGCATCTGGGCTCAGCGCCGAGCGCTGAGCCGCGTACCCACGCGGGGAGAGGGGCAGAGCCTGCACCAGTTGAGGGGTCCGCCGACAAACCGCTTGCATTCCCGCGCTGCCCGCCCCTCCTTTTCTGCCCTCCCTAACAGGGAGGATTTGGCGGTGGGTGCGGCTGAGGTCCTTCGATGCCTGTCCTGAGCGGCGTCGAAGGCCTGTCCTGAGCGACGTCGAAGGAGGGCCGCAGCCGAGCGTCGGAGCGCTCCGCCCGCCGGGTGAACGTTCCGGCCGCGCCACCCGCCCCGTCAGCGATACACACGCGGCTCCGGCCGCACCGGCTCGGGCGCTGCGCGTACCGGGCCGCGCCCCTCGCCATAGCGGATGACCAGAGGATCGAGGCAGCCGTCGGGCGTCATTCGGTGCACCGCCAGCAATGTGTCGCCGTCGGGAAGCTCGCCCAGCCGCTGCGACGGCGGCGTTTTGAGACCGTCCGCCGGCGTCACCCGGAACGGATCACGGCAAGCCGGGCTGACCAGCCCGGGCTCGGTTCGCGCGCCGGGCGCGGGACCCGGAACCCCTGGCGGCGCTGCGGCGCTGCCGGTGGCCAGAAGGAGGGCGGTGACGACCACGATGCGCATGTCCATTCTCCCGACGCTGAGACATTCGAGTGTACCACCGCTCGGCGGCACCTGCCAACGCCTCACCGCCCCCGCAGCCCCGCCTCGGCCTCCGCCATGTAGTCGCGCGTGATCGGCAGCGCCCGCCGGTCGCCCACATATTGGATCTGGTAGTTGCAGAGTTCCCCGTGGCGGAACATCGCGATCGCGCCGGCGAGGTAGAAGGTCCACATCCGGAAGAAGCGGGTATCGTAGAGCGCCTCGATCTCGGCCCGGTGCGCCTCGGCGCGCGCCAGCCAGTGTTCGATGGTCAGCGCATAATGGAGCCGCAGCGTCTCGACGTCGCTGACCATCAGCCGCGCCGCCTCGCTCGCCCGGACGATCTCCGACAAAGCCGGCAGGTGGCCGCCGGGGAAGATGTATTTGCGAAGCCAGGCATCGGTCGGTTCCGGGCTGCCGAAGAGGCCGATCGTGTGCAGCAGCATCACCCCGTCCTCGGCCAGCAAAGTGCGGCACGTGTCGAAGAAGCGCCGGTAGCAAGGCGGCCCGACATGCTCGAACATGCCGACCGAGACGATCCGATCGAACCGCCCCTCGACCGCGCGGTAATCGAGGAGTTCGAACCGCACCCGCTCGCCCACCGCCGCCGCCGCCGCCCGCGCCCGTGCGATCGCCAGCTGGCGCTCGGAGAGAGTGATGCCGGTCACGTCGACACCGGCGACGCGGTGCAGATAGAGTGCGAGCCCGCCCCAGCCGCAGCCGATGTCGAGCACCCGCATGCCCGGCTTCAGGGCGAGCTTGGCGGCGATATGCGCCATCTTGTCCGCCTGCGCCCGTTCGAGGCGCGCTTCGGGCTCGCGGAAATAAGCGCAGCTGTAAGTGAGGTCCGGATCGAGGAAGAGTTCGTACAATCGGTCGGAGAGGTCATAATGGTGGGCGACGTTGCGCCGCGCCCGCCGCGCCCAATTGACCCGGTCGAGCCGGAGCGCCCGCCGCCGCCCGAAGCGCCGCCCCGCCTCCCACGGCGTGTTGCCGCGCACCAGGGTGAGCAGATCGAGCATCGTGCCGCGCTCCAGCATCAGCCGCCCGTCCATCCACGCCTCGCCCACGCCCATCACCGGATCGCGCAGGATCGCGCGCGCGATGCGCCCGTCGGCGAAGCGCATCGTCACCTCGGGCCACCCGTCCGCCGCCGTGCCGAAACGGTGGGTCCGTCCGCGCGCATCGACGATCGTGAGCGCGCCCTGACGGATCATGCCCCGCAGGATCCGCGCCAGCACCGGCATCGCCAAGCGTCCCGCCATCCGCACCTCCGCCAACAGCATAACATGCGTCGGCGAAATCCTTGCCCCTCTCCCAGTTTAGGGAAGGGCGGCCTGGTTCCGCCCCCCGGGCGGGACCTTGGCGGCCGCCCATGGAGTGGCCCGCCGCGAAGCGGTGGGAGGGTGAAGGCTATCCGACCGGCGCCGGCTGCCCGTCCTCGCGCGGCAGCGCCGGGTCGAAACAGGCCCAGGCCGGCGCGCTCTTCGCCCAGATCACGCCGGCGGGTGCGCCGAGCGCCGGATCGTCGAGCGTGCCGGCGCGCACCACGACGAGGTTCGGCCGCGTATCGGCCGCGCTGAACACGTGGGTGCCGCAGCTCGGGCAGAAGCGCCGCGTCATTCGGCTGCCGCTGTCGGCGACGCTGCGATAGTCGGAGAGCGCACCTTCCACCCTGAGGTCCGCGGTCGGCACGATCACGTTGATCGAGGCGCTGCCGCAGGCGAGATACTGGCAGACCCGGCACCAGCAGGCGCGCGCCGCGACGATCGGCCCGGCGGCATCGTAGCGCACCGCCCCGCACAAGCAGCCCCCGGTGATCCGCGCGTCCATCCCGTCCTCTTCACGTCTTAGGCCGTCCCATCGCACGCGCGCACGGCCGGCGGAAGCCGGATGGACAGAGGCTGCGCTTTCCCCCAATTCCGCCGGCGCGCCGACGCGGCCGCGCGGCACGGAAGGACAGACGGATGCGCGACGAAGAGTATTTCTATGACGAAGCCACCGGCGAATGGATCGCCGCGGCCCCGGCCGAGGCGGGTGCTGCGGATGACAGGGGCGCTGCCGACGCGGCGGGCGGTGTGGAGGTGCGCGACGCCGTCGGCAACCGTCTTGCCGATGGCGACAGCGTGACTCTCGTCAAGGATCTGAAGGTCAAGGGCACCAGCCAGACCTTGAAGCGCGGCACCGTGATCAAAAGCATCCGCCTCACCGGCGATCCCCAGGAAATCGACTGCCGCCACGACGCGATCAAGGGCCTCGTCCTCCGCGCCGAATTCGTCCGCAAACGCTGAATCCCCTCCCCTTTAGGGGAGGGGTTCGGGGCGGGGCAGAGTCCTCACTCGCATAGGCATCTGCGATGCTTCTCCTTCAGGGGCATGCGACCGTTCAGGCTGGACGCGGGGCGTCCAGCCTGTCGCGCGCGAAAAGCGGCGCAGGCCTCTTGAACCCATCGAGCGCCGCCCCCTCCCGTCATCCCAGCAGGGGCCCCATCGAAATGCCATTTCGATGGGACCCGATGGCTGGGTCTCAGGCCCGAAACGCACCGAATCCGCGGCGCCTCGGCTTCGCCGCCGCCGCGAAGCGCTGCGACGGCGAGCGCCCCCATTTTCCACGCTCCGCCCGCCCGCTTACCACGCCGGTTCACACGCTTGGCCTGTAGCCCCGCGCCGACAAGGAGATTCGGCGCATGAACCACCACCCCCAAGATTTCCCCTCCGCCGCAGCAGGCGTCGACGCACAAACTGCCACCGGCCACCGCGTCGACGCACCCACGGTCTCCGCCCGTCGCGCCGCCCATATCGACGCCCTCCGCGCGCTCGCCCTGCTCGGCGTGATCGTGATGAACATCGGGTCGATGGTGATGGCGGTGAACGGCCGCGCCACTTTCGCCGCGGCCGGCCCGGCCGACATCGCCGCCGCCGCATTCGATCTCATCGTCTTCCAGGGCAAGGCGCGCTCCTGCTTCGCCTTTCTGTTCGGCGCCGGCTTCGCCATCCTCATGCTGCGCAGCGAAGCACGCGGCGGCTCCTTCGCGGCTTTCTATGCCCGGCGCATGCTCGCTCTGCTCGGCTTCGGCGTCGTCAACCAGATCTTCCTGTTCTGGGGCGACATTCTCGTCACCTACGCGATCCTCGGCCTGCTGCTGATCTTCGCCCGGCACTGGACCCACGACACCCTGCTCCGCGCCGGCCTCGCCCTCGTCCTGCTGCCGCCGCTCGCCGCCTCCGCCTTCGAGCTGGTCACCGGCGCGCCGATCCCCAATCTGATCCAGAGCAGCCCGCCCACCGAGGCCGCCGCCAGCCTCGCCGCCTATACGAGCCCGTCCTACGCCGACGCGGTCGCCCGCAACATCGCCGTCGGCCTTCGCGAGCACGGCCTCGCCACCGGTCACATGCTCGTCTACGATCTCGGCGTGCTCGGCCTGTTCCTGCTCGGCGCCTATGCGGTCCGCAGCGGCCTGCTCACCGGTCCGCAGGCCCACCGCCGCACCCTCCGCCGCCTCGCCGCGACCGCGCTCCCGCTCGGCCTCGCGCTCAGCGTGGTCAACAGCCTGCCCTTCCTCGGCATCCGCAGCACCGGCGCCGCCCACGCCGCGGTGACCGCCGCCTATGTCGGCGTGCCGATCCTCGCTTTCGGCTACCTCGCCGCCTTCGCCTTGCTGTTCACCCGCCGCCCCCGCCCCGGCCGCATCCATGCCTTCCTCGCCGCAACCGGGCGGATGACCCTCACCAACTACCTCGTCTCCGGCGCGCTCGGCTGCTGGCTCTTCTACGGCTACGGCCTCGCCCAGCTCGATCGCTTCAACCTCGCCGCCCTCTCCGCTTTGTCGATCGCCCTCTTCCTCGCCCTCGCCACCCTCAGCAACCTCTGGCTCACCCGCTTCCGCCAGGGGCCCGCCGAATGGCTCTCGCGCGTCGTCTCCCCTCCCCTTCAGGGGGCGTGAGACCATTCAGGCTGAACGCGGGGCGTCCAGCCGGTCTCGCGCTCAGGGGCGGGGCAGACTCCTCATCCGCTGAAGCGTTCCCCGCTGAGTCTCCCCTTCAGGGGGCGTGAGACCATTCAGGCTGGACGCGGGGCGTCCAGCCTGTCTCGCGCGAAGGGGCGGGGCAGACTCGTCGTCCGCCAAAGCGTCTCCGGCTAAATCCCCGAGCCGCGCAAACACCCCCGAACCATCCTCCCCAAAGCCAGCCTAGCCCGTCCGCGCCTCCATTGGCCCTTCTCCCCTACCCGTCATCCTCGTGCAAACGAGGATCTCAGGCCGGAAAAAGCGCAGACGCCACTGGAGGACACGACCCGAACCCGGCCGCATCCCCACGCTGATCCTCCCCTGCGCCCCTTGATTCCCGCCCCGCCCCACGTCACCCTCGCGAGAAAATCGCCCCGCCATGTCACATCCGCTTGGGCCCGCCTCGTCATGTCACCGGAACTCACAGGAAAGGACCCGATCATGACCCCGACGCTCAATCCCTTCGCCGCCGCTCCCGCCGCGATGAAGGCGTGGATGGACGCTTCCGTCCACATCGCCGCCGGCCTTGAGCCGAGCCTCACCGAGCTGGTCAAGATCCGCAGCTCGCAGATCAACCAGTGCGCCAATTGCCTCAACATGCACACGGCGGAGGCGCGCGCCGCCGGCGAGACCGAGCAGCGCCTCCACCTCCTCGCCGCCTGGCGCGAGGCGCCGGTCTATTCGGACCGCGAGCGCGCCGCGCTCGGCTGGACGGAGGCCCTCACCCGCCTCTCCGAAGGCGCCGATCTCGCCGCCGCCCGCGCCGCGCTCGAGGCCGAGTTCACGCCCGAGGAGCAGGTCAAGCTCACCCTGATGATCAACGTCATCAACGGCTGGAACCGCCTCGCCGTCGGCTTCCACCTCTGGTACGAGACCGGCAAGGCGCCCGCCGCCGCCGCCGCCAAGGCGGGCCAGGCCCCCGCCGCGCCGGCTCCCAACCCCCAGCCGGCCCTCGCCTGATGGACGCCCCGGCCCCCATCCCCTGCGAGCTTCCGGAAGATGCGGTCTCCAGTTTCGCGCCTTTGCGCCCGAAGCTCACCCGTCTCGCCTACCGCATGCTCGGCTCGGTCGCCGATGCCGAGGATGTGGTGCAGGAAGCCTTCTTGCGCTGGATGGGGGCCGATCGTGCCGCGGTCGCGGTGCCGGAGGCGTTCCTCCGCCGCACGATCACCCGCCTCTGCCTCGATCAGCTCAAGTCCGCCCGCCACCGCCGCGAAACCTACATAGGCCCCTGGCTGCCCGAGCCGGTGGTCGCAGCCGAGCCCGAGCCTGACGACGACGTCACCCTCCCCCTGATGCTCGCGCTCGAACGACTCTCCCCGCTCGAGCGCGCCGCCTTCCTGCTCCACGACGTCTTCGGCCTCCCCTTCGACGAGGTCGCGGCGACGATCGGCCGCGACGCCGCCGCCTGCCGCCAGCTCGCCGCCCGCGCCCGCACCCACGTCCGCGCCGAACGCCCGCGCTTCAAGGTCGAGCAGCAGCGCGGCCTCGCCCTCGCCGAGGCCTTCTTCCACGCCTCCCGGAGCGGCGACATGGAGACATTGGGCGCGATGCTCGCCGAGGACGTCACCAGCCACGCCGACGGCGGCGGCAAGCGCCCCGCCGCCCCCGCCCCGATCCTCGGCCGCGACCATGTCCTGAAGATCCACAAGGCGCTCGGCATCCTGTTCCGCAAATACGGTTCGACCCTGCTGCGCACCGCCTACATCAACGGCCTCCCCGGCTTCGTCACCCGCGAAGCCGACGGGGTGATCCAGACGACGGCGCTGGAGGTGGAGGAGGGTCGGGTGACGGCGATCTACGTGGTGCGCAACCCGGACAAACTCGGGCATCTGGACGGCTGAGCCGCGGCGCCCGCGTCACCCGTCAAACCCAGCGTCGACAACGCTTCCGTCCCCCTCCCCGTCATCCCAGCTCTCCCCTCTCGTCATCCAACCGGGTCCCCATCGAAATGCCATTTCGATGGGATGGCGCAGGCTGGGATCTCAGCGAGACTTGGCTCGGCGCCCATGGAGCACTTCGCCTCCCCCTCATGCCAGCCCCTCGCCAGTCCGGCTCCTCCCCGTCATGCCAGCGAAAGCTGGCATCCCAAGGAGACTTGGCTCGGCGCCCATTGGAGCGCTTTGCCTCCCTCCTCTCACGATCAACCCTTTTCGATCTGGCGCACGCCCGGATTTCCGGCACAATGGCGCACCAGCACCACACCGAGACCCAGCGTGAACGACACTCCCTCCCAAGCCGCCGCCATTGCCAACCCGCTGCAGCGCCAGATCGCCGAAGCCCTGGACAGCGCCTACATCGACTATGCTTGCGAACCCGGTACCGGCGACGCACCCCACCTCCGCCTCGCCAATGGCGTCCGGATCGCGCTTGCGCCCGCAACCGCAGGCAGCGGCGACGAGGAATCGGCAACGCCGTCCGCCGCCACCCTCGCCGTCCACGGCGAGGCCGCGGCCACCTTCCTCGCCGGCCTCATCGCCCGCCAGGCCAAACTCGAGGAGATCATCGCCGAAGCCTACCAGGTGGTCGGCTCCCTCGCCGTCGAGGCCGGCCTCTCCGACACTGCGGATGTCGAACGCGCACTCGACATCCTCTGCATGGACGAGGAGAAGCAACATGCCTCGATGCTCCCCTTCGCGCCGGAGCTGCAGCGGGAAGGCGGGAACGCGGAGCAGAGCGGCAAGCAGCGAGATCGCGCCGAATGACGGGCGAGGAGCTCAAGGCGCAGCGCAAGGCGATGGCGATGAGCCAAGGCGGGCTCGCCGAGGCGCTCGGCCTGACCGGCACATTCATCGGCATGATGGAGCGCGGCGTAAAGCCGATCGAGCGTCGCACGATCCTCGCCGTCCGCTATCTCGCCGGCGCTGCCGGCACGGACACCGCGCCCACCCGGCCGCACGATCGCAACACGGACGTGCAGGAAGAGCAGGATGTGCTCGAAGCCCTCGCGGCAGCAAAGGACGCACTCGCCCGCATGCGCGAAGGTGGACCGCAAGGGCCGGAGCAAACGGCAAAGCTAAGGCGCCACTGCATCGCCGTGCTCGGCGAAATCACCGCGTTCCTCGCCGATCAGGAGGCCGCCGCAGGGTAGCGGACGCTCTCCTCGTCGCGCTCGCCGCCTCAGGGAGGGGCCGCCCATCTGTTGGGGTACCTCAAAGGACGTATCGCCGATCGAGAGAGGCTCTCGAAAGAGTACCCGCGCTGCCCTTTTGGCCAAATGCCACGCCCGCTGGCTTTCCCTACACTCTCCCGCAGGCTGACGCGCCGCCTGAACCCGCCACGTCCGCCTCGAACATCGAAGCAGAGGGAGAGAGCCCATGCCCACCAAGGACGAGTTCCGCGCCGAACTGGAGGCCCAGCTTTGCCGAGCCGCCCTGCGCGGCGACGCCTATCTCGACGTGAACGCCGGAGACCTCCACCGTCCGCTCGGCGGCTATCCCGGCGCGAGACAATCAGATGCCGCTCTGCTGCGCGGCGATGTGAGACGCGCAACGCGCGGGCGACGAGATCCTCTCGGCGCCGATTGAGGGCAAGGGAGCCTCGCTTACGATCCGCTATCGGCTGCCGCGGTGATCAGGCTGCCACCTGCGCTCGCTCCAGCAACGCCACAATCGTAGGCAGCCGCGCTAGCTCCGCCGACACATCTTTCTGGCGCAGCCCCATGTTAAGCGTAGCCGTTACCAACTCATCGGCGCAGCCCGTGACGCGGTAGCGGCCACTCTCTCCGGCCTGCCCAAGCCCCCCATGGTGCGGATAAAGCAACATCAGCTTCGGACAGCCGTAGATCCTGCCATAGGCCATCATCTGGTACACGTCGGCCTGGCTCACGCCCTGCTTGGGATCGTCGATGCGCGCGCTCAGCCGCTTCCACTTGGTGTCGATCAGCAGGGCGATGTCCTGCCCCTTCATCACCAAGATGTCCGGCTTGGTCTGGAAGCGGCGCGCGATCACCTCCTCGCCGGCAAGTTCGTCGAGACAGAAGCGCCGGCCACCCTGTGCCACCACCCGATAAGCGGTTCCGGCGAACAGCGTCGCGAGCATGCGCGCCGCATAGGTCTCGAACAACGCGTTCATCTCGAACAGCAGCGAGAAGCCTTCGGACGCACCGCCGGAGCTGCTCTGATATTGCCCGCCGAGCAGCAGCCGGGCGAGCGCCACCAATTGCTTCCAGCGTGCATTCGTGCGGTCGAGCTGCACCGCGTCCCAGCGCAACGCACGTGGCGCAACGGAGGCAATGTCCGCATAGGCGAAGGCGAGTTCAGCGAGCGTCCGCTGGGTGTCGGCGCGCACGGCCACTCGCGACAAGCGTGTCACCGCCGCCTTCATGATCTGGTTGAGCGCAATGTCCGGTGAGAGCGCGTCGAAACGGCAGGCGAGACGCTGCGGGCTTGCCGCCAGCGTGGTGAACTGGCGCACGACATCGAGCCGCCCGCGCAGCGCCGGCAGATCCTCTTCGTGCGGAACGTAGCGCCGCGGCATGCCGCGCCGAACGGCATCGGCGAGCATGCCGGCAAACCGTGCGATCAGGACCTCGAGAAGGGTCTCGTTCTGCAGGCCGAGTGCAGTGAGATCGGCGCTAGCGATATCGAGATCATAGGCAACGCCGAGCATGTGGATCAGCCGGTCGCGAATGGATGTCCGGCTCGCCTCGTCCTCACCTTCGCCGAGCCCCTCGATCTTCGGCAAAATTTCGAGCGCACAGCCCTGCGCCGCAATGACGCCGACAACGCCACGCGCCCGCAGCGCCTTGCGGCCATGCTCGATCACCCCGGAGCCTCCGCGCCCGGCAAGCGGGGAAGCCGCTGCCGCGGCGGCGATCCGGTCGGCGACGCTCTCCGGTATCGTCTTGTCGTCATCGCCATAGGCGATGCTCTGCCACTCGAGGATGGTCCGGCGGATCATTGCAGCTTGGCGTAGTCGAACCCGTCATCGCGCACGCTCCAGCGGAAACGGAGGCCGGACGCCGCGAAGCCGCCGATGCCGGCGGGCGGCTGCAGTGCCCTGCGCACTAGGAACCCGCCGGTGCGGTCGCCCTCGCCTTCGTCCGCATCGCCGAGCACAGCGGCGACCTTGTTCCAGTCCTCGTAGAAATATTCGGCGAGCAGCGGGATGACCTTGTGGCGCATCACTTTATCAAGGTCGTCCTTCGATCCGCAGCCGAGAAAATAAGCGTGTCCGATTTGGTGCTCGCGGTCGAACAGATACTCGATCCGCTCGTTGAGGAGAGTCAGCAGCTTAGCCAGATCGATCCCATCCACTGGGTCGAGAAGGTCGGGTCTTGGCATCAGCTCGCGGAACTCGAACCGGCGCCGCAGCGCGGTGTCCAGCAACGCGATCGAACGGTCGGTCGTGTTCATCGTGCCAATGATGTGCAGGTTCGACGGCACACCGAACGTAGCGCCGGAATAAGGCAGCTTCACCGTAAGCGCATTTGGCTGGCCCAGCCTCTTATCGGGTTCAAGTAACGTTATCAGCTCGCCAAAGATCTTGGAAATGTCACCACGATTGATCTCGTCGATTATGAGGACGTAGGGTTCGGATGTTTCGCTCCGTTCGGCAACAATCGCAAATCGTTTGAAAACACCGTCATTGGGCTCAAGATGAAACCCGATGGCACCCGAACTTATCTCGCCACTGTGGCCAGACACCTCGCTAGTTCCACCATCTGGTTTCGCCTTGTGCTGGGTGACTGGGTGAAGGCCTTCTACGAACTGCTCATACGAATAGCTCTGATGGAAGGTAATCATTTCTATCCGACCTGCGTCGACGAGCTGGTCATAACGATCACGTAGCTCCCTCCGTCGTATCCCGTGCTGAGATAGTGGGTCCGATTTGTCGAGCCGATCGCAGAGCCGAACTGCCTCCAATGCTGTTCGGTATGTCTTACCCGTGCCTGGTGGACCGTAGAGGATAAGGTTAGTCGAAAGGGGCGCTGAGGGAAATTTCCTCAAATTAGAAGATTGCGGCTGTGCAAGGATCGGTGCAGCGGGTGCATCTTCAGTGGTTACTCCAGCAAGCGCTGCAAGTTCACCAAGATCCATTCCAAAGAACGGTTTGAGTAACGTTTCTTCGAATTCTGGAAGATCGTGCTCACCCACCCGCCAGAAGGTGGAGTTCCCTTGCGGAGACCAAAGCTTCGAATTCGCCGTGTATCGATCAGTTCGCTGGGCGCTTTTAAGGATCCTGTAGCTGCGTTGCAGCCAACCCTCGCCCTTATCGGAAGGGCTGGTCTCAGAGGTGAACTGGCCAATGAGCTGCGGACTGTTACCGTGACAAAGAAAGAATAACTCGCCAGCGTGTTTCTCCGAGAACTTCTCGCCTTGCCCCTTGCCTGTGTCTTGATGCATCAAAGCAATCCGTGAAGCCAGAAAGCCTTGGCGCTCCTCCTCCGTAAAGTTGCCTTGGCCGCCATGCGAAAGCTTCCAGATCTTCAAGCTTTTTGCACTCCATTCGGTCCAGATTTTTTGACCAAACTCGATTATACCTGTGCTGCTCGGGCGAAGTGCAAGAGCGGACGCTTGAAGCTTTGCCATGCCGTCATCAGTGCCACTACCGCTAAAAACCGCGAGCGGTGCCCGCTTGAATATGTTTACAATCGTCGGATTGTTTCGGTCTTGATAGTGAAAAGCAATCTTCCATTTGACTGCTTCGCCAAAATGCGGATAGCGCTCGATTCCGCGCAGATCGCCTTGCGCTGCAAGGTTTGCTATTTGGACAACGTGCGCCCGTACATTCTCAAAAGCCTCTTCTGGGGTAGCACCTAGCGAAGCGTACCAACCGTAGGAGTCGCTGTAGCGGAGTTTGTCACCAGAATCTCTAGCCTCTGCAGCCCTGCGCGAAAATACACCAAACTTAAACGCAGACCCACCCCATATACTACCGATTTTGTCGAGGCGAGACTCAATCCAGTAGGTAAAGCTATCCTTGGAGCCCGCCTGTGTGTACTCATCGAGAGACATTCTGTGCAGCCGCTCGAGCGGCCAAGCTGCTAAGAATTCGCTCCAAAGATCGTACTGTTCTCTAGATTCAATCATCGGACTCACCTCGAACCGCCAGAAGCCACATCGTTCGTACGTCGTTTCATAGCTGATTGATGCCCCTCAGCAAAGTAAGCTCGCGGACTAGGACAGGCATTGACGCATCAAACGAGCGTGAGACTTACGAGCTCTCGGAACTAAATTTCCGAAAAGAACTCTGGCACCACGACCACATGCTCCGTGATCACCGGCCTCACGACGACTCCGAGCCCCTTCTCCTTAAGCAACTCACAAAGGGCTTCCCCGTCGATCAGATCGATCGCCGGCGCCCCGTCACGCGTCGCCTCCTTCCGCGCTTCGGAGGTGAACGTCCCGGTCGTGATAATCAGCCCCTTGTCCGCCCGCCCCTGCATGGCGCCGCGGAAGTTGCGGACCACCTCCGACGCGACAGAGCCCTTGTAGCGTTTGCACTGAAATAGAACCTGGAACGAAATCAGGTTCATCCGCAGCACGCCTGAGCCGTCGATGCCACCGTCGCCCGACTTGCCGGTCACCTCGACCTTCACGAATCCGCTCTCCCGCAGCAGCCGTTGCGCAAGCCGCTCAAACGCATCGGGCTTCATTGCTTTGAGCTGCTCGAGAAGGAGTTCGTTCCATTCCGGTTCGGCAGTATCGCCCTGGTCTTCTTCCGAAATGCCAGCGGCGCGCGCCTGCTCGCGTTTGGCGACAATCTTTGCGTGGTGCGACGCGCTACGTTTCTTCACCTCGGCCTTCAACTGCGCCGGCGTAAGGTTGGCTGCGTCTCGTCCCGCGTCCGTGAGGACCCAGATGCCCTTTCCCCCGCTCGTGAGGAGGCCTGCGATTTTGAGATGGCTCCGCGCCCAAGACATGCGATCCGGCGCGATAAGGGCGCCGCTCTTCGAATATGCGGCGTCGAGCTGTACCTGCGTCAGCCCCATGGCTTCCGTTAGTGCGTCCTCAATCTCCTTAATTGATGCGGATCCTCCCAGATGCTGAACGGCATGAAGGGTGGGTAGCATAAAGTCATCATATTTTGGAAGATTAACGGTCATTCCTGATCCCTCACTTCAGAACTGTCTCTCCGACACGTTGCGTGCCGTCAAGCTAAGCGAAGCCAACCGAGCAGCTCGTCGTCGGCTCGGACCGCTAGCGGTGACAAGTGAGGCCCACCGCGCAAACGCCTATATGGATCAAGAAGCAATCGGCTCTCACCGCCCCCCCCCCAACCACCTCCTGAGGTGAGTTCAGGTAAAGGAGCTGCCAAACTTTGCTCCCCAGACGGCCGTAAGCGATCGAGGGGGGCGATCGGCGCCCAGACGAGTACGTTTGGGTACGACGTGCCGAAGCTCAACCGAAGAGGTCGCACCTCACAGGCGATGCCCACAAGAAAGTGCCACGCCCTGCGTGCCGATTTGTAATGACAAGCCGCCTTTGATCCCCCATTGTCCCGCGGCCGGGCCGACCGAAGGACGAAACCCAACGATTGGCTCATCCCGCCCGATTCAAAATTCTAAGAGATATGGCGTACCGTTATCTAGGCAACAAAGCTCGCATTGCGGATTGGATCGGATCCATTGTAGCGGAGAGGCTTCCCCCGGGCACCTCGATCGCTGATCCCATGTGCGGCACTGCGACAATGTCCGCCACGTTCGCCGAGCACGGGCTGCGGGTGATCGCGTCGGATGAGCTGAGGTTCCCTACGCTGCATGCTCGCGCAAGGTTGCTACACGATGGCACCGCGTTCGGCTCGCGACTAGAATACGGTCGTGCGATCGAGGTGTTAAACGCTCTTGCTCCGGAGCGCGGCTTCTTCTGGAGAGAGTACAGCGACGAGGGGAAGCCGCAGAACGGATGCAAGCCGCGGATGTACTTCACCGGCCACAACGCAGCCCGAATTGATGCTATCCGGCGAAAGCTACGAGAATGGCGCGAAAGCGGCGTGGCTGACGATGACATTGACCTTCTTCTCCACGATCTTATTTTAGCTGTAAATCGGGTAGCCAATATCGCTGGAACATACGGTTACTATCGATCGTCCTGGAACCCTGCTAGCTTGGCGCCGCTTTGGATCGCACCAAGCGAACCCTCCCGATATCGCTATAAGCACGAGGTAATGCAAGGAAGGGTCGAAGATCTTTCGGCGAGGACAGAAGCAGCAGCAGTATACCTTGACCCGCCATATACCAAACGCCAGTACGGCGGGAATTACCATATTCTTGAGACGATTGCTCAAGAAGACGAACCGGACCCCGTCGGCGACGGCGGCCTCCGTGACTGGTACCCTCAAGCCTCTGACTTCTGCTATCGCCGTCGTGCCAAGGCAGCTTTTGAGACGACGATGTCGAACGTAAAGTCTGATTGGGTGTTTATCAGCTACAGTGAAGATGGACATATTTCTGGCACGGAGCTTATGTCTTTGCTTGAGAAATACGGTTCGGTGAAGCGCCTTCATACGCCAATTGAAAGATTTCGAAGCAACGCGCGAGTTGCGAAATCTGGCGCTGTGCACGAGCACCTTTACATCGTGGAGACATCATCAAATGCACGGACAGATGGAGATCGACGAACTCTGGTCGCTAAGGCTCAATCCAAGCGATCTGTACAACATAGAACGATCAATTGCTGACAAGCCAGCAAGTGGAGGGGGGCACCTATACATCCAAGTTCCCGCCACGTTAGTCGAACCTCTCTTGACGTTCCTTGCATCTAACTTCCCGCCAAACGGCACACCACTGATCATGAACGTCAGCAACAGAGCTCACCCGGAACAATCGCCAGAGAGGCTGGAATTCTGGGCCAAATCCGCGAAGCGCATGCGGATCGCCCGTCAGAATCGACATCGACATGCACGCCTCCGAGCATGGAGCCCGGCCGCTGGCTTTCCAACGCTCAACAGCGGCGAGACCACAAGCGACGCAAAGCGCCTATTGGAAAGCGTTGGCGGCTTACATATATATCTTGCCCGAGCTGAAGACGGAACTGTTTGGGCGGGCTTTACGACAGGAGAACCAAGCGAAAGGGAGCGGAAGCTCCCGTTTGCAAAAATCTTGTGGGGGCCTTCACGCGGAGGCTATTGGAAATACGAGGCGCCTAAGGGATGAGCATCGATCTCGTTCAGCAGATAATCTCGGCGTTGGCGATTGATAAGAACGTACTTCTTTCTGGCCCTCCCGGCACGGGCAAGACTTGGGTTGTTTCGGAGGTCATTGCCCGGCTGGCCGCGCGCGGCGCAGCCGGCGGACGCCCAACGCTACGCCTCGGTTCGACTGATCAACAGTTTGGGACGGCGGCATCCCAGACGTCAGACGAGATACCGATCAATATCGCTGTGGAATGGGTGACATTCCACCAAAGTTATTCTTATGAAGAGTTCATTTTAGGAAGGCGACCAAAGCCGGAGGGAAGCGGCATTGTCCTTGAACCTCACTTTGGCCTCCTCATGACGCTGGCAGTTCGTGTACATGAGCCGAATGGTCCGGATGGCTGCCTGCTAATCATCGATGAATTAAATCGCGCTAACACAAGCCAGGTCTTTGGAGAGTTTATAACTCTACTTGATCCGGAATATCGCGCCACCAGATCTGGCACAATAAATAGCCGCGCTTTAAAAGTAAGCTTGCCAGGAGTTGAGTATACTAATGGCAGATCGGAACAGATTAGAATGCTGAGAGGCGGAGATGCGCATTCTTTGCCTGATGATTGGACTTTTCCTGAGCACGTATACTTACTTGCAACGATGAACTCGGTGGATAAGGCGGCACTTCCGCTGGACTCAGCTTTGACAAGAAGGTTCCACCGCATCGAAATGCGACCTAATGTAGAGCTGCTTGCGTCACGCCTTTCGGTTGACCTAGGCACTCTGAGTGAAAAGGCTTCTGCTGTCAGGAAGGGAGCCGAAGAGCTAGGCACGCTCAGTCCAGAAGAGACCACGATCCTCATGCTGGACCGGATAAATAGCCACATCGCCGCGGATTTGGGTGATGATTTCGAGATCGGGCATTCCCTTGTGTGGCCGATAGTGAGGGCCGCTCCTGAAGCCAGATGGAGCGCGTTGGCCATGGCTTGGGATACCGCCATCCTTCCCCAGATCATCGATCGGTATACTGGTCGGCTGGATGCGCTACGAGATATCTTGAAGATCGAGCCCGGCTCCGAGACCCAACCTGCATTCCGCGATCGGCAACGTCTCGGGGACGATGCCCCAGTTCGGGGCGCGCTAGACCTGGTGCCACTTCGACACTTGGGAGAAGCTCACGCAGTTCGAGTATTACAAAGCCTTGCGCTATAATGGAGTTAACAGAGAACGGCGAGCCCGTCACGCTAAGACTCTCGAGCTCGGAGACAGTCGCTATTGCAGAGGCAAGCGCCTTTTGGCGGAAGTCGCTGAAGCTGCGAGAGGAGCCTCTTCGGCTACTGCCCTCACCAGCAGGCAATTACCTCCTGTCGGCTCGGGGAGTTGCCGGCTTTGTGAAGATCGGGAAGCTAAGCGTCGAGATCGCTCCAAAATTCATAAACCGTGCCTCGCGTGGAGCGGGCTGGCGGTCCGCCATGTGGCGCTTCCTAGCTTATGGGCATGGCATAGAAACCTTGTCTGACGCGAGCGGGACATCTGCCGACGAGGAAGGCATTGCAGACGTTATCGCGGAGCTATTTCTTGGCGCATTGAGAGGAGCCAGCGCTCGTGGCTATCCGCTGGGGTACAGCGAGCGGCGGTTCCGCAGCCCCTTCCTACGTGGTCGATTGGACCCAAGGGACTACAAGCGGCTACTTCCGGTCACGGGACAGCTCGGTGTAATGGCATCTCAGCTGACGCGCGATGTGCCTACCAACAGGCTTCTCAAGTGGGCGGGCAACCAATTAGAGCTGACCGTCGAGGATCCTGGTAGAAGACAACAACTTAGATCTTGGGCTGGCGAGCTACCAAACGTACAATCATCTTGGACTCGGAGAGCCGTCGTGCCGTCAGCTCGTCGCCACCATCCGCACCTAGCTCACGCCGTTGAGATCGCGAAGATGCTCGCTGACGATCGCCAAGTGGCTTACGAATCGGGTGAGCTGACATTGCCGGGGTTCTTATGGGATTCTGAGAATCTCTTTGAGCGTGCTGTCCGCCGTCTCTTTGCAGAGGCTGCTCGGCCTCTCGGACTATCGGTAACAAAGGAGAGTTTGCCACTTGCAACCACGGTATTCTCCGGCACTATACAGACAACCCGCACGACGCCAGACATAACAGTTCGGCGCGGAAAGCATCATGTACTGCATGCGGACGCCAAATACAAAACGCTGGGTGAGCACCCCAAGAATATCGACTTCTATCAGGTGCTATCGGCAGGCCTTGTAAGTAGCGTGCGGCATGTAGCTCTCATGTATCCGACGTCAGATGACGGCATATCGCATCGGGCTTACACGCCGGTCGCTGAAGGCAACCCGCAAGTCGTCTCAATTGCGAAGGTAGGCCTAGGATCGTTCTCCACGAAGAAAGGAATTGAGATGCTACGGAGCGAGATGCAGTCATTCCTGAGGAACTGCCTTACACAATGACTTCGAATTGACGTCCAAGGGCCCAGTTGTACTTCTCGCTTACGCCTCCTGGGTCGCGGCCTTCAACAACCATTTTGAGCCTTGGCAGCGTAAACTCGAAGAAGGTTTTTTCCTCTCGCTCCGAGGTCAACCACCGACGGCTCATCTTCTCCGCCACCGCAGCTGTCGTTCCAGATCCGCCATAAACGTCGATTACCAGGTCGCCCGGATCTGTTGCGATATGAAGTATCCGCGCCGTAAGCTCTTCAGGCTTGGGTGTTTCGAACGGAACTAGCTTCGGAAACAGCGACTTCAAATGACGCTTCGCACTATCTGCCGTGCCAACCGTCACACCCTCCCACCATGTATCCGGCACGAGACCCGGGTCAATTTCGCTTAGGAACCTTTTAAGTCGCGGCATCTTGTTCCCCGTGCCAAAGTCAATCCTGCCATCAGCAATGAGCTCGTCTAGACGCTCCCGTGTGAACCGCCAGCAGGTACCGGTCGCTGGGGATACGACACGGCCAGAGGGCGTTTCGATACTATAGAATTGCTCCTTGCGCCGGCCCGGACCCGCTTTGGCAGTAAGGTCGCCTGATGTCCATGGGCCTCTCGGGTCTCCATCAAGGTTCCTGTACCTTGATCGTTGCTCCTCTGTTGCCGGCAGCTTATGACGACTCTTAGACCATAACTTCTTATCAAATGCATAGACGAGAATGTACTCGTGAGTCGTAGAGATTGCCGTTCTATTATCACGACTTACAGTCTTTTGCCAAACTATCGTGGCCACAAAGTTCTTGTTACCAAATATCTCGTCGAGCATCACTCTCGCCGCAGGCATCTCTGCATCGTCAATATGCATCCAGAGGCTGCCGTCGACTGCTAGACAATGCTTGAGCCGTACGCAGTTCTCTCTCAGCTCCTGAAGCCATACCTCACTATGGCTGCTGTCATCGTAATGGTGGAATCTCGTGCGTCTGTTATACGGTGGATCAATTAGCACCAAGCGGGCCAACCCGGGTGACCAATGCACCGCTTGAAGAAGATCCTCCGCCCTTCCGTGAGCGAGCACTGAGCGTCCAGCCTCCAGGAGACTCGGGACTGCATGGAAGTCATTTCTGAGATTCAGCACGTTATCGAAGATCCATTGGAGACCCGAACAAAGCATCGTATATAGCCGCGACCAGTCGACTTTGGCGAGGGCCAATCTACCATCCCCCGTCTACATGTAGAGCTAGCCAGATCCACACGGATTGGTCACTATCAAGCTCTAGTGCTCTTGAGGCAACTTGCCCCTAGTTGCAAGAGTGAAACAGCGCTTGACTCGCAGCGCCGGCTTCCGGATCGAGGCCACAGAGCGTCGGGGAGCCACGCGAGAGTTTGCGGCGAGGCCTCAGCGGCGCTTACTATACCGTTGAGCGGGCCCCATGTTCAGCTCGAAGCACCTCCTGTCCTGACTCAGTTCGAGACTGCGTCGCCACCCACCTTACCAGATGTTCATGCCCTGTTCCACCGGTTTGCGGTGCGCCCCTTCCCTAGAACAGCTTCAAGGAAACGCGCCCCCCAGCATCATCCAGCCGAGCCGGTCCGGGAGCATCTCCGGCGGTCGCAGCGGCGTCAGCTCCGGCATGGTCAGTTCCGGATCGATCCCGAACGCCAACGCCAGTTCCTCCTGCTTCGCCGTCATCCTGAACCGATTGCACATGATCCATCCCCCTTTCCGTGCGCAGGAAAGGCGATTTTGCCGAGCGCCGCAACTCGGCAGACACAAAGGGTGGGCTGAGGCTTTACCTAGCCTCAACCGTGCACCCGCGATTACCCGCTACCGCGAAAGAGACCCTCGTGCTCGAAATGGTCAAGGCGCTGCCGGCATGGCCCGCTCTCACTGCTACCAGATTCCCGCCCTTGCACCCTAGCGAGACTACTCGTTCAGCAGCCTCGGCATGTCCCTTCAAGTTTTTACTCTTGGCTTTGGCTTCGTTGCCGGCTTTGACTTCGCTTTTGAGGTTGCCGCGGGTTTGACGAGCTTGATTTTAGGCGGCTTCTTTTTTCCGACGACTCGGTCACCCGACCGCTTCCATCGACCGCTGTCAATCAGGTGCGAGCGGCTGACGCTAAGCCCTTCACAGCCCGGTATACTCTGAAAGATTCCGGTCAGGCTATCAGCAATCGACGCTGGGAGCCAAGGATTGAGATAGATCTTGTTGATAAGCTCAATCGGGAATTCGACAGCAAGCGCTGGAGTTTGAGCATCGCTAGTCTCGGCAATGATACGGTACTCGGTTTCTGGCTTAAACCCCGCTCGCTTTATGAATGGCAATCTGACGCGATCTGCCGGACCGAGTTGCTCCACGTCGTCAAGGAGTAGATACTCGATCTTGCCAAAGCGCACTCCGGGGAGCGCTGACAAAGCGGTTTCTAGCGGCCCTCGCTTGATCTCGATGCAGGCACCATCTGCGGCGGCGGTGAAGACGCGCCAGTGATGGTAGGTCTCTGAGCAGGTCGCCGCGCACAGTGCGTAAAGCCCGTTGATCTCCTGCGCTTCTTTGTAGAGGCTCATGAAGTAGCGATCATTCCGATCATCCCAACTCTGCGGATCCAGCAGCGGAAGCTCTTTCCGTCTTAGGATATCAATCGTTGCGGCGATTGACGTATAACGTCGAATAAACCTGTTGAGCTTGGTCATGCCCTCTCCTCGTTAGCGAGTTCGTCCTCGTTGGACGCGGTCTTGCACAGAAATGTCCGGCAATCTCCCCCCGGGCCGCTTGCGAAACCCAACCGCAGGACGGTGTCGATCCCATGCAACGGCTAGGCAAACTTCGGAAGAAAACCGGAAGCCGAAGCGAAACCCAATGCTCGCGTTTGGCGCCTTTCTCCCCCTCCCACTCGCAAAAGCCGGTGACCGGCACCAGGCACCGCCGCGCCGGATCCTTCAGCGACGATCGCCAGAAAGGCGAGGTCAGGTTGCGGACATTGGTGACCTTCCTGTCGAGCAGCTTTCCACTCGCTGCGCGCGGGAGAAGTGGAAACCGGTCCGGCGCTACAGCCATGCGACTACAAGAAATTGTCGCGGACCTTGCTTGGGATGCCGGATGGCCTTCCTGCGCAGAACGCGATGGAGCCCGTTCACCATCATCCAGCGCCCCGCGCAACCAACTCGCCACGCCCTCACGAAGCATGCTCGGGCACGCCGTCCCGGACACCCGGCCACGACCGTGAGTCGACACTTCGTGCTCCAGCCGTCGCATCCGCCGGAAAGAAGATTATCGCCCGCGCGGAGAGCCAGGCTGCGGCGCGATCCGAGAACATGCCGGCGAGGATGCTGACCGCGCAGAATGTCATGTAATTGGCCTTTGCGACCTCGAATCCGCTTCCGGTGCCCAGCACGGCGGTGCCTGCCTGCAGGAGGACGTAGACGCAGACTGCGATCAGGGCGCCCAGCAGCATGCGCGGCGCATATTTGTTCCGCGAAACCAAGGTGAAGTTGGTCTTGGGATAGACGATGAGCACCAGGGTCACCAGCAAGGCCCCGAACGCACCCGCCGCGGCCGACAGGATCAGCTGCACCAGCGCGGGTGGCAGAGCGACGAAGGTCCGGCCGCCGAGCAGCCAATTGCCGAGCAAGGCGTCCACTTCCTGGAAGCTTTTCTCGAGATCGGCGTCCTTGGGCTCGCTCTTGAGCCCGTCCAGCTTGGCCGTCAGATCGGCCATGGCTTTCGTCGCCGTCATCACATCATCGTTGGCAGCAAGCGCGCGGCGATACGTCGCCGGGAAACTGATCTTCTCCTGCGCAAGCGTCGCGAACTGATCGCGGAGCGCCTGAGGCAGGGTCTCGTCCCTGACGCATTGCTCGACGGCCCGCCAGACCGCGAGTCTCGGGGCGTATTCGTCGAGCCGCGGGTCGTCGAGAGAGACGTCGCACGCGGCGATCCCATCGGCCCGCTGGGCAAGGGGGAGGAACTGCGCCCAGGCGGAATGATATTCCTCCTCGCGCGCGCGGAGAGCCTGCTGGCTCTTTGCCAGATTGTCGGCGAGCGGGCCTTGCTGGCCCTTCAACGCCGTCCTCTCCTCCCGATCGGCCTGAATCTCGCCCACCCGCCTCCATCCCGAACTGTAGCTCGCCGCCTGATCGACGGCGCTCAGCCTGATCATGACGTTCTGCTGGGAAATGGCGGCCATCAGCACGACGATGAAGACGTAGAATATCAGCACCCCGGCAAGGATGCGGAACGCTCCGATCAAGCCCTTCTTCATGGTCACGGTCATGATGGCCTCCCAAATTGCTCGACGTCGATATCGTCCAGGTCGCGCGGCGACGCTCTCGCCGCCGAGATTGCCGGTGAAGATCGCCATTCTATCCAGGGTGCGGCGATCGGCGCGTGATCGCCGTCACGGCTCCTGGCGACGCGAAGCAACTCTGCCTCCGAGTGCCGGCCCCGTCTCCGGCGCATTCACCGCACGGGGTCCGTCGCGGTCTCGAGGCACGGCGTCGTCCGGTTTCGCTTGCCTCGTCACTGTGCCCGGTGAAAGATCACCGGCGCCGGCCCGCACGAGGAGACACGAAGCTGACGCGCCTGTTCCTCCTTGCCCTCCTCGCCGCCGCCGCGAGCGGGTGCCACGACCGCGATCTCCCGTCCGGCGTCGAACGCGCGCCGGCCGACGCTTTCCCGACCGCCGGCCAGATCGAACTCGCCTGCGCGCAGCACGAAGTTCAGGAGCATATCGCGTTCGAAAAGACGCCCGGAAACTATTGGGATGCGGAGCTCGGCTGGAACCCGGTGCGACGCGCTTCGTGCCGATGGGGAGCCGGCACGACCGCCACCGCATCATGCCGATTCCAGCAGAGCCTCATCCCGAGCACCGTCGAGCGCGAAGAACTCCTCCGCCAGCTCACCGATCGTGACTGGACCTGGATGTCGGCGCGCATGATCCACGTCGACAGCCAAAGCAACAACAATGGCGGCTGGCTCGCGCCGCGTGGTTGCCACCCGGAACCGCGCTCCCGCGACATCCACGCACGACAGGAAGATACCAGCGCTCTATGGGCCAAAGCGTTGCTGAAGGATCGGTTTCACCCGCTTATTCTTCCTCTTCTTCGCGATCTTCGTGCTCTTCGCGCCTTCGCGACAAAATAGGAAGGCCTGGCAGCCTTCGGCCATCATAGCTTGCTTCGGCGCAAGCGCCACGCGACCTCGCGGCTCCGACTCTACCCGTCGCCTGAGACCTCCTCTTCCCCCTCCGGCAATCTGGTCCCGCACCAGGGGCAGAAGGCGATCGCCATGACGCTGCTGCCGCCGTCATGGATGATGAGGCCGTAGCTGCCATCGCCCAGCCGTGCGATAAGCGCATCCGGACAGTCGCTCCGGTCCGAATGCCGGTCGCAGGTCCGGTTCAGATCACCGGCCATCTGTTCGCAGCAGAAATCCGTCATCGCCACCTCTCAACCACAATCCAGGTCCCCGCGTTCGGCGCCAGCCGAACGCGATGGATTTAGTCCCACCAGAAATACCACCAGTCGTTCGCCATCAGCTCGGCCGCCAGCGGCGCCAGCGTGGCCGTGCCCTGATCGAAGATATCAGGACAGTAACGATAGAAATCCCGCGCCAGCGTTAGCGCCTCGGCGCGCTTGGTCGGCCGTCGGGCCACCCGCAGGTTGAGCTGGTCGCCGGTGAGACCGGCCAGCTCGGCGCCATAGGCTTCGTGCCAAGTCTTCAGCACGGCGACATGCACTTCGGGCGGCGGACATGCGTTCCAGCCGCCCCAGCGCAGATAAGCCGGAACCTCCCAGCTCTTGTCGGTCGGGATCAGCAGGATGTGCACCCGCGCCAGCGGTGCGCCGCTGGTCAGGTCGGCGGCCACCATCAGCCCCGGCAGGACCCCGCCGGCTGGCATGTTCCCGGGCCAGGCGCCCTCCTCCGCGCGCAGATCCGCCGCTACAGGCGCGCCCGGCCACGATCCGAGCGCGTCCGGAAAGCGCAAGGCCGCCGCTGTCTTCAGGATCTCCGCCGGTGCCGAGGCCTCGTTCGCGCCGAGCATCTCGGCAATCTGCGCGAGCGTCTCGTCGCCGCCGATCACCACCGGCCAACCGCGCCCCGCGTCGCGCAGCCGCCGCCATTCCGCCTCGGCCTCCGCGCCCGGCACCGTCACCACTTCATACGGCAATCTCGGCCGCGCGGCCGGCCCGACTGGCGATCCGCCGCGGCCCGCTTCCGGCGCGCCAGCCCGCGCCGCGCCGAAGCGCCCCGCAACGCCGGCGGCAGCCAGCCCCACCAACATCGTTCGCCGTTCCATCCTCATCCCCTTCCCGCCCGATCTGCCACTTCCGCCGCCGCCCGGCAAATGGGCTGGGCCCGGCGGCACTCTCGCCTTCCGTTTCGGCGAGATGGGTCATCCATGCCACCCCACATGCGCCGCCCACAGTCCGTGCGCGCTAAGGCTCTCCTGAGCGAAATCGTCCCCGCGCACCGACCACAGTTTCTTCGAGCTGAGTCTCTCCTGAGCAAAGTTGAAGCCTGTCCCGAGCTTGCCGGAGGAGGCCCGTCGAAGCCCTACCCTCTTTCGTTGGCTTCGGCCGCGGAAGAGGAGGCGTCGACACGCTCGGACCGAATGACCATGGCGCTACACGCCTCGCCTGCTCGCTCCGACCACAATCGTCACACCGCCATGGTGCCTTCAAACCGACGCCGGCGAGGAGCCCGAGCCCGTTTCCCTGCGCAGTACAACCGCTCACGGTTGACGATCCCACACGCAGCACAGCTGGCCTTGCCGCCCGTTTGCAATGCTCACGGGACACAGGCAGGATTGGCCCGCCGGCGCCGGGGGGAGAGATTGGCAATGACAGACGCAGCGGAGACGACAGCAAGCGCCTATGTCGGGGAGGCGCATGAATGCCTCACCCATTACCGCCACATGGAGCAATTACGGCTCCAGTATATGAACTTCCTCTTCACGGTCGACGTCGCATCGGCCGGGTTCGTCGTCACGATCCTTAAAGACGGCAAGCTGACCACCGCGACGCTCTTCGCATTGCTCCCGTTCGTCGGCCTGGTCTATTTGGTGAACCGCTATCTCACGCGCGCGATCAGCGGCGCGGGCCGGGTCCTCGCCACCTATGAAGACATCATCTCCGATCTCCGGCGCGCGGCCTATTCCGGAGACGGCCGGCTGCTCGACATTCTCGACGTGCGGCAGCGCCTTCCCGAAGTCTCACGCGAATCCACCCGTCCGACCCGGAACGCGCTGCAGGCGATGCTGCCGATCCTTGATGGCGTATTCCTGATCGGGCTCAGCGCGCTGACGGCGGGGCTGGCCTCGCGGCCGGAAGCGGCGGTTTGGCAGATCGCAATCGCCGCGGCCGCAACGACCGCCGTCGCCGCGGACATCGCGATCAGCCTCTATCCGTCGGCCAAGGCTTGGGTCGTTCGGCGCCTGGCCAGCGCATAGGCCGCAAAGACTGCGGAGAGGCGGGCGTCACAAGCTCCTGCCCGAAAGTCCGCTGACGGGCTCGGCGGTGCTCGACCGCCTCTCGTAGATCAAGCTATCCGGACCGCTTCAGCTCTCGACCGCCAGCGGTTCAGGTAGCGCCGAAGCACTCAGTCTCTCCTTTGCAGCTCCCTCAATATTCCGGATAGCGCGGCCCCGCCTCGAGCAGGCGCTGGTTCTCCGGCGACAGCCCCTCCTCCTTCTTCTTGCCCTCGAGCTGGAGGATGCGCCGCTCGAGCTCGCTCGAATCGAGGATGGTGGCGTGGCCGACCAGCACCGTCATCACCCGCGCCGCCTCCAGCGGCGTAACCTCGCCGTCGGCCATCGCCGCGACCAGAGCCGCCGAGGCGCGCTCGACGTCCTGGGCGCTGGCCATCGGCGGCAGCTCGAACGCCAGCGGCCCGTCCTTGGGCCGCGGCGCCAGCCGGTCGAGGCAGAGCCGCATCGCCGGCCACTCGCCGGCGAGCGCGCCCTCGATCGTGCGCCGGGTCAGGGTCTCGTGCTCGTCCTCCATCAGCTTCAGCACCGCCCGCGTCGTCCGGTGCCGCGCGCCGTGCGGCTTGCCGGGATTGCCCGGCTTGAACTGGGTCGCCGCCCGCCCGGGCCGCGTGCCGCCGGGGGCGTCCACGGCGCCGCGCTCGTTCATCGCCATAGCGCCATCACCCATCGGCCGGCCGCCGCGGATAGGGATCGTCGGAGCAGGGCGGCGGATCGACGATCGTCCAACGGATCAGGATATCGCGCGAGTCGTCGAATTCCTCGGGGATCGGCTCGTCGTCGATGACCATGAAGGACTTCCGCCAGCCGGTGAAAACTTTGGTCTCGAGCGCCTTCACCCGCGCCCGCCTTTGCGCTTTCGTCATCTGCCCGTCTCCTGCATAGCCGCCCGCAGCCTGCGGGCAGCCTGGTGCGGCGCCTCCGAGCGAGACCGCCGGAGGACGCGGCCGCTCGAAGACACCTTGACGCTGCACAAGAAAGAACATAAGTAGAACATTTGGACAGATCTGTCAAGCGGAGAATGCATTATGCACTCCCACTTTCGCGGTCGCTCCCAGTGTTTGGAGCCGTGATTTCGATGCTGTCACTGCGAAACCGGGCAAAACCGCGGGCGATCGGCCGTGGACGCAGACCATGATGAACGCCGACTCGGATGCGGCTGGAAGGGAGGAGAAGAGCCGTTCGGGGCTCTCGGAAATCGACCGTATTTTCGGTCATTACGGTCGCGCACCCGCAGCCAGGAGAGTGGCGGCGATGCCGAACAGTGACCGTGGCAATGGTGAATAGGGCGGCGACCCCGCGTGTCACAGAAGCCGCGGCGGGACCTGAAAATCGGCGGTGATATCGGTCAATACGGTCGCGACCCGGCGGCAAGGAGTGTCCGGGTGGGTGCGTGAAAATCGACCGTAATAACGGTCGATACGGTCGCGGCGACCCGGTAAGCGAGGCGCCACGGAAGGATTGACGAAGACACATGTTCCTGCTACGTTCCGCTTCCAGCACCAGCCGAACCAACGGGCCATCGGCGATCGTGCGAACTCCCATTCCATGCAGCCGCTCCCGGCCACCGGTGGCGCGGCGTCCTTGAAGGAACGGGTCCAGCCTCTCCCGCCGCCCTTCGAGGCGGCCACCGCCGGGGCAGGCAGACGCCTGCCCCGCGCGTTCCGACCGCGCCTGCCCTCCCATCCGCCCCGCCCCGCGCCTGGTTCAACCGCGCTTGCTCGCCTCCCAACACCGTCATCCCGGCGAAAGCCGGGATCTCAGGTCGAAAGTGCGCAAAGGCCAATAGAGGGCTCTCCCTTCTCCTCCCCGGCCTGAGACCAGACCAGGCCGGGTCGCGCAGGCGCCGCACCTGTATTTCGCCTGTTTTTAACAGGACCAACGCCGCCGTCGTGCCGCCCGGCCACCGTTCGCCCCGCCATCGCCTCAAACCGACCGCCGCTGGGGCCGACCGACCAGGAGTGAGCGCGTGCGTCCGTCACACGGGGCCTCTCACCTCCCGCTGAGCATCCGAGATCCCGATCCACGCCACCGCTTGCCGCCCACGCCCGGCGACTGCCGCCCATCCCGGAAACCTGGTGCAGGGTCACGAAGCTGCAACCGTTCCTTGCCACCCTTGCCCCGCCATGCCGCGCGTGCCGCTCTTCCACACCTGGCCGGTGCTGACCCGCACCCTGCTCGCTTTCGCCCTGCTCGGCGGCATCGCCCTTCCCAACCGTCACGCCGGCCTGTTCAGCAACCACCCCGATCCCGCCGCCGCCCGCGCCGAGCATCAGGCGGCGTGGAGCCGCACGCTCGGCCTGCGTCCCAGCATCGGCGACATCGCCCGGGCGGTCGCGGCGGCGGGTGGCCGCTGCCGTCCGCAGGATCGCGGCCGCTGGACGTGCAGCGTCGATCGGCCCGGCCGGCCGATCCATCCGTTCGCGCGCACCGTCTGGACCTGCACGATCCTCGCCGGCGACCGGCCCTGGGCGGCGGCCGCCGACTGCCGCCGCAGCGCTCGCCCGACCTCGTATTAAGCCGGTAGCGCCCGCCGCACCGCAGGCGCCGAAAGCCTCCTATAAGATGCTGAAACGGCTCCATTCCGGGCCGCAGCGCCGCGGCCGCGGACAGACGGGACGAACGATCATGACCGATCATACGCAGCAGAATGACGCCACCCCCAATCGCAGCCCGCGCCAGCCCGGCCGCACCGCCGCCGCCGGGCGCAGCGCGCAGGCCGTCGCCGCGGCGGCGGCCGCCGAAGCGGCGACCGCGATGGCCGACGCGCTCGACGACGGCGCCGATCTGTGCGCGCTCGGAGTTGCGCTCGATCGCAGCCAGGCGGTGATCGAATATTCGCCGGAAGGCCGTATCGTCCGCGCCAACCGCCTGTTCCTCGCGCTGATGAACTACAGCGCCGAGGAGGTCACCGGCCGCCACCACCGCTTCTTCTCGCCCGAAGACTATGCCGCCTCGCCCGACTACGAGACCTTCTGGGGCGATCTCCAGGCCGGCTGCCCGCAAGAGGACACCTACAAGCGGATCGCCAAAAACGGCCGCGAGCTCTGGCTGCGCAGCAAATATTTCCCGGTGGTCGCCGAGACCGGTGAAGTGCTCAAGATCGTCGAGCTCGCCATGGACGTGACCGACGTCAAGCTGAAGAGCCTGCGCGACAAGAGCCTGGTCGATGCGATCGGCCGCGGCTCGGCGGTGATCGAGTTCGATCTGGCCGGCCACGTCATCGCGGTCAATGCCAACTTCCTCGCCCTCACCGGCTATGGGGAAGACGAGGTGATCGGCCAGCATCACCGGCTGTTCTGCACCCCCGAGCAGGTCCGCGGCGCCGCCTACCGGCAATTCTGGGATAAGCTCGGCGCCGGCGATTACGTGTCGGGCGAGTTCAAGCGGCTCGGCAAGGGCGGCAAGGAAATCTGGATCCAGGCCACCTACAATCCGATCCTCGATCTCCAGGGCCGTCCGGTCAGCATCGTCAAGTTCGCCGTCGACGTCACCGACGCCAAGCGCGCCGCGGCCGAGGCCGAGGGCAAGGTCCAGGCGGTCGACCGCTCGCACGCGGTGATCGAGTTCGATCTCGACGGCAATATCCTCGCCGCCAACGACGCCTTCTGCCAGCGCATGGGCTACGCCTTCGACGAGATTTGCGGCAAGCATCACCGCCTGTTCTGCGACAAGGACTATGCGGCCTCCGAGGAGTATCGCCAATTCTGGCACAAGATGGCCCGCGGCGAGCATGAATCGGGCGAATATCGCCGGGTCTCCAAGTCCGGCGAGAGCGTCTGGATCCAGGCCAGCTACAGCCCGATCATGGATCTCGACGGCAATCCCTGGAAGGTCGTCAAATATGCGCTCGACGTCACCGAGCAGAAGAAGCGCAACATGGATTACGAGGGCAAGGTGCGCGCGATCCGCCGCGCCCAGGCGGTGGTCGAGTTCGATCTCGACGGCCAATTGCTCGATGCCAACGACAATTTCCTCGCCCTGCTCGGCTATTCGCTCGACGAGGTCCGCGGCAAGCATCACCGCCTGTTCTGCGAGGACGATCTCGTCGCCAGCGCGTCCTACCAGGATTTCTGGCACCGCCTGTCGCGCGGCGAATATTTCGGCGGCGAATATAAGCGCGTCGCCAAGGGCGGCCGCGAGATCTGGATCCAGGCGACCTACAATCCGATCCTCGGCCTCGACGGCACGCCGGTCAAGATCGTCAAGTTCGCGATGGACGTGACCGAGGCCAAGATGCGCAACGCCGAGTTCGAGAGCCGGGTCGCCGCGGTCGATCGCAGCCAGGCGACGATCGAGTTCGATCTCGAAGGCAACATCCTCGCCGCCAACGAGAATTTCCTGAGCACGATGGGCTACACCCTCCGCGAGATCAAGGGCCAGCACCATTCGATGTTCTGCCAGGCCGACTATCTGAAGACCCAGGAATATGGCGATTTCTGGCTGCGCCTGAACAAGGGCGAGACCCACAGCGGCCGCTTCCACCGGATCGGCAAGTACGGCCGCGACGTCTACATCCAGGCGAGCTACAGCCCGGTCTACGATCTCGCCGGCAATCCGGTGCGGGTGATCAAGCACGCCTTCAACGTCACCCGCCAGGTCGAGCTCGAACAGCAGATCGCGACCAAGAGCGAGCAGATGCAGGGTATGGTCGCCCGCCTCTGCAAGGCGATCAACGCCATTTCCGAAGGGGCGAGCGGCGCCACCGATCTCGCCGGCGAGACCGAGCGCGCCGCCGGTCGCGGCAGCGAGGCGATCGCCGGCGCGATCGAATCGATCGACCTCATCAATCGCTCGTCCAAGCAGATCGCGAGCATCGTCGGCGTGATCGGCGAGCTCGCCAGCCAGACCAACCTGCTCGCCTTCAACGCCGCGATCGAGGCTGCACGGGCCGGCGAGCACGGCGTCGGCTTCTCGGTCGTCGCCGAGGAGGTGCGCAAGCTGGCCGAGCGCAGCGCCGACGCCGCCGGCCAGATCAGCCGCCTGATCGAGGAGTCGACCGACCGCGTCGAGCACGGCACCGAGCGTTCGCGCGGCGCCCGCGACGCCTTCGAGGGCATCGTCGCCAGCGTCGAGAAGACCGCCCGCGCCATCGTCGGCATCGCCGACTCCGCCCGGGTCCAGGAAGAGGTCTCGGCCCAAGTCGTCGGCATGATCGAGGAACTCGCCGCCTCGACCCGCGCCGTCGCGGCATGAACGCCCTCGCCGGCACCCTCCGGCCCGATGCCGCCGCGCCCGTGCCGGAAGACGCGGCGGCAGGTCTGGCGGCGGCCGCGGACGGTGCCGTGGTTGCCGCCGCGGCACCGGCGCCGGCGACGCTCGACGTCGGCCTGATGCGGCTGTGCGGCCGCGACGTCGCCTTGCCCGCCGACACCGTGCGCGAAGTGGTGCCGCGGCCGGCGACCTTGCAGCCGGTCTTCGCCGCCGGCGGCGCGATCGGCTCGATCGTGATCCGCGGCCGGGTGATCCCGGTAATCGATCTGGAGCCCCTGCTCGGCTTCCAGTCCGCCGGCTGGGACGCCGCGGCCGGCACCGGCGGGGTGATCGTGGTGCTGCGCTACGGCGACGCCTTGCTCGGCCTGGCGATGGACTCGGTGTCGGGGCTCGCGCGGCTGCGCCGCGACAGCCTGCAGGCCTGCGCCATCCCCGGCGTCGCCGGTCAGCTCGTCACCCGCAACTTCCTCCACGGCGACGCAGTCGTCGGCCTGATCGATCCGGAGGCGGTGTTCGCTCTGCCCGGAATCCCCCACGCCCGAGAGACCGCGTTTGCCGACCGGGCGGCGGCGGGTGCCCGGCGCCCGATCGTTCTGCTCTCGGCCGCCGGCGCGGAGCTCGCGATCGACGCCGCCCTTGTCGTCGCCACCGTTCCCAACGGCGCGCTGCGGCCGGGGCCGGTGCCGTCGGCGACGTGGATCGGCGTGGTCGACTATCTCGGCCGCGAAGTGCCGGTGGTCGACGATCTCTCCCTGTTCGGCCTCACCGGCCGCGCCGGCGACGGCGGCGCCGAGCCGATCGTCATCCTGCGCGCCGACGGCGAACGGCTGCTCGGTCTCAGGATCGACCGGGTGCACCGCATCCTGCAGGTGCCGGTTGCCGACGTCCGGCCGCTCCCCGCCGCCACCGCAGCCCGCCTTGATCTGTTCTGCGGGGCGATCGTCGACGGCGACGGCCGCGAGAGCCTGCTGCTCGCCGCCGACGCGCTCGCGCGCAGCGACGCGCTGCGGACGATCGCCGCGCTCAGCCGGATCGCCGGCACGGCGGCCGCCCCGGGTGACGGGGCGACTTGCGGTACGGGCGGCGCTGCGAAACACCCGTTCCTGGTCTTCCGCCTCGGCGACCGGCACCGGGCGGTGCCGCTCACCTCGGTCACCCAGATCATCGGCTTCCCGGCCAATGTCAGCCGGCTCGACGTTCCGGGATCGTCGCTGTTCGGACTCGCCAGCCACACCGGACGGCCGCTGCCTTTGGTCGATCTCGGCAGCGAGGGCAGCCCACGCAATCTCGATTTCGCCGCCCTGGGCGCCGCCGTGCTGGTCGTCGAAGTGGACGGCGCGGTCACCGGCTGCATCGTCGATGCGCTCGAGATGGTCGTCGACGCGGCACCGCAGCGCCGCCCGGCGCACTCGGCCGCGGAGCCCGGCCACTTCCTCGACGTCCGCATCGGCGGCACCGCCAAGGCGGTCACGATCTGCGACCTTGCCGAGGAAGCACGGAAACGCGCCTGACGCTGCCGCAGCGGCGGAACGGAATACGACCCTGCCGGGTACGTTCGGGCTGAGGCTCTCCTGAGCGCGTCGAAGCCTGTCCTGAGCTTGCCGAAGGGGGCCTGTCGAAGCCACTTCCTTGCCCCTGAAGAAGCCCCGAGAGCGCCCCAGGCCGGCCCGGCCTCAGGCCGTGCCGAAGTCGACGGTGAGCAGGCGCGGGTCGATGCCGGCGCTTTTGAAGCCGGCGCTCCAGCGGTTGTCGACGTCGCAATCGTAGAGAAGGTCGTCGCTGCCGGCGGTCGAGAACCAGCCGTTGCCGCACAATTCCTGCTCGAGCTGGCCGGCGCCCCAGCCGGCATAGCCGAGCGCGGCGATCCAGCGCTTCGGACCCTTGCCCTCGGCGATCGCCTTGAGGATGTCGAGCGTCGCGGTCAGCGCCCAGCGGTGGCCGACCTGGATGCTCTCCTGCCCGCCCCAGTCGAGCGAGTGAAGCAGGAAGCCGCGCTGCGGCTCGACGGGGCCGCCGAGATGGATGGCGACGTCGGGCGCGGCGCCGGGCGCGATGTCGAGCTGCTTCAAGAGCCCGTGAAAGGTGATCCGCGGGACGATCCGGCCGAGGCCGATGCCGAGCGCCCCATTCTCGTCATGAACGCACATCGCGATCACCGCTTTCTCGAAGCGCGGATCGCCGATGCCGGGCATGGCGAGAAGAAGCTGTCCGGTGAGAAAGGGCGCCTGGTCCATGCGCCCGCCATAGCGAGACACGTCCTGCGATGCCAACCACTTGCGCGGCGGAGCGACGCCCGAACAAGGCGCCTCACCGGGCTGCTGTTCGACACGCCCCGCCCTCGCGACTGTCACCCAAGCCCTTGGCCGTCATCCCAGCGCAGGGCACCCATCGAAATGCCATTTCGATGTGACCGGATGGCTGCGATCTCCGGACGAGAAGTCGCCGTCGGCTGCCACAGGCGCCTGCGCACGCTTACGACGAGATCCCAGCTTTCGCTGGGATGACGACGGGGCACGAAGTGGCCGCCGCTACCAGACCACCAGTCGCCGCGTTCCCATTCCCCCCGCCCCCCGCCCCGCCCAACAAAGCCCCGGTTCCCTCGCCGCCTCCATTCGATTACAGCGCGGCGATCCGAAGCACGGGCCCGCGCTTCACCCAAGGGAGAGACGAATGACCATTCAGATCGGCGACCGCATTCCGGAGACCAACCTCGTCAAGGCTACGGCCGACGGCCCGCAGCCGATCAGCAGCACCGATTATTTTGCCGGCCGCCGCATCGCCCTCTTCTCGGTGCCGGGCGCGTTCACGCCGACCTGCTCGGCGCGCCATCTGCCGGGCTTCGTCGAGCAGGCCGACGCGCTCAAGGCCAAGGGCATCGACGAGATCGCCTGCACCGCGGTCAACGACGCCTTCGTGCTGCAGGCATGGAAGGACAGCGCCGGTGCCGAGGGCAAGGTGACCATGCTCGCCGACGGCAATGGCGATTTCGCCCGCGCGCTTGGCCTCACCATGGATGGTGCGAAGTTCGGCCTCGGCCAGCGCGGCCAGCGTTTCTCGATGGTGATCAACGACGGCGAGGTCGAAAGCCTCAACGTCGAAGAGCCCGGCGCATTCACGGTGAGCTCGGCCGACTATCTGCTCGAGCGGCTCTGATCCTAATCGGATCGGGCCTGCCCGATCCGGACAAGCAGGGGCTCCGGCGCCTGGCCCCGGAGCCCCTGCCCTCCACAATTCTCATCCCGAGCGGGAACCGTGCCCCCGTCTGCCGGTCGTCCCGCTCAGAGCCGCGGAAGGCCGGCGACACCGCGCCCGCAATCGCCTTCTTGCCGCCCAATTCGCGTGCTTTTCCTGCAACGCAGCCGCGCCGAGCGCGTTAGAGTGGATTCAGCGGGAGAGTTGAGTTGCCTGATCAGTCCAAGTCGAACGAGCGTAAATCCGCCGCCCTGCGCCTTGCCGAGGAGATGCGCGAGCGTCCCTTCGCCGCCGCCGCGATCGGCGTCGGCGCCGCGGCCGCCACCGCAGGGGCCGTGCTCGGCGCCCGTGCCCTCGCCCGCCGCGCCTGCGACGGCAAACCGGTCAACCAGGTCCTCAAGACCGCGATCACTGCCCAGGAAGCCGCGGACGCGGCCCGCCAGCGTGACACCGGGAAGGATGATCTCGAAGACTGATTTCAGCGGTTCCTCGGCCGCCGTACCGCTTGCCGACAAGCCCGCACATCGCCTCAAAACAAAGAGGGCCGGCCGCGCCGGCGCCCCTTCCATCACCTAAGAGGACCCGGCTCAAAGTACCACTTTGAGCCGAGCGGCTAGGCGGTCCAGCCGCATTGCTTGCCCTTGTTCTGCTGCTCGAGCCAGCCCATCAGCGGCCGGAAATATTCGAGCATCGGCTGGCCCGACATCTCGCGCGTGCCGGTGAACGCCTCCAGCGCTTCCGGCCACGGCCGCGAGGCGCCCATCGCCAGCATCGCGTTCAGTTTCCGGCCGACTTCCTTGTTGCCGTAGAAGGAGCAGCGGTGGAGCGGTCCGGTCCACCCCGCCTGCTTGCACGCCGCCTGGTAGAATTGGAACTGAAGGATGCGGGCGAGGAAATAGCGGGTGTAGGGCACGCTTGCCGGCACGTGGTATTTTGCGCCGGGATCGAAGTCCGTCTCGCTCCGTGCCACCGGCGGCACGACGCCCTGGTACTGGAGGCGAAGGTCGTTCCAGCCGGCCTCGAGCGCGGTCGGCGCGATCTCCCCGCTGAACACCTTCCAGCGATATTTGTCGACCATCAGCCCGAACGGCAGGAAGGCGACCTTGTCCATCGCCTGGCGCAGCAGCAGCCCGACATCCTTGTCGGCCGACGGCACCTGGTTGCGCGGCAACAGCCCGATCTGGACGAGATATTCCGGAGTCACCGACAGCGCGATGGTGTCGCCGATCGCTTCATGGAATCCGTCATTGGCGCTGTCGAGATAGAGGAAGGGCTGCTTGTTGTAGGCACGCTGATAGAAATTGTGGCCGAGCTCGTGGTGGACGGTGACGAAATCATCGCCATTGACCTTGGTGCACATCTTGATGCGCAGGTCCTCGACATTGTCGAGATCCCAGGCCGAGGCGTGGCAGATGACGTCCCGGTCCCTGGGCGCGGTGATCATCGAGCGGGTCCAGAAGCTCGCCGGCAGCGGCGCGAAACCGAGCGAGGTGAAGAAACTCTCGCCGGTCCTGACGATCTTCTCGGGCGTGTACTTCGCCTTGACCAGCAGATCGGTGAGATCGTAGCCGACGTCGCCGGCGCCCTTGGGCGCAACCACGTCGTAGATGTTGCCCCATTCCTGCGCCCACATGTTGCCGAGCAGATCGGCACGGATCGGCCCGGTCTTCGGCTGCACCTTGTCGCCATATTTCTCGTTGAGCTTGGTGCGCGTGTAGCAATGGACCTGGTCGTAGAGCGGCTTGACCTCGCCCCACAGGCGATCGGTCATCGCCGCGAACTCGTCCGGCTTCATGTCGTAGCGCGAACGCCACATCGCGCCGGTGTCGGGATAGCCGAGATCCTTGGCACCCTGATTGGCGATCTCGGTCAGCCGGTTATAGTCGGCGCGCATCGGTCGGCCGACATTGGAGTGCCAGCTCGTCCACATCTCCTGCAGCTGGGCCGGGTTGCGGACCTTGCCCATCTGCTCCTCGAGATCGTTGCCCGTCATCTCCTTGCCGTTCAGGGTCCCGCGACCCTTGCCGTAGGTGGACGAGAGGCGGGTGGAGAGGGTGTTGAGCTCGGCCGCCGCACCCGGGGTTGTCGGTGCCGGCAGCACGAGCGCGCTGCGCAAGGTGTTGAGCTTGCGCGCAGTGTCGTAATCGAGACCCTCGAGGCCCGCATATTTGGCCGCCTCATTGGCATATTTGACCTGCATCTCGGTGCCGATCGTGCCGAAATAGGCGGCGAGCGAGTCGGTATCGTCGGTGATGTAGGTAGCATTCACCCATTGCGCCTTGGCGTTCACCACCGAGAACTCGGCAAGCTCCTTCTCGACCCGCGCGACGAAGGCACGGGCGTCCTCGAGCGTCGGCGCGGCCGCGGCGGCCGGCGCCGCGGCGCTCTCGGCTGCCGCAGTGGGCGCGGCGGAAGCAGTGTCGACCGTGTCGGCCGAGGCGGTGGCACAGCCCGCCAGACAAACAGCGAGCGCAAGGGTAGAGACTTGAATTTTCATGCGAAGCGATCCTCTCCGGGGTCGATGCGATGCGCGGTTCTTGCGCCCGCCCCCGGAGCGACGTCAAGGCTCCCTCGCCCGCTCGCAGAGGATCGCGCGAGAACGGGGAAGCACCCTGGCGAATGTCCCTCCCATTCCGTTCGGGCTGAGCTTGTCGAAGCCCTTTTCTAGCCTTCAGGCAGGAGGGAAAGAGAGGGCTTCGACAGGCTCAGCCCGAACGGGGATCGGAGGAGTTGTTTCCTGCCTCAGCCCCCCAGAAACGCCGCGATCGCGCGGCCGAGCTCGGGCTTGGTGACCGCGCTCATGTGGTTGCCGGGCACTTCGACGAAGCTCGCGTTCGGCAGCGCCTCCGCGAGTTCTTGGGCATGGCCGTTGTCCTGGTCGTCGACGCCGGACAGCACCAGAGTCGGCAGTGTAATCGCCCGCACCTCCGCCTCGGTCGAGTCGACGAACGAGCCGAGCAACGGCAGCAACGCCTGCGGGTCGCCGCCGGTGGTCTTGAGAAAGGCTTCGGCGAGCCATTCGGGCGAGCCGCGCTCGAATGTGCCGAGGCCGGTCAGGATCTTCCGGAAATGATGGGCGCGGCCGCCGGTGTTGAGCAGGCCGCGAAGTCCCATGCCGCTGACGATCAGCCGCTTGGGGCTCGCTCCGCCGATCACCATCCTGACGGCGGTGCGCGCACCGAGCGAATAGCCGCCGAGATCGTAATCGGTGAGGCCGAGATGCGCGATCAGGGCGAAGCCGTCATTGGCCAGCACGTCGGGAGGGTAAGCGGCAGCGTCGTGCGGCTTCGCACTGAGACCGTGGGCGCGCAGATCCGGCATGATCACGCGGTAGCCCTCCGCGGCAATCTTCTCCGCATGGCCGAACTTCAGCCAGTTGGTCTCCGCGTCGGAAAACAGGCCGTGGAGGAGGATCAGCGGCCGCGCGCCGGCCTCGCCGAGCTGGGCATAGTTGAGCCGCACCCCATCGGCGGCGGTAAAATCATGTCTGGTCGCGTTCAATATCCTGTCCTTCAGTCCGGCATTCCGCCCGTCGCCGCCTTCCAACGCCTGGCGACGTTGGGGTTCTCCTCGGACCGCATTTCCGGCAGCCCTTCGGTGTCGAGCCAGGCGCGGTGCATGCTTTCGACACCGAAATGGCGCGTTGGCACGAAGCGCGAAGGATCGTCGAATGCGGCGACGGTGAGATCCATCGTGTCGCTGTCCGGGAAAGCGAATCCGAGCGACGTGCCGCACGCCGCGCAAAATGGCCGCACCGCGATCGGCGACGAACGGTACCAGTCCGGCTCCGCGTCCCAGCGGACGTCCGCCTTGCCGATCGCCTTGTAGGCGATCGAGACGCTGCCGGTGGCGCGCTGGCACATCCGACAATGGCAGAGATAGGCATCGTCATCGCCGACCTGCGCAACGAAGCGGATCCGTTCGCACGCACAGCCGCCCGTCATCGTCTCCGGCATCGGCACTCTCCCGTGGCTGCGGTGCTTGTCGCCAACTGCGCGGCGGAAGGGAAGACGTGTTCGACGCTTGCCGACCCGGTCGGCCGCCGCTACCGCGCCGCGACCCCGCGCCAGACGGGGCGAGAGGGTGCCGGTCACCACCGGAGCTTCGATGTCCCCCGCCGCACCTCATGTCACCGCCGGCAAGCCGCACAGCCTCGTCGAGGACGTCTACGCCTTCGCGATCGGCTGCTCGTTCGTCGTGCTCGGCCTCGTCTGGCTGAAGAGCGCCGGTCTGGTCACCGGCGGCATGGCCGGGGTGGCACTCCTGCTCTCCTACCTGGTGCCGCTGTCGCCGGGCATGCTGTTCACTCTGCTCAACCTGCCCTTCCTGTGGCTGGCGCAGCGCAGCATGGGAACGGCGTTCATGGTGCGCACAGCACTCGCCAATTTCGCGATCACCGGCCTCGCCTTGCTCGCCCCGTCCGCTTTCCGGCTCACCGAGGTGAACGGCCCGTTTGCGGCTTTGTTCGGCGGCACGATCATTGGCATGGGCATCCTCGCGCTCGCCCGCCATCATGCCGGCGTCGGCGGACTCGGCATCGTCGCCCTGACCCTGCAGCGCAAGCGCGGCTGGAATGCCGGGCGGACCTCGCTCATCGGCGACGCCTTCATCCTCGCCGCGTCGCTGCCGGTGCTGGCGCCGCGGCAGTTCCTGCTCTCGGTGCTGAGCGCGGCGGCGATCAGCGGGGTGCTGATCGCCTACCACAAGCCCGGGCGCTATACGGGCTATTGAGATACCGAGCTCCACACGTCATCCCAGCCCTTCGGCACGCTCAGGGTGAACTTCAGCTGGGATCTCAGAACGAGAGGTCGCCGGCGCCTGTCATAAACGCGGGTGCGCAATGTCGAGGAGATCCCAGCTTTCGCTGGGATGACGAGATAAGATAACCGCCTCGAAGTACCACTTCGAGGCGAACTCCTTACGCCGCCTTCTGCAGGTGGCGGCGGCCGAGCAGTTCGGCGATCTGGACGGCGTTGAGCGCGGCACCCTTGCGGAGATTGTCGGAGACGCACCACAGGCTGAGGCCGTTATCGACGGTCGGATCCTCACGGACGCGGCTGATATAGGTGGCATATTCGCCGACCGCTTCGACCGGGGTGACGTATCCGCCGTCCTCGCGCTTGTCGACGAGCATCACACCAGGCGCTTCACGCAGGATGTTCTGGGCTTCCTCGGCCGAGATCTCGTCCTCGAACTCGATGTTGACCGCCTCCGAATGGCCGACGAAAACCGGCACGCGCACGCAGGTCGCGGTCAGCTTGATCTTGGGATCGAGGATCTTCTTGGTCTCGACCACCATCTTCCACTCTTCCTTGGTTGAGCCGTCGTCCAGGAAGACGTCGATGTGCGGGATGACGTTGAACGCGATCTGCTTGGTGAAGAAGGTCGGCTCGTTCGCGTCGCCGACGAAGATGTTCCGGCTCTGCTCGAACAGTTCGTCCATGCCGCTCTTGCCGGCGCCGGAGACCGACTGATAGGTCGCGACGACGACGCGCTTGATCTTCGCGCGGTCATGAAGCGGCTTCAGCGCCACCACCAACTGCGCGGTCGAGCAGTTGGGATTGGCGATGATGTTGCGCTTAGTATAGCCGTCGATGGCGTGGGCGTTGACCTCGGGTACGATCAGCGGGACGTCCGGATCCATGCGGTAGAGCGAGCTGTTGTCGATCACCGTGCAGCCGGCCGCAGCCGCCTTGGGCGCATATTCCTTCGACACCGCCGAGCCCGCCGCGAACAGGGCGATGTCCCATCCGGCCCAATCGAAATGCTCGATATTCTTGACCTTGAGCTCGCGGCCGCTGTCGCCGAAATCGATGACGTTTCCGGTCGAGCGCGGCGAGGCCACGGCGGCGATGTCGTCCAGCGGAAACTGCCGCTCGTGGAGGATATTGAGCATCTCGCGCCCGACATTGCCGGTCGCGCCGACGACCACCACCCGATAACCCATCTCGAACCATCTCCTGAAACTGCAGCGCCCCAGTTAGGCATTTTCGCGCATTTTACAATCGCCATCTGAGAGGGCGGAAGCAGGTTTGGGATCCCATAACCGTCCTCATCTCCCAATCTTCCGCGAAGATGTGGCTTTTCGGGATCCGGAGTGCACGATTTTGACGACTGGAGAGGGAGAGCTATCATCGGTGCGCGGCAAGGGGATCGAGGATGAAGCGTGGACTGATCGCGGCACTGATCCTGGGACTGGCGCTGCTCGCGCTTGCGTTCAAGGGAGCCCTCCTCGCGCCGCCGCCCGTCAGAGCGCCCGCCGCCGGACAGTTCGACACCGCTCGAGCGATGGGCCGGCTCACCCGCATCCTCGGCGACGAGCGTCCGCATCCGGTCGACAGCGCGGCCAACGACGCGGTGCGGGAACGGCTGCTCACCGAACTGCGCACGCTTGGCCTGACGCCGGTCGTCACCGACGGCATCGCCTGCGGCGGACTGGGAGCGTTCCGCGTCGTCACCTGTGCCCGGGTGCGCAACGTTCGCGCGACGATCAATCCGAACCAGAGCGGCAGCCATCTCCTGATCGCCTCGCATTATGATTCCACCCCGGCTGGGCCCGGCGCGGGCGACGACGGGATCGGCGTCGCCGCGGCGCTGGAGATCGCCGCTCTGGTGCGGGCGAGGAATCTGCAGCGCCCGGTCACCTTGCTGTTCACGGATGGCGAAGAAGCAGGCCTGCTCGGCGCCCGCTTCTTCGTGGACCGCGACCCGCTCGCGGCTCGGGTCGGCGCCGTAGTGAACATGGAAGCGCGCGGCGTGACCGGGCCGGCGATCATGTTCGAGACCAGCCGCCCGAATGCTCCGGCCATCACCGCCTTCGCCCGCAGCACCGTGCGTCCGGTTGCGAGTTCTATGACCGCCGACGCTTATGCCCTGATCCCCAACGCCACCGACGTGACGGTGTTCGCGGGCAAGCCGTGGACGATGCTCAACTTCGCGCTGATCGGCAACGAGAGCCGCTACCACAGCGCCGACGACAGCATCGCCGGGCTGGACCGCCGCAGCGTTCAGCATATGGGCGACCAGGCGCTGGCGGCGACGCTGTCGCTGGCAGACGGCACGGCACCGGCCGCGTCCGGCACCGTCCTTTATGCCGATCTGCTCGGGCGCCTGCTGGTGCACTTCCCGCTCTGGGTGGGAATGGCGGCACTCGCCGGACTGACCGCCGTCTTCGCGCTGCTCACCTGGCGGCGGCGCGCCGGCATCGGACGGGCCGTCGCGGCGATCCTCCTGTCGCTCGTTGGCAGCGTCGTGGTGACCTTGCTCGGCGCCATTCTCGTCGGCACGATCAAGGGCGGATACTTCTGGCGTGCCCACCCGGAAGTGATGTCGAGCGCCATCGACATATCGGCGGCAGCAACCGCCGCGGCGCTGTTGCTATGGCTGAAGCCGGCGGCCACGCGCCCGCTGCGCGCGGCCTTCTGGCTCCTCTTTCTCCTGATCGGCGGTCTGATTGCGTTGCGCGCTCCCGGCGGCGCGATCTTCTTCCTCGCGCCGCCCGCCGTCGCTGCGGCCGGCATGGCCCTACATCGCTACCCCCACGCCGAGCGGATCGGAGCTCTGCTCGCCTGGCTGCTCCTGCTTCTTACCTGGGGGCCGATCCTTCACCTCGCGGAGGTGCTGCTCGACTTCCGCATGGCCTGGGCGTTCGCCCCGGTGGCGGCGATCATCCTCCTGCCCCTGCTGATCGAGCTGTGGCCGCTGCTGAGAGATGCGCGAAGAGGACCGGCATTGCTGGTCTGCGCCGCCGCGGCAGGGATCGGCTGGGCGATGATCGCGCTGGCCCCTGCTTATGGTCCCGAGCGCAAACAGCAATTCCGGATCGACTATGCATGGAATGCGGACGCGCGAAAGGGCCAGTGGCTCGTCTCACATGACGGCGGACCTCTTCCTGCGCGTGTCGCTGCCCGGACCCGGGACGACAAACTGCCTTGGTCCCCGGCGCATGTGCGCACGGCCGATGCCCCCGCGGTCCAACTTGGCGCTCCGTCGCTCGAAAAGCTTGCCGAGCACATGACCGCCGAGGGCAGACGCGTGAGGCTACGCCTTCATTCCGGCGGCGCGGAGAGCCTCTTCCTGCGCGCCGACCCGGATGCCGGCCTTCACGCCATCGCCGTGGCCGGAACAACGAGCCGGTTCGGAACCGGCGGCAAGGAGGAACATTATCTGTTGACCTGCAATGGGCGCAGCTGCGACGGGCTGGTGTTCGAACTCACGATCGGCGGCCGCAAACAGGTGGACGTCCTCGCCGTCTCAACCCGCAGCGGGTTGCCGGCCGGGGCGGCATGGCTGGTCGATGCCCGCCCCGCCGACGCCGCCCCGCAATATGCGCCCGATCGCAGCCTCGCCTTCCGCAAGCTCCGGGTGTGACCAGATTTACCTGGCCTCTTCGCCCTTCACCCGGCGATCGAGGAAGCCGGTGATCGTCTGCCAGACGTGGGTCTGCGGACCTTCGCCGGCGATGGCGTGGGTCGCGCCGGGATAGACCATCAGCTCGAAAGGCTTCTTCTCGCGCTGAAGCTTGGCGATGATCGCCGTGCTGTTCTCGAACACCACGTTGTCGTCGGCCATGCCGTGGATGATCAGCAACGGATCGGCGATCCGGCTCGATTGCTCGAGCGCACCGGAGGTTTCGTACGGCTTGGCATCGATGGCGGGATTGCCGAGGTAGCGCTCGGTGTAGAAGGTATCGTACAGCTCCCAGCGGGTCACCGGCGCCACGGCGACACCGGCGGCGAAAGTGCCCGGCGCCTGCTCGAGCAGCTTCAGCGTCATGTAGCCGCCATAGGACCACCCCATCACCGAGATCTTCGCCGGATCGACGAAGTCCTGCCGCTTCAGCCAGTCGACACCGGCAAGCTGGTCCGCGACCTCGGCACCGCCCATCGCGTGATGGATGGCGTTCTCGAACCTGGTGCCGCGACGGTTGGTGCCGCGATTGTCCAGGGTGAACACCACCCAACCCTGATCGACCAGATATTGCTCGAGTGGAAGATCGCGATACCAGGCGCGGGTGACGAGCTGGCCGTGCGGGCCGCCATAGACATGGACGAAGACGGGGTATCGCTTGCCCGGCTCGGGCGGCGGCGACAGCATGCGATAGTGGAGGTCCGATCCGTCCGCCCCCCTAATCGTGCCGAATTGCGGCGCGACATGACTCGCAAGATAGGGTGCGTAGGGGTGATCCGCGTCGAGCTTGTTCTGTTCGACCCAGGCCAGCCGCTTGCCGTTTGCGTCGGCGAGATAGACCTGACCCGGCTGGGTCGGATTGGAGCGGCTGACCAGCGCACGCGTCGCTTTGTCGTCCATTTCGACGCCGTTCCACCAGCCGGCTTCGGTCACCCGCTCCGCCTTGCCGGGCTTGTCGTAGCGCACCCGGTAGAGCTGCTGCTCGATCGGCGTCTCGGCCGTGCCGGTGAAGTAGACGAGGTGCTTCTTCTCGTCGATACCGGCAACCTCTTCCACCGCCCACTCGCCGCTGGTGAGCTGGATCCATTCGCCCGCCTTCCAGCGATAGAGATGGGAGAAGCCGGACCGTTCCGAGGACCAGATCAGACTGCCGTCGGGAAGCGGGCGGAGATTGTCGTGCAGGTTCACCCAGGTCGGCGAGGTTTCGCTGAACACGATCTCGGACGCGCCGGAGGCCGGATCGACGCGCAGAACGTCGAGCCGTTTCTGGTCGCGGCTCATCCGCTGAACGAACAGACTCTTGCCGTCGCGTGCCCAGTCGACCCGGGTGAGGTAGACGTCGGGATCGGTGCCGAGGTCGACCTTCAGGCGGCCGCTGCCGTCGGGTTTGAAGATGTAGAGATCGACCAGCGCATTGCTGGTGCCTGCGGCCGGGTAACGCTGTTCGACGAGCTTGGTCCCCTCGGCACCGATCGCGGCGCGGGTGACGACCGCAACCGGGCTTTCGTCGACGCGTGCGACCGCGAGGTAACGATCGTCGGGCGACCACCAGTAACCGGTGTAGCGCCGCATCTCTTCTTGGGCGACGAACTCGGCCGCGCCCCAGCTCAGAGTGCCGCCGCCATCGCTGGTCAGCGCCTTTTCCGTACCGGAGGCGAGCTCGAGCACATAGAGATTCTGGTCGCGCAGGAAAGAGAGGCTGCGTCCCTTCGGCGAGACCTTCGCGTCGATCTCCGTTGCCGCACTTTCGGTCATCCGGCGAACCTTGCCGTCGAGGGCTGCGAGATAGAGATCGCCATCGATCGGCACGAGGATGGACTTGCCGTCCGGCGCCCAGGCATAATCGGTGATGCCCTTGGTGCCGGCGATGCGCAGTCGCTCGCGACGCATCTTCTCCTCTTCGGAGACTTCGGCACCGCTGCCGATCCTCGCCGAATCGACCAGCATCCGCGCCGCACCGGTTGCAGCGTCGATCGCCCACAGATCGAAACGATCCTTCTCGTCGGCACGATTGCGCAGCAAGGTGACGAGACGACCATCGGGCGACAGGGTCGGTTTGCGCGGCGTCGGCCCGGCAAGCGCCGGGCTCTGGAACAGCCGCTCCAGGGTCAGCTCGGCGGCCTGCCCTGGAGTGGAAAGTGCGGGCATCGCGGCGGCAGCAATCATCGGCATCAAGATCTTACGCATGTGCGCCGTCGTAGAGGCGGAGCCTCGCCGGTGAAAGCGCATAACGCTGCCGCATCACCTCGGTGCGGGACGGGACGGGAACGAAAAAGGCGGGAAGGTTGCCCTCCCCGCCTCGTTTCCTTTTCGGCCGTGTGCCGCGAGAGCTCAGCTCTCGGCGGTGTCCGTCGCCGGCGCCGGGGTCGGCGCGGCAGCGGCGGCAGCGGCAGCCGCTGCAGCGGCCTTTGCTTCGGCGAGCGGGCGCGGATCGCGGCGCTCGGCGATGCGGGCGGCCTTACCGGTGCGGCCACGCAGATAGTAGAGCTTGGCACGACGAACGGCGCCGCGGCGGACGACGTCGATCGAATCGATGTTCGGCGAGTAGAGCGGGAAAACCCGCTCGACACCTTCGCCGAAGCTGATCTTGCGAACGGTGAAGCTGCTGCCGAGGCCGCGATTGGCGCGGGCGATGCAGACGCCTTCGTAATTCTGAATACGGGTACGGTCGCCTTCGACGACGCGGACGCCGACGCGGAGCGTATCGCCCGGGCGGAATTCCGGAATCGGGCGGGCAGCGCTGAGCTGCTCGATCTGCTCGGCCTCGAGCTGCTGAATGAGGTTCATCGTCTTCAACTCTCTTCTTCGCGCTGCGCACCAGAGGGCGACCGCCTTCGAACGTCCCCGTGACGTTCGATCAGGTCCGGCCGCCTTAGCCGTGTATCCTCGACCGCTCTGGCTTTGCGCCAAGCGGCGATCTTCGCATGATCCCCCGATCGCAGCACTTCGGGGATCCTGCGCCCTTCCCATTCAAGAGGTCGGGTATAATGAGGGTATTCGAGAAGGCCGCCTTCGAAGCTTTCCTCCTCACCGCTCAGAGCCGCGCCCATTACGCCGGGAAGCAGCCGAATGCAAGCATCGAGAAGGGACAGGGCGCCCATCTCGCCGCCGGAAAGCACGTAATCTCCGATCGATACCGGCAGAATGGGTCGTGCCTCGAACACGCGTTCGTCAAACCCTTCGAAGCGGCCGCACAAGATCGACACGCCAGGGCCTTTCGCAAGGCCACGAACCAGATTCTGGGTCAGCGGCTCGCCGCGCGGAGTCATCGCCAGCAAAGGTGCGTCGGGACGGCGCGCGAGAACATCGTCGATCGCACGACCGAGCACGTCGGCACGCATCACCATCCCAGCACCGCCACCGGCAGGCGTATCGTCGACCGAGCGATGCCTGTCGCTTGCGAAGTCCCGGATCTGAACGGCGTCGAGGGACCAGATCCCCTCCCCCAGCGCCCTTCCCGCCAGGCTGTGGCCGAGCGGACCCGGAAACATCTCGGGATACAGAGTGAGGATGGTTGCTGCCCAGGTCATGCCGCTCCCGTAGCGGCGGGCGGGCTGGTTAGCGAGAGGGGTGCGTCCGCGCTGCCTCTTGGCGCACCCTCTTTCTTCATCCCCTCCCTTCCAGGGAGGGGAGCAATCGACGCTAGTGGATGATCGTGTAGCGGAAGGCCTGGATCGTCGCCGGGTTGGTCGGCGCGAGCAGCAGCTGGCCTTCGACGCTGCCCCGCGCGCAGCTCCAGCGGAAAGTGCCGGAGAGCGCGCCGGTCGGCGTCACGGCGCTGTCGGTGCGACAGTCGCCGACTTGGCGTTTGACCTCCGCCAGTTCCTTCTCCCAATTGGCCGGCGAGCGATCCATCAGGAAATTCATCGCAAGCTGCGCGCGGGCGGCTTCGATACTGCCGGCGGCGAACATCGCGCCGGCGGCGCGGTAGCCCTCCGCGAGGGCGGCACTTATCGGCAAAGTCCGCTTCGGAATCGCGCCAGCGCGGTGGAGCGCCATCGCGGCGTCCCACGCAGCGCCGGAGCCGCCATTGTAGGTGCGGTTGCTGAACACGAAAATGCCGACGCCCTGATCGGTGAGCAGCAGCATGTGCGATCCGTAGCCGGGATAGCCGCCACCGTGACTCAACGTGTTACCCAGTTCCGGATCCTCGGCCTGGATCAGGCCCATGCCATAGGCCGCCGCCTGGGTCGCCGATGTGGAGCCGAAGCGCTGCCGCAGCCGGGCAAAGTTGGAGCCGAGCGCCATCTCGCGCACGGTCGAGCGCCGCACCGGGCCGCTGTCCCTGTCGTCGCGCGGCGGCCAGGCCGAGAGCAGGAATGCCAACCAGCGGGCATAATCATTGGCGCTGGTCTGGACGCCGCCCATCGCGCCGAACACGCCGTGGCGCATGGTCGGCTCCTCGGACCAGGCCTCATTTTCCCAGCGGTAGCCGATCGCCCGCCGCACCATGGGGGAGGCGGGAACGTCGTAGCTGGTGGAGGCCATGCCGAGCGGCCGCTGGATCCTCCGCGAAATATACTCATCATAGGGCGTGCCGGAGACATTGGTGACGATCCGGCCAAGCAGGGCGTAGCCGAAGTTCGAATATTCGAATGCCGTCTGCGGTGCGCGGGTGAACGGCACGCCCGTCTTCAGCATCGCCGTGAACTCGGCCTCGGTGATCACCTGCTGGCGATCGCCCCAGGGATCGTCGGTGACGAAGCCGCCCGCATGGCTGAGCAGGTCTCGCACCCGGATGCGCGGCGAATCTGCGGTCGGATATTTCCAGGCCTTGAGCTCGGGCACGTAAGTTTCGGCGAGGGCATCGAGCGAGAGCTTGCCCTCGTCGCGCAGTTTCAGGATCGCAAGCGCGGTAAACGCCTTCGACATCGAGGCGATGCGGAACAGGCTGTCCGGAGTCACGGGCCGCTTTGCCCCGAGATCCTGGACCCCGAAGGCCTTCACACGGACGAGTTGCCCGTCCGCCACGATGCCGTAGACGAGGCCGGGGGCATGCGAGTCCTTCTGGAACGTTTCGAAGATCCGGTCGATCTCCGGCACGGCCGCCGCGATCTTGGCGCGATCGGCGGCACCGGCCGGGACGCTGAAGAGCGCGAGTAGGCCCGCAACAACAAACCTTGTAACTTGCACTGCGTCCACCCTCTCATGCCATTCAGATCCAGATCCTTAAACCGAAGCTCTCGTTAGAGTCTCGCACCGATGCTGACCGGCAATGCAACGACGGAACCCGCTTCTCCGCGATGCGCTCAAGCGGCCATGAGCGAAGAACCCTGTTACGACTGCCTGGTGATCGGCGGCGGCCCCGCCGGGCTCACCGCCGCCATCTATCTGACCCGTTTTCACCTGTCGCTGAAGGTGGTGGACGCCGGCAACAGCCGCGCCGGCTGGATCCCCTGCACCCACAATCATGCCGGCTATCCGGAAGGCATTTCCGGCAAGGAGCTGGTGGCGCGGATGAAGGAGCAGGCGCAGAAATACGGCGCCTCCGTCGTCAGCGGCCGGGTGACCCGGATCGACCGGATCGAAGGCGGCTTTCGCGCGGAATGGGGCGAGGGATCGGTGATCACCCGCACGATCCTGCTCGCCACCGGAGTCACCAACCGCAAGCCGCCGATGGACGAGGAATTGCATGACGAAGCGCTGCAGCGCGGGCTGATCCGCTATTGCCCGATCTGCGACGGCTACGAAGTCACCGACAAGAAACTGGGCGTGATCGGCAGCGGCAGCCACGGCGTTGCCGAAGCGGTGTTCCTGCGCGGCTTCACGGAAGACGTCACCCTGATCGCGCCGGACATGGCGCACTGCCTCTCGGAAGAGGATCAAGCGCGGCTTGCCGAGTTCGACATCGTCACCGTCGACGGCCCGTGTCAGGCCGTCGCCGCGCACGACGATTGCATCGTCGTCGACACGGCGGAAGGCCATTACACGTTCGACAGCGTCTATCCAGCGCTGGGATCCGACACCCATGTCGAACTGGCGCTGCAGCTCGGCGCGGCGCTGCACGAGGGCGTCCTCGTCGTCGACAGCCACCAGCGCACCAGCGTCCCCGGCCTCTACGCCGCAGGCGACGTCGTACTCGGTCTCGACCAGATCAGCCATGCCATGGGCGAAGGCGGCGTCGCGGCGACAACGATCCGCAACGACATGGCGAAAGTGCGACCGATCAAGCGCGAGACGTTGAAGGCGTCCTGAGCGGCCTCAAGGCGCCTGCAATCGGGACACTCCGCGCGCCAGCGCATCGATTGCCTCGTCGACATGCTCGATATGGGTGCGGAAGCTGACGATCGCGCAGCGTAGGGTGAAGCGCCCGTCGATGCGCGTGCCGCTGAGCATGACTCTGCCCTCCTCCTGCACGGCGTGCAGCAAGCGTTCGTTGAACGCGTCCGCATCACCCTTTTCGGGCAAGAAGCGGAAAGCGACCACCGACAGGTCCGGGGGCGGACCGGCGTCGAAGCCCGCCAACATACTCAGCCGCGCGTGGAAGTAACGCGCCAAAGCGAGCTTCTCGCTCTGGGCCGCGCGGAACGCGTCCACACCGGCAAGCTGCAACGGCAGCCAGAGCCGAAGCGCACGGAAGTGACGGGTCAATTCGGGGGACAGGTCGGCCGGCGACGGTCCGACATCGAAGTCACCGAGCGGGCGGATGTAGTCGGCGCTGGCGCTGAACGCGTCGAGCAGATGTTGCCCCTCCCGCAGCAGCACCGCGCCCGTGCCGTAGGGCAGGAACAGGGTCTTGTGCGGATCGACGACGACGCTGTCTGCGAGGGAGAGACCGCGCAGTCGCTCCCGCCCCTCGTCGCACAAGGCGAACAGCCCGCCATAGGCGCCGTCGACGTGGAACCAGGCGCCGAAGCGTCGGCAGATCCCGGCGATGTCGGAGAGCGGGTCGACCGCACCGGTGTCGACGGTCCCGGCGGAAGCGATCACCAGCCAGGGCCGGATCCCCGCCGCTTGGTCGGCAGCGAGCGCCTGCTCCAGCGCGGCCGGCGACATGCGGTGCCGTTCGTCGGTCGCGACCGTCCGTCGCGGCGCGCGAGCGCGCCCGGCGATGTGCAGCGCCTTGTCGACGCAATGATGCGCGAAGCGTGTCGCGTAGACGGCGCCGCCACCGTCCGGATCACGCGCCTCGCGTGCCGCGACGACCGCACTGAGATTGGCGATGCTGCCGCCCGAGGTCAGCGTTCCGGCGGCGCCGGTGGGGTAACCGATCGCTTCGGCAAGCCAGGCGGCGGTTGCATTTTCCAGCCGGGTTGCACCGGGCGCGGCCGAGGCGAAGCCGGAATATTTGTTCGACACGGCCGCAAGGAAATCGCCGATCGCGGCGTGAAAGACGCCGCCACCCGGAATATAGGCCATGAAACGCGGCGATGTCGTTGCAAAGCCCGGCGCCTCGACGCAGGTGCCCAGATAGTCGAGCACGGCAGCAGGGTCCCGTCCGGCGTCCGGAAATTCCGGTTCGAGACGATGGAGGAAGACGTCCGCGGCCGGCTGCCTGCTCGGCGCATCGGGAATGGCTTCGAGGAAGGCCTGCGCATGGGCGAGTGCCCGCTGCGCCAATGCCTCACGCTCCTCAAGGCCGGGCTCGAGCGGGGCGGTGCGCGCGCGCAAGGCGGCGATCTGCGCTTTCAAATCGTCGATCATGGCTGCGACCAATCCCACACATTGGCGGCGGCAGAAAGCGCCCTCAGGCGAGGAAGACCGGATCGACGACGATGCGGCCATCCTTCAGATCGGCGACTCCGTCGCGGAACGGCACCATCGTGCGACGGCCGCCCGGCTGTTCGATCTCGAGGATATCGCCAGCGCCGAAATTCTCGACGGCGACGACGCTGCCGAGTGGTGCTCCGGCGTCGCTCTCGCAGGGCAGTCCGATCAGGTCGGCGTGATAATATTCGCCGTCTTCGAGCGGCGGCAGCGCCGACCGCTTCACCGTGAGCAATTGGCTGCGAAGGGCCTCGGCCTGATTGCGATCGACGATCTCCGCAAAGCGGACGATCGGATTGGGGCCGGGTTTGATCGAGGTGATAGTGAGCATGCGCTCGCCGACCAGCACCCTGTCGTTGCGCTTGAGGCTGTCGATGCCCTCGGCGAACAGCTTCAGGCGAACGTCGCCGGCAATGCCATGCGCGCCGGCGATTGCGGCGAGGGTGACCTGGGGATCGGTATCGGTGGTCACGTACACTTGCCCTTGTTCCTCTCCCCATAAAGGGGAGAGGCTGGGAGAGAGGCAGAGGGGGGCCAGAGTTCACGCAAGCAGGCTTGCGCTCGGCCGGACTCCCCCTCTCCCCGGCCCTCTCCCCCGAAGGGGAGAGGGAGGTAACAGCTTACTCCGCCTTTTCGGCGCCGTCGGCCGGAGCGGCTTCGTCCGCGCCTTCGGCCGGCTCGCTGGTCGACTGGCCCTCGTTGGAAGCCTCGTCGGCCGGGGTCGGCTCTTCGGCCGGAGTCGGCTCGGGTGCCGGTGCGTTGGCTTCGGCCTCCGCAGCCGCTGCAGCCTCGGCGAGTTCGGCCTCGCGAGCCGCACGCTCTTCGGCGCGCTCCGTCGCCTTCTCGCCCGGCTTGCCCTTGTTCGGGTTGCTACGCGCGGCGCGCTCACGGACACCGGCGGCGTCGAGGAAGCGGGCAACGCGGTCGGTCGGCTGCGCGCCGACGGACAGCCAGTGGCGGGCACGATCAGCGTCGAGCTTCACACGCTCTTCGCTGTCCTTCGGGAGCATCGGATTGTAGCTGCCGATGCGCTCGATGAACTTGCCGTCACGGCCGGTGCGCGCGTCGGCGACGACGATCTTGTAATAAGGACGCTTCTTCGCGCCGCCACGGGAAAGCCGAATGGAAACTGCCATGCTATATTCCTTTCTGAGAGTATCGCTTATTTCTTCATGAACTTGTCAAAACCGGGCGGGAGACCGAAGGGCGCGCCGCCCGCGCCGCCGCCGCCGCCGGGAAGTCCAGGCAAGCCGCCAGCCGGGCCGGCGCCACCGGGGCCGCCGAGCCCTCCAAGGCCACCCATCCCGCCGCCACCGCCGAACAGAGCGCCCAATTTGCCGAGGCCGCCCATCTTGCGGATCTTCTTCATCGCGTTCGCCATTTCCTGATGCATCTTCAGGAGCTTGTTGACGTCCTGCACGGTCGTGCCGGAGCCCTTCGCGACGCGAATCTTGCGCTTGGCGTTGAGCAATTCGGGCTTGATCCGCTCCTTTGCGGTCATCGATCCGATCATCGCGTCCATGTGGACGAGGATCTTGTTGTCCATGCCGCTCTGCGCCATCGCGCCCTGCACCTTCTTCATGCCCGGAAGCATGCCGGCAAGGCCGGTGAGGCCGCCCATGCGCTGCATCTGCTGAAGCTGCGCGCGAAGATCGTTCATGTCGAACTGGCCCTTCGCCATCTTCCTGGCGAGCGCTTCGGCCTCTTCGACCTTGATCGTCTCCTGCGCTCTCTCGACCAGGCTAACGACGTCGCCCATGCCGAGGATACGGCCGGCGACCCGGCTCGGGTGGAAGGCTTCGAGCGCATCAATGCCCTCGCCGACGCCGGCGAACTTGATCGGCTTGCCGGTCACCGCACGCATCGACAAGGCGGCGCCGCCACGGGCATCGCCGTCGAGACGGGTGAGCACGACGCCGCTGAGCGCCACCTGCTCGGAGAAGTTCTTGGCGACGTTCACCGCATCCTGGCCGGTGAGCGCGTCGACCACGAGCAGAATCTCGTTGGGGGTCGAGACCTCGGCCACCGCCTTCATCTCATCCATCAGCGCCTGATCGACGTGGAGACGACCGGCCGTATCGAGCAGCAGGACATCATAGCCCTGCAGACGCGCGGCCTGGAGCGCGCGGCGGGCAATCTCGACCGGCTGCTGGCCCGGCACGATCGGCAAGGTGGCGACGTCGGCCTGGGTGCCGAGCACGGCAAGCTGCTCCTGCGCCGCCGGGCGGGCGACGTCGAGCGACGCCATCATCACCTTCTTGCGATCGCGCTCGCTAAGCCGGCGCGCGATCTTTGCCGTCGTGGTCGTCTTGCCCGAGCCCTGAAGGCCGACCATCATCACGACAGCCGGCGGCGTGACGTCCACGTGGAGATCGGACGCGTCGGCGCCGAGCATGTCGACTAGCGCATCATGCACGATCTTGACGACCTGCTGGCCCGGCGTGACTGATTTCAGAACCTGCTGCCCGACCGCCTGCTCGGTGACCTTGTCGACGAACTCGCGCACGACCGGCAGCGCGACGTCGGCCTCGAGCAAGGCGATACGAACCTCTCGCATCGCCGCGCGCACGTCGGCCTCGACCAGAGCGCCGCGGCCGCGGAGGCGATCGAAGACACCGGTAAGGCGATCGCTGAGGCTGTCGAACATCCAATATTCCTCTGTGCTGACGCCGCCAAACGAAAAACGCCGGCGGGCGAAACTCGCCGGCCAGCGTGCATCCATCGGACGCGCGTCACCCGACTCCTGAGCCGGGATGTGGGCGCGGATAGAGGATGGGGCAAGGGAAAGCAAGGCGGTACGCGGTACGGACGCGAAGTTCCGTTTCTCCTGATACTCTTCCAACGCCGTCATCCCGGCGAAAGCGGGAATCCATGGAGGTATCCAAGGCCGTTCGGGCTGAGCCTGTCGAAGCCCTCTTCCGCCGTTCGGGCGTAAGAGCAAGAGAGGACTTCGACGAGCTCAGCCCGAACGCGGTTCAGCAAATCGAGCCCCGCTCCGATCGCGTGCCCCTCTTCCCCTTCCCCGCAGAGGCAGGCAGAGGAGCCGCCATGAACCCAACGATCCTGGTCGATGCCGACGCCTGCCCCGTCAAGGATGAAATCTACAAGGTTGCCTGGCGGCACGAAGTGCCGGTCAAGGTGGTCAGCAACAGTCCATTCCGGGTTCCCGCCCACCCGGCGATCGAACGGGTGATCGTCGACGGCGGCTTCGACGCGGCGGACGATTGGATCGCGGAGGCCGCCGATGGGGCGACGATCGTGATTACCGCCGACATCCTGCTCGCCGACCGGGCATTGAAGAAGGGTGCGACCGTGATCGGATCGAACGGCAAGCCGTTCAGCGCCAACTCGATCGGTGCGGCCATCGCAACCCGCGCGATCATGGCGGACCTCCGCGCCGGCATGGACGGGCCCGGGGGCGGCCCTGCTCCGTTCTCCAAGGCGGACCGATCGCGCTTCCTGCAGGTGCTCGACGAGGCGGTGGTGCGACTGAAGCGGCAGTGACGCATGGTCGTGACGCCTCTGCAACCACTCGGCGACTGCGTCGTTTCTGATCCAAAATCATCATCGTCGGCCACGGCGTACTTTCGCCGACGACGATGGCGACGACGAGGATAGAGACGTGAACATCGAAGACGAGGCGCCCGACGTCGAAGGCGGCGGGCAGAGCTGGGGCATACCCGCGCAAGGCAGCGCGGACATCGGCGCGCGCGAGCCGATCGAAAGCCCGGGCCGGCATCACTGGCGCGAAAGCACGATCACACGGCCCGGGCTGGACGATCGAGGCAACGTCTTCTTTGCCGCGATCGAAATGACCCGGATGCCGATGGTGCTGACCGATCCCAATCAGCCCGACGACCCGATCGTCTTCGCCAACAAGGCCTTCCTCGATCTCACCCTCTACGAGGAAGATGAGGTGCTCGGCCGCAACTGCCGGTTCCTGCAGGGAGCGCAGACGGATCGTGACGCTGCCGCCGAGCTCGGGCGCGCAGTCAAAGCGGGCGAGTCGGTGGCGCTCGAACTGCTCAACTACAAGCGCGACGGCACGCCCTTCTGGAACGCGGTGTTCATCGGCCCCGTCCACGACGTGTCGGGCAAGCTGCTCTATCATTTCGCGAGTCAGCTCGACGTCACGCGCCGGCGCGAGACCGAGCAGGCCTATCACCAGGCCCAGAAGATGGAGGCGATCGGCCAGCTCACCGCCGGTCTCGCCCACGACTTCAACAATTTGCTGCAGGTGGTGAACGGAAATCTCGAGCTGCTTGCCACCCGTACCACCGATGATCGCAGCCTCGGCTATGTCGAACGGGCGCGCACCGCGGCGGAACGTGGCGCCAAGCTGACCGGGCAGTTGCTCGCCTTCGCCCGCAAATCGCGCCTCTCGCCCCGCCCGGTGGACGTCAGCGAGTGTATCGGCGGCTTTGCCGACGTCGTCGAGAGCGCGCTCGACAGCCACGCCGAGCTCCATCTCAGCCTTCGCCGAGGATTGCCCAAGGCGATGCTCGATCCGGCGCAGTTCGAGATGGCGATCCTCAACATCGCGCTCAACGCACGCGACGCAATGCCGCAGGGCGGCGTCGTCACCCTCTCCACCGCAAAGCTGCACCTGAACGGCAACGCTCCCGCCCGTGGCCTCCCGTCCGGCGACTATGTGCTGGTGGAAGTCCGGGACGAGGGCGAAGGCATGACCGCCGAGGTGGCGGCGCGCGCGGTGGAGCCGTTCTTCACCACCAAGAAGACCGGCAAGGGCACCGGTCTCGGCCTCGCCATGGCCAGCGGCTTTGTCCAGCAATCGCGGGGGCGCCTGGAGATCGACAGCGCGCCGGGACACGGCACCACGATCCGCATGCTCTTCCCGGTCGCGAGCGACGACAGTCAGCGGCCCGAGGAGCATCCGTTCCGTCCGGCGCGGGCGACGACCACGAAGGACGGACCCCGTCCGCACATCCTCGTGGTGGAAGACAGCCCCGAAGTGCTGGCGCTCGCGCGCGAGAATCTGGAGGATGCCGGTTATCGCGTCACCACCGCGCCATCGGGCGATGCCGGCCTCGAGACGTTCAAGACGGCGATGACGGAGGATCCGATCGATCTTCTCTTCACCGACCTCGTCATGCCAGGCGGCATGAACGGGATCGTCCTCGCGGAAGCCGTGACTGCGCTCGATCCGGACATCGCGGTGCTGATGACGACGGGCTACAATGAGGAGCTGGTGATCGAAGGGCCGGAGCGGGTCGGCCACGACGTTCTCGGCAAGCCGTACCGCAAAACCGATCTGCTCGACCGCATTCGCCAGGCGTTGAACCAGCGCGGCGCATCGGCCGAACGCCGGCGCGCATCGGACTTCGGCGCGGTGGAGGCCTGAGCTCCGGACAGCAGCGCCGCCACCGCTGTCCGGACACCCTCAGCGTCAGGCGCGCTTGGCTGCGATCCAGGCGTCGATCTTGCTGTCGAGGACGGTCAGCGGCAATGCGCCGGTCCCGAGAACCTGCTCGTGGAATTCGCGAAGGTCGAACTTCGGTCCGAGTGCCTTTTCGGCGCGGGCACGAAGCTCCAGGATCTTCAATTGGCCGAGTTTGTAGGCGAGCGCCTGGCCGGGAATGGCGATGTAGCGTTCCACTTCGGCAGTCGCGTCCGTCTTGCCCATGGAACTGTTGTCGAGCATGTATTTGATCGCCTGATCGCGGGTCCAGCCCTTGGCGTGGATGCCGCTGTCGACGACCAGCCGCATCGCGCGCAGCATCTCGTCGTTCAATCCGCCGAAGCGCTGATAGGGATCGGTCTCCATGCCGAGCTCGTCCCACAAAGTCTCGGCATAGAGGGCCCAACCCTCGACATAAGCTGTGTTGCCGCCGAACCGCATGAAGTTCGGCAGCGCCTCATTCTCCTGCGCGAGGCTGATCTGGAAATGATGGCCGGGTGCGCCCTCGTGGAGGTAAAGCGTCTCCATGCCCCAGGTCTTGCGGGACGGCAGATCGTAGCTGTTATAGTAGAAGACGCCCGGCCTCGAACCGTCGGGCGTGCCGCTATTGTAGCTGCCGCCGGCATCAGTCTTCTCCCGATAATCCGGCACCGGGCGGATCTCGAGCGGCGCCTTGGGCAATGTCGAGAAGATCTGGCCGACCCGTGCGTCCACCCGCTTGCCGATCGCGTAATAGCCATCGCGAAGCGCCTCCTTCGAGGCGGGCTCGAAACGCTTGTTGGTCCGCAGGTCTTCGAAGAATTGGGCGAGTGTGCCCTTGAAGCCGACCTGGTTCTTGACCGTTTCCATCTCGCGATGAATGCGAGCCACTTCGCGCAGGCCGAGCGCGTGCACCTCCTCGGCGGAGAGCGGGAGCGTGGTATTCTGCTCGATCAGGAAGGCGTAAAGCGTGGCGCCTCCCTTCATGTCGGAGAGGCCGACGCCTTCGCGCGCCACCGGCAGATATTCGTTCTTCAGAAAGTCGCGAAGGCGCACGTAGGCCGGCCGGATCTCGTCGCGGATCACGGCCGCAGTCTCGGCGCGGAGCCGCTGCTGGTCGGCCGCGGAGATCCCGTCGGGGAACTTGCGCGCCGGGCCGTAGAAGGTCGAGCCCTCAACGCCCTGTGCCAGCTGCAGATCGATCTGATCGATTACGTTGCGGACCACGAGCTTGGGCTGGACGACACCGGTCTTCATGCCTTCGCGGAAGCGGGCGATCGCGCCATCGAGCAGCACCGGATATTGATGGTGCCGCTTCAGGTTGTTCTCGTAATCCTCGAGCGTCTTGAAGGGAGCCACGCCTTCGCCGGAGGCAAGATCGGGATAGAAACTGTGGAACCCGGAGAAATGGTCGATCGGGCGAACGGCCGTCAGCGCCAGGATCTCGGGCGACGTGCCGCGCAACTGCAGCTCCTGCTGGCGCTTGAACACGTCGTAGGCAATGCGATCGGTGGGCGAGAGCGCATTGCGATCGATCGCGCGTAGAGCCGCCAATTCCTGCTCGGCCGCCTTCCGCTCCGCCGCGAAATAGGCATCGCTGATATAGTCGCCGAGCTGATCGGCGTAGCGCATGTCGCCGCGGAACAGAGCGTTGATCGGATTGCGGCGCAGATTGTCCTCGTCGCTTTGCCTGAACAGGGCGTGCAGGCGCTGGGATGCCTGGGTCGATGCAGCGGCGTTGGCGGCCGGCGGCGCACCGCCTGCCTGTCCCGCCGTGGCGGCCGCACCGCCGGTGAGGAGAAGGGCGCCGAGGGCGGTCGCCAGCAGTGCCGATTTCGAGATCATGATCGTCTTTCCCCGCATGTTCAATCGCGGCTTGGCTAGCGCATCGGCGGCGCGCGGGAAATGGTGCACGTCGCCGCCGTCGCAACGGGGCAATACGGGAACACGCCCCCTCTCCTTCCGTCGCGGACGCGATGAGGCTAGACGGAGCGTGAGAGGATCATACGCCATGCGCTTGACGCCGATTGTCGCCGCCTGCCTTTTGGTTGCCGCATGTGAAGGGGGCAACGGGCAGCCCAGTGCAGCTCCAGCCAGCAACGCACGCTCCGCCCCGTCGCCGCACAGTCCGGTTGAAAGGACCAAGGCACCGACGGCAGTCGCCGAACCTCCCGTTGACGGCGCAGTCGCGAAGGCCAGCGCGCCCCCGGCGGACAATCCCTGCCGGATGCAGGACGATGCGCCTCTTGAGGTACGGCCGATCCGGGCGGTCGGCACCGAGCCGTTCTGGAACGTGCAGGTGGACGGACGCTGCGTGACCTACACCGATCCCGAGAATCAAAGCGGCACTCGCATCTGGGCGCGCTACCAAAAGAACGGCAAGAGCGAGACCTGGACCGGGGCGTTCCAGGGCAAGCCGTTTGAACTCCGCAGCAATGTGCAGCCCGGATGCTCGGACGGCATGTCGGACAAGGTCTATCCGATCGCCGTGCAGCTGCTCGTTTCGGGCGAAGTCCGCAACGGCTGCGCCGAACCCACCTGAACGGACCCTATTTGGACAGCGTCCAGGCGCCGGATTCCGCCGTCCAGCGCCCGTTCGCGATCGGTTCGAAGACGAGGCCGACGTCGTTCTCACCCCAAAGCATGAGCTTGAGGTCTTCGAGAGACCAGCGTTCGAGCCGTGCCGGCACGCTGCCCCTGGCGCAGGTGGAGGTGACGTTCCCCAGCGAGCCGCCGTCCGCGTCCGGCGCTTGCCGAAGTGTGATCGTGCACGGGCTTTTGCCGCGCCGGGCGATCTTCCACGTGCCTGCCCATTCGGCCGGTTGGAGCCGATGGCTGTACCCGGCGACCGTGGGCATCAGATAATGTTCCGGATTGATCAGATCGGGGCTGGTCGGCACCGCGGTCTCGTCCTCCACGAAGGTCATGAGGGCCTTTCCCTTGGCGTCGAGGAGAACCGTGCCGTCGGCAAGTCGCCACCCCGTGACGCCGGCGGACGCGGGAACAGCGGCAGCGCAGGTCGGATCCGGGCGCGCCCGCCAGCGCTCGGGACCGAGCCGTTCCGCGCTGAGGACGATGGTGCAGGCAGGTCTTCCGTCGACGGGAACGATCTGCCAGCTTCCCGCCGTGTCGCGGATGATCTCCTCGCTCACCTGGGCGCCGGCGGGAACGCTGACCAGCGACGCGACCAACGCGCATCGGATCATGGCGCGCCGACAAATTCTCGGCACATCTCCGCCTGCCGGCACAGGAGGCGAAGCGAAAACGGGCGGCGCGTCATGCATCATCTGCCTCCTTAGCGCACCGACGGGGTCGCGCAGATCGTGCTTAGCACGTGGACGAAAGGAACTGCCAGCCGGCGGCGCGGACCAGCGACAGCTTCTGGACCGACCAACAGCAGGTAGAACGCTGCCCTGACCTCCGTTCGTCCCCGATCAGCGACGTGGTGATCGCTGCATCTCGCCGACGGGGATCGCGGACGCGAGATAAGGCATCGTGACATAGCGTTCCCGGGACATTTCGAACGTCGGAATCAGCTGCTGTCCCGGCATCAACGCCTCGCTCGCCTCCACCAGCGGAACGGCAAGGCGGGTCTTGAGCCGGCGAGGATGTCGGACTGGCAATCGACGACCACCTCGCTCGCACCCCTTGGAGACGTGCTTCCGACTTGTTCATCATGCCCAACAATCATGCGCATCAAAAATGCGCAAGGCGTCGTTCTTCTGGATCGCGTGCCGGAGCCTGCGGTGGACTAACCTGCACATGCTCCCTAGATGCGCTGTCGCGATGAAGCGGCAGTTCCGGAAGATGCATGGTCTCGGCAACGACTTCGTCATCTTCGACGCGCGCGAGGCGCCGCTCGAGATGGACGGAGCGACGGCGCGCGCCCTCGGTGATCGGCAGACCGGCATCGGCTTCGATCAGTTGATCGTGCTCGACCGTTCGGCGGTCGCCGACCTCAAGATGCGGATCTGGAATTCGGACGGCGGCGAGGTCGAGGCGTGCGGCAACGCCACCCGCTGCGTCGCGCTGATCGCCGGCGGCCGCAGCCGGATCGAGACCGTCGCCGGCATCCTGGAGGGCGAGGCCGGCGAGGGCGAGGCGGAGGTCGACATGGGTGCGCCCCGGTTCGGCTGGGATGAAATCCCGCTCGCCTATCCGCTGGACACGGCGGCGATGCCGACGGGCTGGGAGGAGCTACGCGATCCGACGGCGATCAATATCGGCAATCCACACGTCATCTTCTTCGTGGAGGATGTCGATGGCATCGATCTCGAACGCCTTGGGCCGTTGATCGAGCAGGACCCGCTCTTCCCGGAGCGGATCAACGTCAACGTCGCGGCGGTAGAAGACGGTTCGATCCGCCTTCGGGTGTGGGAGCGTGGCGCCGGGCTCACGCGTGCCTGCGGTACCGGCGCCTGCGCCACGGCCGTCGCAGCGATCCGCTGCAAGCTGGTGAGGAGCCCCGTTGCCGTTCATTTGCCGGGCGGCACCTTGACCATTTCGTGGTCGCCGGGCGGGACGATCCGGATGCGCGGCGGTGCGACCGACGTCTTCACCGGTGAGATCGACCTGTGAGCGGCCCCGAAATCGTCACCCTGGGCTGCCGCCTCAATGCCGCCGAGAGCGAAGCCATGCGGGCGCTCGCCGCGGGCGCACACGATCTGATCATCGTCAACAGCTGCGCAGTGACCAACGAGGCGGTGAAGCAGACCCGGCAAGCGATCCGGCGCGCAAAACGCGCCCGTCCCGACGCGCGGCTGTTCGTGACCGGCTGCGCCGCCCAGGTCGAACCGCAGCGCTTCGCGGCTATGGCCGAAGTGGATCGCGTGCTCGGCAACCGGGAGAAGTTCGAGGCGGCCTCGTTCGCCCGTTCGGGGGCGGCAGACATCCGCGTGTCGGACATCATGGCGGTGCGCGAGACCGCGCCGCACCTCGTGGCCGGCTTCGCCGAACGATCGCGAGCCTTCGTCGAGGTGCAGAATGGGTGCGACCACCGCTGTACCTTCTGCATCATTCCTTTCGGCCGGGGCAACAGCCGGTCCGTCCCCGCCGGTCTTGTCGTCGATCGGGTGAAAGCGCTGGTCGACGACGGGATCGAGGAAGTGGTGCTGACCGGGGTCGACGTCACCAGCTACGGCCCCGATCTTCCCGGCGCGCCGTCGCTCGGGCTGCTGATCGAGCGGATCCTGCGCCATGTTCCGGCGCTGCCGCGGCTGCGCCTGTCGTCGTTAGACTGCATCGAGATCGACGCACGCCTGTTCGAAATCATCACCGGTGAGCCACGCTTCATGCCGCACCTGCACATGAGCTTTCAGGCGGGCGACGATCTGGTGCTGAAGCGGATGAAGCGCCGGCACAGCCGCGCCGCAGCGATCGAGATCGTCCAGCGGCTGAAGGCCGTGCGGCCGGAGATCGCGATCGGCGCCGATCTCATCGCCGGCTTCCCGACCGAGAGCGACGCCATGGCCGAGAACAGCCTGCGGCTGATCGACGAATGCGACATCGTGATGGCGCACGTCTTCCCCTATTCCCCCAAGCAGGGCACACCGGCGGCGCGGATGCCGCAAGTGCCGCCGCCGGTGGCGCGGGAGCGCGCTCGGCGCTTGCGGGAGGCGGGCGGACGCCGCAAGGCAGCATGGCTCAGGAGCCTGATCGGAAGCCGGCAGCGGGTTCTGGTCGAGCGGCCCGGCGACTGCGGCCATGGCGAGAGTTTCGCGCCGGTGCGGCTGGACCGCACCTGCGCGGTGGGAAAGACGGTGGAGGCAGTGATCACGAGCGTGGATGGCGAAGTGCTGGTCGGAGAGAAGATTTGAGCGATGCAGGCTGGCTCGATCGGCTCCAGGCGGGGTTCCGGAAGACCTCGGAGCGGCTGGGCGACAATCTGGGTGGGCTGTTCGCGCGCGCTGCGCTCGACGAACAGACGCTGGACGAGATCGAAGAGGCGCTGATCGCCACCGATCTCGGCCCGGCAACCGCCGCCCGCATCCGTGAAAGGCTCGCCGGCGAGCGCTTCGAGCGCGGGCTGACCGAGCAGGGTCTGCGCGAAACCGTCGCCGACGAGATCGAGAAAGTGCTGGCACCGGTGGCGAAGCCGCTGGAGATCGATGCCTTCCCGCGGCCGCAGGTGATCCTGATCGTCGGAGTCAACGGATCGGGCAAGACGACCACCATCGCCAAGCTCGCGCATCTCTTCCTGGAACAGGATTATGGCGTGCTGCTCGCCGCCGGCGACACCTTCCGCGCGGCCGCTATCGGCCAGCTCAAGGTCTGGGCCGATCGGATCGGGGTGCCGATCATCGCCGGTCCGGAAGGCGGCGACAGTTCGGCGATCGTCTTCGACGGGGTCAAGAAGGCGACGGCGGAAGGCATCGACACGCTGATCGTCGACACTGCTGGGCGGCTGCAGAACAAGAAGGGTTTGATGGACGAGCTCGCCAAGATTCGGCGGGTGCTCGGCCGGCTCAACCCGGCGGCACCGCACAATGTCGTGCTCGTTCTCGACGCTACGACCGGGCAGAATGCGCTCAACCAGATCGAAGTGTTCCAGCAGGTCGCCGGAGTTTCAGGACTGATCATGACCAAGCTCGACGGCACCGCGCGCGGCGGCGTCCTCGTCGCCGCTGCCGAGCAATTCGGCCTGCCTATTCACGCCATCGGCGTCGGCGAGGGCATGAACGATCTGCGTCCTTTCGATCCTCGGGTGATCGCGCGGGCGATTGCGGGGCTGACCTCGTGAGCAGCGCGGGACCGGACATGCCGGAGCCGAAGCCAGGCCGCAAGGAACCCAGCGCAGGCGTGCGCCTGCTGATCGATCTCGGGCCGCTGCTCGTCTTCTTCGTCGTCAACCTGACGCTAGGCATCTTCCCGGCGACCGCCGCCTTCATGATCGCGATCGTCGCGGCGATCGCGGTGTCGCTGGTCCGCTACCGGCACGTCTCGCCCCTGCTCTGGTTCTCGGCGGCGATGGTGCTGGTGCTCGGCGGCGCCACTTTGTGGTTCCACAGCGAAGTCTTCATCAAGATCAAGCCGACCATTTATTATCTGATCGTGGCCGCCCTGCTCGCCTTCGGTCTGGCCACCGGCCGCAACCTGCTGAAGATGGTGCTGGGCACCGCCTATCCGGGTCTCTCCGAGCGCGGCTGGCAGCTGCTGGCACGCAATTGGGCGATCTTCTTCCTGGTGATGGCGATCGCCAACGAACTGGTCTGGCGCAACAGCAGCACCACCTTCTGGGCCGGCTTCAAATTGTGGGGGTTCATCCCGGCAACCTTCCTGTTCGCCGCCGCCAACGTGCCGATGCTGGTTCGTCACGGGCTCCAGCTTGGCGACGACAAGGAAGACCCGCCGATACCGCCGACGCAGTGACCACAATATTCCAAGGGGAGACGCGGCGATGGAGCCGGTGATATCGATCCGCAACCTGTCCAAGCGCTATGCAGGCGGGCATGAAGCGCTGAAGAACGTCAGCCTCGACATCAGGCGCGGCGAAATCTTCGCGCTGCTCGGACCCAACGGCGCCGGCAAGACCACGCTGATCAGCATCGTGTGCGGCATCGTCAACGCAAGCGAAGGCACCGTCCTTGCCGATGGCCACGACATCGTCCGCGATTATCGTGCGGCGCGGACCAAGATCGGGCTTGTGCCGCAGGAATTGCACACCGACGCCTTCGAGCCGGTCTGGTCGACCGTTGCGCTCAGTCGTGGCCTGTTCGGCAAACCGCCCAATCCGGCGCTGATCGAGAAGATCCTCCGCGACCTCTCGCTGTGGGACAAGCGCAAGGCCAAGATCCTGGAGCTTTCCGGGGGCATGAAGCGCCGGGTTATGATCGCCAAGGCGCTGAGCCACGAGCCCGACATCCTGTTCCTCGACGAGCCCACTGCGGGTGTCGACGTCGAGCTGCGCCGCGACATGTGGGAGCTGGTCCGCCAGCTTCGCGAGAGCGGCGTCACCATCATCCTCACCACCCATTATATCGAGGAGGCCGAGGAGATGGCCGACCGCGTCGGCGTCATCTCCCGGGGCGAGCTGATCCTCGTCGAGGAGAAGACCGAGCTGATGAAGAAGCTCGGCCGCAAACGGCTGACGCTCAACCTCAGCGAGGCGCTGTCCGTCATCCCTGCCGAGCTCTCCGAATGGGATCTCAGTCTCGGCGGCGACGGCCTGGAGCTTCATTACGACTTCGACGCCAATGCCGAGCGCACCGGGGTGCCCTCGCTGCTCCGGCGGATGAGCGACATCGGCCTCGGCTTCAAGGATCTGGCGACTCATCAAAGCTCGCTCGAGGACATCTTCGTCAGCCTGACCAGCGAGCGGGGCGGTGACGGGCACGGCAGCAACGGCGCGAACAGGCGCGGGGGAGAAGCGGCATGAGCGTGGGGGCATTCAACCGCCATGGCGTCTGGGCGATCTATCGTTTCGAGATGCACCGCTTCCTGAGGACGATATGGACCGGCCTGGCGACGCCGGTGATCACAACTTCGCTCTACTTCGTCGTGTTCGGATCGGCGATCGGATCGCGGATGAGCGACATTGGCGGCGTCGATTACGGCGCGTTCATCGTGCCGGGGCTGATGATGCTGTCATTGTTCAACGAGAGCATCTTCAACGCCTCGTTCGGGATCCACATGCCCCGCTTCCTGGGCACGATCTACGAGCCGCTGTCGGCGCCCCTGTCGGCGTTCGAGCTGGTGCTTGCTTATGTCGGCGCCGCGGTGACCAAGGCGACCGCGATCTCGATGGTGATCCTCGTCACCGCCAATCTGTTCGTGCCGGTCAGCATCCTCCATCCCGGATGGATGATCCTGTTCCTGCTGCTGGTGGCGACGACCTTCTGCCTGTTCGGCTTCATCGTCGGCATCTGGGCGAAGGGCTTCGAACAGCTCCAGATCATCCCGATGCTGATCGTGACCCCCCTCACCTTTCTCGGCGGCGCCTTCTACTCGATCGAGGTGCTGCCGGAGCCGTGGCGGACGATCACCCTGTTCAACCCGGTCGTGTATCTGATCAGCGGCTTCCGCTGGACCTTCTACGGCAGCGCGGACTTTCCGATCGAGGTCAGCGTGGCGGCGACCTTCGCCTTCCTGCTGCTGTGCCTCGGCGTGATCTGGTGGATCTTCCGGACGGGATACCGGCTGAAGGCGTAGGAACGGCGACGCATATCCCTCCCTGTCAAGGGAGGGGATCAAGGGGTGGGTCGCGACTGACGCTCCTCGATGGGCCGAAGGGCCCATCAGCCACTCGGCGGCATCGAGCCGCCTCGCGGCCACCCACCCCCAATCCCCTCCCTTGCAGGGAGGGGTGTATTCGTTCCTCCCCGAGCCTGCTCGGGGAGGGGGACCGCCGCCGCAGGCGGTGGTGGAGGGGGGCACGAGGCCCACTCGGCGTGTTTCAATCACATATTCGGAGGGGGTCTCGAGACCCCCTCCACCGCGCTTCGCGCGGTCCCCCTCCCCGTTTCGGGGAGGATCTACCCACACACCTACGCGATCAGCTCTGCTGGTCGGCCCGGGCGATGCCGTTGCCGTCGAGATTCTCGGCGACGAATTCCCAGTTGATCAGATTGTTGAGCACCGCGTCGACGAAGACCGGGCGCTGGTTGCGGTAATCGATGTAATAAGCGTGCTCCCAGACGTCGACGGTGAGCAGAGGCTTCATGCCGTCATGCGCGACCGGGTTGTCGCCGTCGTGGAGCGACGTGATCTTGAGCTTGTCCTGATCGAGCACCAGCCACGCCCAGCCGCTGGCGAAATGGCCGACCGCTTCGTCCTTGAGCTGCGAGAGCATCGTCTCGGTGGAGCCGAAGCCCTCCTCGATCAGCGCGGCGAGCTTGCCGGTCGGGCGCTGGCCCTGCGGGGGTGCCAGGCACTGCCAGAAGAAATTGTGGTTCCAGATCTGGCCGGAATTGTTGAACAGGCCCTTGTCGCCGCGCTCGGTGGCGGTGCGGATCACCTGGCTCAGCGAAGCGCCTTCGAGGCCTTTCTCGCCCAGCCAGCCATTGACCTTGTCGACATACGCCTTGTGATGCTTGCCGTGGTGGAATTCGAGCGTCTCGGCGGACATGAAGTCGCCGAGCGCCTCCTTGTCGAAGGGAAGCTCGGGAAGGATGAACGCCATGGATTTCTTCTCCTCCGGACCGCGAGCGTCCCGCCGGGACGCGATCGGGGTCGCACTCTCTTGGACCGCGACAACGCGCGTCCAAGAGAGTCGGATGCGGCTGCCGTCCACCGCGGGGGTGGAGCGGCTCCTATGGCTGACGGACGGTGAAGCGGGCAAGCTCCGTCTTCGGCTCCGACCATTTCGGCGCGAGTACGCTGGCCTGGCGATAGTCGAGATAGGCCGCCTTGACCCGGCCGCCCATCTCGTTGGCGACCGCGCGCCCGTAGAAGGCGAGCTCCGGCCGGCTGGTCTGTTTGGCGAGCGCCGTGTCGAACAAGGCCAGCGCCTGCTCCCAGCCACCCTCTTGCCGCAGCGCCGCCATGCCCTTGTTGAGATAGGCTTCGGCCTGATCGGGATCACGGGCGATCGCAGCGTCGAAATCGGCAACCGCTGCGTCCAGCCGCCCGAGGCGGAGCTGGAGAATGCCGCGATTGACGTGGGTAGCCACTCGATCGGTCTCGGTAAGCCCTTCCGTGGCGAGCGCGACGTTGCAATCGTCCAGGCTGGCGGGCGAGGTGTGCACGCCGTTTTCGGCATTGAGGTAGCACATCCGCGCCGAACTGCTGCCGAGCACGGTGACCGCGGCAGCGGCAGCGGCCGGGCACGCGAAAGCGGCGAGCGCGGCGGTGAAGAGGAATTTGCGAACGATCATGGTCCAGCTCCTCCTGGACCCTGCGCCGGCAACGTATTTTGCACCGACACGAGCGCAGAGTCGGTTCTCCCTTCAAGGGAGCCTCGTCATAGCAGATGTTCGCCGAAAAAGGCAGTATTCGCTGCGATCAGGCCGAAGCGCGCTGCGACGAAGAGGCGGGCGCTAACCGGCCAGCTGGTGCCGTTTCATCGCGTGGCGCAGTTGATCGTAGGTGAGGCTGAGCGCGGTCGCGGCGGCGCGCTGGTTCCAGCGGCAACGTTCGAGCGCCGCCGCCAGAATCGCCTTTTCATATTCGGCCACCGCAAGCCGGAAATCGGCGCAGCCGTCCGGATCGTGCGCCGACGACGCGCTCGGCGCCGGCAAAGCGGGCTGTTGTTCCTGCGCCCCCGGCGATGCCGATCCGGCGGCCGCCTGCGCGGCGGTGCGGCCGAGCAGCGACCGCTGCGGCCGCCACGGCGACTCGAACGGATCGAACTGGATCATGTCGACCGGCTGTTCAGGCTCTTCCCAGCGATAGACCGCCCGTTCAACGACGTTGCGGAGCTCGCGAACGTTGCCCGGCCAATCATAGGCCAGCAGCCGGTCCTGCGCGCGGCTCGAAAAGCCCGGCCAGCGCGCCCATTCGAGCTCGAGCGCCATGCGCCGCGCGAAATGATCGGCGAGGATCGGAATGTCGCTGGTCCGGTGGCGGAGCGGCGGCAGGGTGACGACTTCGAACGAAAGCCGATCGAGCAGATCGGCGCGGAAGCGATTTTCGTCGGCGAGCCGCGGCAGATCCTCGTTGGTCGCTGCGACGATGCGGACGTCGACCCGCAAGGGCCGCGACGCGCCGATGCGCGTCACCTCGCCATATTCAACCACCCTGAGCAGCCGCTCCTGCGCCGCCTGGCTGAGCGTCGCCAGCTCGTCGAGGAACAAGGTGCCGCCGTCCGCCTCCTCGAACCGCCCGGGCCGCGCCTTGACCGCGCCGGTGAACGCACCCGCCTCGTGGCCGAACAACTCCGCCTCGATCAGCGTCTCGGGCAAGGCCGCGCAATTCATCGTCACGAGCGGCCCGTCCCAGCGACTCGACAGATGGTGAAGGCGCTCGGCGATCAGTTCCTTGCCGGTGCCACGCTCGCCGATCACCAGGACCGGCCGGTCAAGCGGCGCGGCGCGGCTCGCACGCTCGACCGCATCGAGAAAGGAGGATGACTGGCCGACCAGTTGGGTTGTGCGCTCCATTGCTGAATGTTGGCCAATTTTCCCACCTCTTGGCAAGAGAAAACATGGTCTGGAGCATAGCGGCGGCGGCGAATTCGGCAGTTTTGCGCCGTTTACGAGCTTTGGCACGGCCCTTGTAAAGGATCGGGCATAACGCCCCGGGGATGAGGGGCACGAACGATGTCAGGGAGACACGAGATGAAGTTGAGCGGAGTTGGCGAGAGCGTGCTGGCAACCTTTGCGGCGATGCTCATGACGGCGACGGCTCTGGGCGCGGCAGTGGGGCCGGCCCGTGCCGTCGAAACAACTCCGGTCAGCCTTGTCGCAGCCAAGATTTCGGTTCAGGCTCTTGCCTGACCCGATCGCGGACGGACGGGCGGGGCCTCGCCCCCAGTGCCCTGCCCGCCCGTTCGCCGGTGAGACACATAAGGAGTTTCGAATGGGTATTTTCTCGCGGACCCGCGACATCATCGCTGCGAATTTCACCGACCTGCTCGACAAGGCGGAAGATCCGGCGAAGATGATTCGCATGATCATCCTCGAGATGGAGGAGACCCTGGTCGAGGTCCGCGCCTCCGCGGCGCGCACGATCGCCGACCAGAAGGAAATGCGGCGCCAGATCGGACGGCTCGACAAGCTCCAGGAGAGCTGGGTGGAGAAAGCCGAACTTGCTCTGTCCAAGGGCCGCGAGGACCTCGCCAAGGCCGCTCTGGTCGAAAAGCAGAAGGCGGGCGACATGGCCGACAGCCTCCGCACCGAAATCGAGTTGCTCGACGAAGGTCTGCGCGCGTCGGAAGCGGACATCGCCAAGCTGCAGGGCAAGATCCGCGAAGCGCGCACCCGCCAGAATGCGATCCAGAGCCGCCTCGAAAGCGCTGAGAACCGCGTGCGGCTGCGTGAAATGTATTCGGGCGGCAAGGTCGACGATGCCTTCTCCCGCTTCGACGTGCTCGAACGCCGGGCCGACATGGCCGAGGGCCGCGCCGATGCGCTGGCGCTCGGTGCGCCGCCGAAGACGCTCGAGGAAGAAATCGCCGAGCTGCGCAACGCCGAAAAGGTCGATGCCGAGCTCGAGGCGCTGAAGGCGCGCCTCGGCGGCCGGCCGCAGGAGGGTTGAGACGATGGAGGACATCATCGTTCCGATCGTCGTGGTGCCGATCCTGTTCATCGGCCTGCCTTGGCTGATCTTTCACTACATCACGCGCTGGAAGAGCCAGGCGACACTCACCCGCGAGGACGAGCAATTGCTCGACGAACTGCATGAGATGGCGCGCCGCCTCGACGACCGGATGTGCTCGATCGAACGCATCATGACGGCCGAGAATCCGAACTGGCGCTCGGTCGGCTGCGACCCGATCACCGATGCGCTGGAAGAGCGTCGTCCCTCCTCCTTTTCCGACGCCGGAACCTCCGGATCGTCGTTCGGCGAAAGCCAGTCCGTCAGCAACCAGCCGAGAAGGATCGGCCAATGACCCCGCGTCACACCAAATTCTACCTCGATCGGCACAACAAGAAGTGGATGGGCGTCTGCGCCGGGATCGCCGATTATACCGGCATCGACGTGACCCTGGTCAGGATCGGCATGGTGGTTCTCACCCTGCTCGGCTCGGGCATGACCGTCCTCGCCTATCTCGCCGCCGCCTGGCTCGCGCCCAACAAGCCGCAGGAGCTCAAATACGAAACTCCGGAGCAGGCCAAGTTCTGGCAGGGCGTGCGCGCCTCGCCGGCGCGCACCGTCCGCGACGTCCGCTCGCGCTTCCGGGAGCTCGACCGCCGGCTCGCCGACGTCGAAACCTACGTCACCAGCTCGCATGGGCGGCTCGCCCGTGAGATCGAACAGCTTCGCTGAAGTCGCTTCGGCAGGGCAAACAAGGGGAAAGCTGAAGATGGACGAAAATCTCGCCATTTTCCTGATCATCACCATCGCCATCGGATCGGCCGTCATCCTGATCACGCTGACGACCTGGATCCGGGCGCGGTACCGCGCCGTGGGAAACGAGAGCGCCGGCACCGTGCGCACGCTCGTCGACGAAAACGAGACGCTGCGCGGTCAGGTCGGGCGCCTCGAGGAGCGGCTTGCCGTGCTCGAGCGGATCGCGACCGACCCCGCCGAACGCACCGCCCGCGAAATCGAACTGCTTCGCCAGGCCTGAGCGCCGGCTGAAAGGAGATTGAACATGTCTGCAGAGAAGGTGGCAATCGTCAGTCAGCTCTTCCCGATGATCGCGATCATCGTCAGCGTGGCGATCGGCGGCTGGGTGTTCACCACCTGGCTCCGGATCAAGAACGGCTACCCCCTCGACGGCGCCTGGGGCCAGGCGGTTTACCCGAAGAAGAATGGCGAGGAAGCGATCGAGCGCATCAAGCTGCTGAGCAGCGAGAACGCCCAGCTGCGCGCGGAGCTCGGCTCGATCAAGGACCGGCTCGCCACCGTCGAGCGGATCGTCACCGACGACAGCCATCGCCTCACCCAGGAAATCGAAGCCCTGCGCGTTCCGCGCAACTGATCGGAGTTCACCATGCCTAGTTCGATGCTGATCTTCTTCATGATCGTGGTCGGGATACCGGTGATCGCCGGCGTGCTCGGCGACATCTACAAGCGTCAATTGAAGTTCAAGGAACGGCAGCTGGAGCTGCTCGGCAACCGCACCGCGGAGAGTGCCGCCCAATATGCCGCGCATACCGAGCGGCTAGAGCAGCGCGTCCGCGTGCTGGAGCGGATCGTCACCGACAAGGGGCTGACCATCTCGGACGAGATCGAGAAGCTCCGCGACCGTCCGCTGAACTGAGACGAGACGATGTTACCTTTGCTGACGCTCGTCCTGCTCTGCATCATGGGGCTCGGCCTGGCCGCCGTTGTCGCCGAGGCTCAGAGGCGGAAGAACCACCTCCGGCAGACGCAGCTCGAAGCCTTCGGCCTCGCCACTGCGGAACGGGCGGCGCTCTATGCCGCCCAGGTCGAACGGCTCCAGCAAAGAATGCGGGTGCTGGAAGGCTTCGCCGCCGACCGCGGCATTGCCGCGGCGGACGAGATCGAAGCGTTGAAGAATCGGCCGCTGCACTGAGCGGCCTTCGCCCGACCGGCAGCGGCGCAGGGCTGCGCCCACCGAAGGGGCGCCAGGAGTGAAGACATGAATCAATACAGCATGGTCGTCCTGATCGTTCTGATCGTGATGATTTCGACCGTGATTAAGGCGCGCTATCGCCACGGCGGCAATCTCGCTGCGCGCGGGGATGATCCCGACACGCTGCGGATGAGGGAAGAGCTCAAGACCTTGCGCGACCGCGTCGCCGTGCTCGAACGCATCGCCACCGACCGCGAGAACAGCCTCTCCCGCCAGATCGAAGAATTGCGGGATCGGTGACGGTGGCCGAACCCGTCCTTCTCCTCGCTTTCGCCGCGGCCTTTCTCGGCGGGGCCGCTCTGACCAGCCTTGCGCTGCTGCGCGGCTGGCGCGGATGGCTGGCGCTGAAGCGGCTGGAATTGGACGGGCCGGCCGCAGGCACCCACGGCCGGATCGAACTCGCCGGGCTGCGCGAGCGGGTCCGGCGGCTGGAGGCGATCGCCGACGGCCGATCCTGACACGGCTTCTCGGACCGGCGCCGCTCTGATAGCGGAGCGGCCATGACCGCGCTCCAGGACCTCCATTCCGATTATGAACTGCTCGATCCGGACGATCGCTATCGCTTGCTGATCGATCTCGGCCGCGACCTCGAGCCGATGCCCGACCCGCTCAAAACCGATGCGACCCTGGTCCGCGGCTGCTCGGCCTCGGTCTGGGTCTATCCGGTGCCGCGCGACGACGGCACCCTGCACTTCCTGGCCGACAGCAATGCCGCGATCACCAAAGGGATCGTCGCGCTGGTGCTGCTTGCCGTGCAGGACAAGAGCCCGCGGCAGATCGTCGACACCGACATCGAGGCGGCGCTCGCCCCGTTCGACCTCAAGTCCCAGCTCAGCTCCAACCGCACTCAGGGCATCCCCAACATGATCGCTCTGGTCCGCGATACCGCAGAGCGGCTGGCGGCGTGACTAGCGCGACCGATCTGTCCCGGATGCAAGGCTTCGATCCGAAGTTGTTCACGGATTTCGCCGGACGGGTCGGCCATGGCGGGTCACTCGGCATCACCTATGAGGATCATGGCGAGGACTGGGTCGAACTCGGCCTCGATTATTCCGAAAGCCTGATCGGGGTGCTCGAGACCGGCGTGATCGCGTCCGGCCCGATCATCAGCCTGATGGACATGGCGACGAGCATGGCGATTTGGGTGAGGCTCGGCCGCTTCCGCCATCAGGCGACGCTCGATCTGCGCGTCGACTATCTCCGCCCCGCCACACCCGGCCACCGCATCGTCGGCCGCGGCGAATGCTACCGCGTCACCAGCAGCGTCGCTTTCGTCCGCGGCGTTGCCCATGACGGCGATGCCGCAGATCCGGTGGCGCACGTCACCGGTACTTTCATGTTCACGAAATAGCTTCGCTCGGACCCGCGCGGCGGCTCATTTGCTGCCGGGCTGCAACTTGTCCTGAGTTCTTGTCTCGAAATCGCCGGCGTCGTGGCGCTCGTGAAGCTGACTGGAGGGATCGCCGGTCACGCGATTGACCATGCGTCCGCGCCGCACGGCCGGGCGGGCGCCGACCTGCTCGGCCCAGCGCTGAACGTTGGCATAATCCTGGACTTGCAGGAAGGTGCCGGCGTCGTCGTAGATCTCACCCTTGGCAAGCACGCCGTACCAGGGCCAGATCGCCATGTCCGCGATGCTGTATTCGGCTCCCGCAATGTACTCGCTCTCTGCCAGCCTGCGATCCAGCACGTCGAGCTGGCGCTTGGCCTCCATCGCATAGCGATTGATCGCATATTCGATCTTGATCGGCGCGTAGGCGTAGAAATGGCCGAAGCCGCCACCGAGGAACGGCGCACTGCCCATTTGCCAGAACAGCCAGGACAAGGTCTCGGCTCGCGCCGGACCCGACGCGGGCAGGAAAGCGCCGAACTTCTCGGCGAGGTAGGTCAGGATCGCACCGGATTCGAACACGCGCACCGGCTCGGCACCGCTACGATCGAGCAAGGCCGGGATCTTGGAATTGGGGTTCAGCTCGACGAAGCCGCTGCCGAACTGGTCGCCATCCTGGATGCGGATCAGCCAGGCA